>CAMYIS010000034.1 GCA_947258485.1 uncultured Woeseiaceae bacterium
AGGCCCAGTTGACATTCACCTGATAAGGCCTGCCTCGGAAATCACTCCACGCTTGCACGCGATGGTTCGGCCGATGATTTATACTCGGTTGCGATTACCCGGACCGAGGCGTGTTGAATGGCGACCACTGAAGCTCTGATTTCATCACCAATCGGTGTCCTCGCGGTACTGTGCGTTGTTGCCGCATTCTTCTTCCTGTTCGCCCAGGTTAGCAAAGCCAGGCTTTTCAATTACGTCCCGCCGCTGTTGTTTATCTACGCGACGCCGGTTTTTCTCAACAACTTTGATGTCATACCGAGCGAATCGGTCATTTACACTGGCTTGAGCCAGTTCGCGTTGCCGGTGTTCATCGTGCTGATGCTGATCAAGGTCAACGTACCGGCCGTAATTCGGGTCATGGGCAAAGGCGTACTGGTCATGCTAATGGGCACCGCGGGCGTCGTGGTCGGCGGTGTCGTGTCCTATTTGCTGGTCCACAACTGGCTCAGCGACGATGCGTGGAAGGGTTTTGGAGCCCTTGCGGGCAGCTGGATTGGCGGTACCGCAAACATGCTCGCCACCAAGGAGATGCTGGGCGCTTCCGACGCGCAGCTCGGGCTGGCCGTGATCGCCGACAACGCAGTGTATGTCGTCTGGCTGCCGCTGCTGCTAATGTCACGTGACTTCGCTGACAAGTTCAACAAATGGGCCCGCGTGCCGGCTGACCGGCTTGAAGCCATGGATGCGGCGGCCGCAATGCATGTTGAAGAAGACGAAGCGCCGACGATGCCGCAGTACCTGTATCTTGCGGCCGTTGTTTTTGGAGTCACAGCGATCGGCCACGCACTTTCACCTGGCCTGGCAGACTGGATTGCCTCTGTTTCGCCAAAGCTCGCGGGCGTATTTTCGGAAACGACGACTCGCATCCTGCTCGTTACGACTCTCGCGCTGGTACTTTCAACAACCGCAATCTCGAAGCTGCCGAATTCAACAGCAATCGGCACAGCGCTCGTTTACGTGTTTGTTGCCGGCATGGGTGCCCGTGCCTCAGTTGCAGGGCTCGCCGAGGCACCGGCATTTGTTTTGGGCGCATTTATCTGGATTTCCATTCATGGCCTGTTCTGTCTTGCCGGGGCCTGGATTTTTCGGGTCGATGTGCACAGTGTCGCCATAGCATCAGCCGCAAACATTGGCGCTGCCGCATCGGCGCCAATCGTCGCCGCACATCATCGTCCGAGCCTGGTTCCGGCATCGATCCTCATGGCGTTGTTGGGGTACGCCCTGGGTAACTACCTCGCCCCGTTAACCGGCCAGCTCGCGAGAATTGCCGCGGGGCAATGACGATGTGGAGGCGCCGCGCGAAGCAGGCAACACTCATCGCCGCCGCGGTTCTTGTGGTCAGCGCTGCGGCTCTGACATGGCTTTGGAACAGCCGTCCGAACCTCGACAAAATCGCCTGGCCATCGCCGGTCATCGCATCCGGGGCGGTCACAGATTCCGTGACCGTCACGTGGCTCGGGGTCACAACACTGTTGTTCGATGATGGCGAAACACAGATTCTCATCGATGGATTCTTCTCAAGACCCTCGCTCGCGGACGTCATCTTCCGTCGCCCGGTTGACAATGATGCGGCCATGATCAACTTTGCGCTCGACGAATATCGGATGCGCCGGCTGGCGGCTATTATTCCAGTACATTCGCATTTCGATCACGCCATGGATGTCGGTGCTATCGCGAATCGGACGAGCGCCTCTGTACTCGGTTCCGAATCAAGCGCGCAGATTGCCCGGGGTGCAGGCGTCCCCGAGGATCAGATTACGATTGCTGTCGGGAATCGACCCTATACATTCGGTCGCTTCACAGTGACGCTCATGTCGTCGCCACATGCACCGCTGGGCTGGCGTGGCTCGGTCCCCATGCACGGAACGATCGATGCGCCCATGACCATGCCACAACCCGTAAGCGCCTGGCGCGAAGGCGGCAGTTATTCAGTTGTCATTTCGCATCCGAAAGGCACGACCGTTGTGCATGGCAGCGCTGGATTCTCGAAGGGTTCGCTTCGCGACATACGAGCCGACGTCGTCATGCTGGGCGTCGGCGGCCTGGCTGGTCTTGGCAGAAGCTACGCCGAGGAGTACTGGCAATCTCTCGTGACCGCCACCGGCGCGCACAGCGTATACCCGATTCACTTCGACGACTTCACCAAGCCGTTCGGCAAGACCGTGCCGGGCCCGAAGTTCATCAGTAACTTCGAGACTATTGCCGAGTGGCTCGAAGCGTTCAGGAATACATGGGACAATGACGTGCAGCTATTCATGCCGGAATTTGGCCGGCCAGTCGCAATTTTCGCTCAGCCCGCGCCGGAAGCCTGATCGAAGTCCACATCGTCCAGCAGGTCACCGAGTGATTCACGGCCGCTGATTAGCGCTTCCTTGCGCGCCCTTGTTAGTCGCTTGACGCGGTACTCCAGCGTGGACGCGACGGCGCGATCACCAACCTGCTCGGCAAACTCCAGTCGCAGCGGCCCTTTTCCCCTGAGATACTTTGACCCGCGAGGGCTCGACTCGTGCTCGGAAATTCGCTTGCGAACATCGGACGCGATCCCCGTGTACAGGGTGTCGTCGGAGCAGCGCACAATATAAAGGCTGAATACGACGCTGCTACTCATGCATACGACCTGTCAGGCGTTTCCGCCCACGAGTAAGTCGCCAAACACGCGAAATGCTCCGGCTTCGATACTCTCGAGATTCTCGACCGTCTCAGCAAAGCTCAACACGATCTCATCGGCACCATGCAGCGTTTCGGCCGGCTCGTGCAGACGCAGCGTCAGAACATTCCCCGTCATTGTTGCCTCCCGAATCAGGTCGTGTCCGCCGAACTGCTGTTCGTTGATCTCGATGTAAATAGACTCGTCGAACTCCTCGTCGACAGTCCGCATCAGCAACAGGTAATCCCTGATATCGCCTTCGTCTGATGTCTTGGCGAAAAACAGCATCGTCGCGTTATCGCGAACATCAAATGCAACGGTATCGTAAT
This sequence comes from uncultured Woeseiaceae bacterium, assembly GCA_947258485.1. Classification (GTDB taxonomy): domain Bacteria; phylum Pseudomonadota; class Gammaproteobacteria; order Steroidobacterales; family Woeseiaceae; genus UBA1847. The sequence continues at coordinate 3,016 of CAMYIS010000034.1, forward strand.
GGCGGCTATCGGTCATTGGACTCTCGCGTCATCGAGGACCTGTTGTATCAGTTCGTCCTTCTCTTGCCAAATTTCGCCGAGCCAGCGATGGACCCGGCGCCGATATTCGCGATCCTCCTCGTAGTCGCCTGCCAACAGCCACTCATCGACCGGTCGCTCCTGAACATGGATGATGACCGGCACGTGGCCGCCGCAGCACATGTCCCAGAATCGAGCGGCGCCCTCCGGATACACCATCGTGACATCAAGAATGGCGGTGAAGAGCTCACCCATGGACGAGATTGCGATGGCGAATCCGCCGGAACGCGGGGGTAACAGGTGCTGATAGGGCGATTTCCGCTTGTGCTTTTTCTCCACGCTGAAGCGCGTCCCCTCGACGAAGTTGATGACAGACGTCGGCGTGTGCTGGAATTTTTTACAGGCACGACGTGTGGTCTCGAAGTCCTTGCCTTTCATGTGAGGGTTTTTCGCAAGATACGACTTGGAGTAGCGCTTCATGAACGGCATATCCAGCGCCCACCACGCAATCCCAAGCAGCGGGAACCAGACCAGTTGTTGCTTGATGAAGAATTTCAGAAACGGTATGCGTCGATTGAAGACCTGTTGCAGCACAAGAATATCCACCCAGGTCTGGTGATTGACCATGACCAGGTACCAGTTGTCTTTGTTAAGGTTCTCCATGCCGCGTGATTGCCAGTCGATGGATCCTGCAGCCTGCAAAATCGCGGAGTTGACGCTAATCCAGTGTTCACCGAGCCCCATCAGGATGCGCGTGATCCAGCGTCTGAACGACGTAATCGGTACGACGAGCTTGACAATCGCCAGGAACATGATTGGCACGAACCAGAAAATTGTGTTGATCGCGAATCCGGAGAATACGAGGATGCCGCGAAGATGGCGTAGTAAAGCTGTCACGAAAAGCGCTTTTGGCAAAAACGGAATCGCATTCTAGCCCGATTCCCCGCCACATTGCGCGGTATTGCTCTCGACTGTCGCAGACGTGTTTCTTTGCGACGGCGCTGAATTTTTGCTCGAGCTTTACGGCCTGACGCGACGGCGTTACCATGCGCCGCGCTCACAGGAATCTACGGAATACGTCCAGATGACCACTGCAAAACGAATCGACGGAAAAGCCAAGGCCGAACTGCTGGCTGAGTCCATCACCGAGCAAACAGCATCCTTGCTCAGTCAGCATGGCATCACGCCGGGCCTAGCTGTCGTCATTATCGGCGAAGATCCGGCGAGCCAGGTCTATGTCCGCAACAAGAAACGGCGTGCCGAAGCCTGCGGATTCTACTCGGTCCAACACACGCTGCCCGCGGATATC
>CAMYIS010000035.1:0-25080 GCA_947258485.1 uncultured Woeseiaceae bacterium
GTCGGCTTCGTTGTGTCCATGCCGCCGGTAACAGACCAGGTCGATGACGACGTCTTTCTTGAATTTCTCGCGGTACTGCAAAGCAAGCCGCGTCACGAATAAAACGGCCTCGGGATCATCGCCGTTGACGTGGAAGATCGGTGCTTCGATCATCTTCGCGACATCGCTGCAATACTCGGTCGATCGGGCATCCGACGGCCGGCTGGTTGTGAATCCGATCTGGTTATTGATGACGATGTGCACGGTGCCGCCGGTACGGAAACCGTTGGTCTGCGACATCTGAAAGGTTTCCGGGACAACACCCTGGCCGGCAAATGCGGCGTCGCCGTGGATCAGCACCGGCAGGACCTCCTGCCGCTCCGTATCACCGCGCCGCTGCTGACGTGCGCGAACTGAGCCCTCAACCACGGGATTGACGATTTCCAGGTGTGATGGATTGAATGCCAGTGCAATATGCACGTTACCACCCGGCGTCTTCATGTCGGCCGAGAAGCCCTTGTGATACTTGACGTCACCGGAACCCTTCTGCTCCGCCGGGTCGTGCTTGCCTTCAAATTCCTCGAACAGTTCCTCGGGCGACTTACCCAGAATATTGACAAGTACATTGATCCGGCCGCGATGCGCCATGCCAATGACGATTTCCCGGATACCAGACGCACCGCCTTGCTGGATGAGGTCGTCGAGCAACGGAATCAGGCTTTCACCACCCTCGAGCGAGAAGCGTTTCTGGCCGACATAGCGTGTATGCAAATAGCGCTCGATGCCCTCGGCGCTGGTCAGGTGTTCGAGGATCCAGAGCCGTTCTTTATCGGTCAGCAAACCCGACGCCATGCCCTGTTCAAAACGCTCGCGGAGCCACAATCGTTCGCGCGCACGCGAAATATGCGCTACTTCCGCGCCGATTTTGCCGCAGTAGATTTTCTTCAGTAGCGACAGGATATCGCGCAGCTTCATGCGCTCATCGCCGGTTCCTGCCAGGCCGCCCGTGAAAAATTCGGTGTCCATGTCCGCCTCGGTCAATCCGAGATAGCCGGGCTTGAGTACGCCGGGCACGCGCCGATCCATCAGTCCGAGCGGATCGATATCGGCGATCTGGTGGCCACGCAAACTGTAAACCTGAATCAACCGCGACACGGCCGCCTGTTTTTCACCCGACGGAGCGGCTTTTCCGGCCTGGCGAGCCGATATGCGTCCCGCTTTGCGTCCGTACCGGGCCTCGGCCAGCAGCTCATCGCGAATCGCCGAATGGACAATCTCGGCATCCGGGTCGCCCATCGCCTCGAAGTATTCACGCCATCCGTCCGCAACGGAATCGGGATTTTCGAGGAACTGCTCGTAGAGCCTCTCGACGGCGCTCGCGTTACCACCGAACAACGGTGTCGACGCTAGCTGTTCCTTCAGGGAATTACTCATAATTTCAGAGAATTACGCAACATCCAGGCGCCGGGGTCAAGAGGAGCTGTAAGTGCTGATCACGAAGGGGCCGTAGTTTATCCCAAGCGCCCCCGGTAGGGAATCTAATTCCCGGGGCTACATCAGCCGAAAGAGGTTGACCAATTCGTAGCACACGAGGCAGGCGTAAGCACTGAAGAAAGCGGTTAGAAACAAGCCGGTCCGGAATCGGTTCAGAAAATGCGATTTGGCGAGATACACGAGGGCAAAGATGCCCAACGCCGTCAGCAAGAGCTTGGTACTGATAAAGAACATGGTGCCCCGGGTCATCGCGGCGTGCATCACCGGATTGGCCTCGATCATGCCTTTTTCGATCAGCTGCAATGTCAGAAACGCATCAACACTGGACAGGAGCATGGTGCCAACTGCAAGGAAGAACAACCAGGGGTGATGCCGGTCAAGAAATATTACTTCGTTGTCGACGTCTCGCCGGTGCGCGAGGCGTCGCGACAGGGCGAAGCCATAAACAACGGTCCGCCAGCTGAAGTTACGCCGCTCATCGTCGGTACGCGCGTCGGAAATGACAGTGCTGATACCTATGCCCCTTGCTGTTTCTATTTGTTAGTTATTTGCGAGAGGTCGATCGGCAATGCCAGACCTCAAACTCCAGCTTTCACCGAATATAGAACAAATTGTATCGCAATGCCTCAAAACTTTGTTTTGCAGCTTTTTTCGCCTCGAACCCGCTGCTGCAAGCTCATTATGTATAAATGGACGATGATCGAAGTCTGGGCCATAATTGCAGCCGATCGAAGAGTCGACGAGCACATAAGCAATGAAAGGCTATACCGCTGTTTTGCCTGACGGAGAGGCGATCCATTACATCGATCGCAAACGCTGGCTTTGGCTACTGTCAGTGATGTACCCGCTGCAGCCATTTATCGCAATCTGGCTGCATTTCAAAACAGGTAACGAACTATGGTTCCTGTTGCCGATAGCCACGAGCTACATCATTGCACCGCTTCTCGACTGGGCGATTGGCGAAGACCGTAACAATCCACCCGAAGAAGTTGTCATGCAGCTCGATCAGGATCGTTACTATCGCCGACTGACGTATATCGTCGTGCCATTGCATCTAATCGCGCTGATCGGATGTGTCTGGTATGCCACGTCCATGTCGATCAGCTGGTGGGCTTTTGTACTAATCGCGATCATCGCGGGTTTGACGTCGGGCCTCGCGATCAATACCGGACATGAACTCGGCCACAAGAACTCTAAGTTCGAGAAGACCCTGGCCAAAATTGTGCTCGCTATCCCCGCCTATGGCCATTTCTCGATTGAGCATAACCGGGGTCATCACAGGGACGTGTCCACACCGGCGGATCCGGCCAGTGCACGAATGGGCGAAAGCATCTTCAAGTTTGCGCGACGAGAAATACCGTCTGCGTTTCGCAGGGCGTGGCAAATAGAAAAAGAGAGGCTGACGCTCCGCGGCAAGTCCGTCTGGCACCGCAGCAATGCAATCCTGCAGTCGTATGCCATGACAGTGCTTCTCAGCGTGGTTTTGCTGTTGCTATTCGGATGGGTGGTTATTCCGTTCCTGTTAATTCACAACCTGTTCGCCTACTGGCAGCTGACCAGTGCCAACTACGTGGAGCACTATGGCCTGCTGCGAGAACGGGACGTCAGAGGCCGATACGAACGCTGCCAGCCGTATCACTCCTGGAACAGCAATCACATACTGAGCAATCTCGTCCTGTTCCACCTCGAGCGACATTCCGATCATCATGCCAATCCGCTACGACGATACCAGTCCTTGCGGCACTTTGAGGACCTGCCCTCGCTGCCCAACGGGTATTTCGGTATGTACGTTCTCGCCTACATCCCTTGGCTGTGGTTTCACGTTATGGACAAGCGCCTTATGGCTTTACCGCATGTCCGGGGCGATCTGGACAAGGTCAACATCGACCCGGATGCGCGCGCATCAATATTTCTGAAGTGGGGCCGCGACAAGATGGTGGAACCAACGATGACGGACATGCCAGGTCTTTAGGCACGGAAACCATTTGTCGCGAAACCGCCCCGTTTCTCTGAACGGACGTCGACCGAACTGCAGCTACTATAGCTGCGATGCGAGCAAACCGTCCTGTCATCAAATACGCTTTCGCCGTTATTGCTGCCACAACAGCGGCATTGTTCGCACGTTCGTGGCTACAGGTGGAATTGCTAAAGGACGGCCTGCGCGGGGACTACGCGGCTGATTTGTCCTACCTCGTCGTGCCGCCGATTTTTCTCGTTTTGGCACTGCCGGTTTTCTACCAGGACAGGGCGTTCCTGATCAAGCAATTTCGGCCAACAGGCCTATCGCTATCGATATTTCTGCGTGCCCTGGTCGTCGGCATTCTCATCAGAGTCCTGTGGTGGGGAACGACCGTTGCCGGCATAGCGTTCGGCCTGTTCCGGAACGACAACCCGTTCGCAACTGAAGGCCCGCTGTTTTCATTCCAATGCGCCGCAACCCATATTGTGCTTCTCGGGTTTCTCGTTATGGCCGTCATGGTGCCAGTTGTCGAAGAAATAACACATCGTGCGTACGTCCAGTCCGCGATGCAGTTTCGCGGCCCCTTGGTTGCCATTGCATCTTCGGCAGCCATTTTTGCCGTCTATCACCCGTCAGCACATTGGCCATTTGTGTTTGTCGCGGGAATGGTGTTCGGCGCTCAGTACTGGAGCACGGGATCGCTGTGGCCCTCATTGATTTCCCATGCGACAGTCAACGGCCTGATTCAAATCGACTGGCGCTGCCTGAACGGGGTCTGGAACCCGCGGACATCTGATTTACCCTTGTGGAAACCGGGAATCCTCGCCGCGTGTGTCATCGTGTTCGCCTCCGTTTCGTTATTCTGCCTGACATTCAAAAAAAAGAGTGCCGCGGCAAATAACCGCCGCGGCACTGACCGTGTCACAGAGCGTTTGCGACACGTTCGATAATGTGAGAAGTCGCCTCTACGAGGCCTTCATAAATATTGATGATGTCCTCGCCAACAGTGGTTGTGTCCGAGATGCCGGCATATTCGTTGCCAGCGTCGTCAGACGTACATTCACCGGTGCCACCCGACACGAATTCGATTTCGTTCATGGTTAACTCACGCATTTTCAATCTCCTTTTGAATACGGATTTATGGCCGCGCGTCCTGCGCAATTTCAAACTACCCCTGCAGGAACGCCGGGGCCGCCCACAAAACCCCGCAAATCCGCCAGATTTGACAATAATCGGTGGAATTGGCGGAGCTGTGATGCGGCGCACAGTCGGATCTGAGACGCGCGTATAGGCTGACAGCTGTCACCTCATTTGGGCTGGAACAACGATGAAAACCATCTTTACGAAGGCGGCGCTCGCCGCGCTCGCACTTGTCGCGTTTGGGACGGCTAGCGCCGATTTTGGCGTCGGGCTGAAGGCCGGCACGCTCGGACTCGGTGTCGAAGGACGCTGGAGCGCATTGCCCTGGCTGGATGTGCGGTTCGGCGTCAACAGTTTCGACTACGACGACGATGGCTCGCAGGCTGGCATCAACTATGACGCCACGTTCGCGTTAGACACCTATTACGCAACCGGGAACTTGCGTTTCCCGCTAAGCCCGTTCCGCGTAACCGTTGGTGCGTTTTCGAATAACAATGAATTTCAAATGATGAGCAAGGACACGGGCGGTGTGGACTTCGATATCGGCGGCAGCACCTTCAGTCCCGCTGATGTGGGTACCCTGCAAAGCGTCACGTCATTCGCCAGTACTGCACCCTACCTTGGTGTCGGATACGATTTCGAAATACTCGGCAAGGTTGGCCTGAATTTCGATTTCGGTGTCCTCTGGCAAGGCGAACCGTCAGTCAGCATGCAGGCAGACGGACTCGCAGCAGGCCTGCAGGTCTTTCAGGACGCGCTCGAAGCGGAGCGCCTGGAACTCGAAGATGAAATGAGCGACTTCAAAGCCTGGCCCGTTGTTTCTATTGCGTTTATCTATAACTTCTAGGTCACAGTAAAGGATTTACTGTCACTCACTGGTGACGCGCCGCTGCAGCGGAGGCCCTGCGGCTTAACAACGGATCCTTGCGAACAAGAACCAGTGCAACGCAAATAGCGATCAGAATTGGAATCGGGATCAACATCAGCGTGCTCCAGCCAAAATAGAACATAACGGTCCCGGCGAGCAACGATGCCGTCGCCGCGGTTCCAAACACCAGGAATTCGTTAACGGCCTGGGCTCGAAAACGCTCTTTGATGGAATAGGTATAGGTGAGCAATGTGGTGCCACCAACAAAGAGAAAATTCCAACCGACACCCAGCATCACGAGCGCCCACCAATAGTGCATGACGCTGTGACCTTGCAGTCCGATGATCGACGTCACCAATAAACCAAATGCACCAACGAACATCAGGCGAGTGACGCCGACTTTCTCAATAAGAAAACCGGCTGCCAACGACGGTACATACATTCCCAATACGTGTGCGCGTATCACCGATGCCGTCTGTTCAATGGAATAGCCATCGTTGATGTGCATGCTTAGTGGTGTTGCTGTCATGATGAGCGTCATCAAACCGTATCCAACCGTACCGCCCAGCACTGCGACAATGAAGACCGGCTGACTGACGATTTCAATCAATGGACGCTGTTCCCGAAGCTCGTCAGGCCCGGCGTTTTCCCTGGTGGCCTCCATAAAGAGAAACAGGACAGCCTGCAGGACGAACAGCGCGCTAAGAGCAAACATGGTGCCCGCATAGGGAATCGATGCAGACCACGCCTGCCCCCTGGTGGCCAATATCGGGCCAACGAACGCGCCACCAATCGAGCCTATCAACACGAAAGAGACCGCACGTGCCACGTATTTGGGTGGCACGCTTTCGGCCGCCGCGTAGCGGTACTGCTGCGTAAAGGCCATGTTGACGCCGAACATCATCGTCGCAATGATAAACAACAGAAAACTCGACTGTCTGAGTGCAAGGACGGCAACGAGTACGGCTGTCGCGGCGCAAACAGACGACATCGCAAATCCTCGGCGCCGCCCCACTTTACGCATCAGCATAGTTGCGGGAATAGTCGTGGCAGCGACCGCCACCACCATCATCGATAGCGGCAGGGTTGCGAACGCTTTGTTCGTACTCAGCGACGAGCCGATGATTCCGCCGAGCGTGACCATCACGATCGAGCCTGTCGCCGATATCAGCTGGCAGGCTACAAGAATTGTGAGGTTACGAACGTGCATTGGGGTGCAAATCCGGGCTGCGAAGGGCGCATTCTCACACATTCGTCGTTTCTGCGCTTCGCGGGACTCTCGCGTTACAATAGCCCCGTCGTGGACGTTCTCGATATATCAGCTCAGCTCAGCATCCCGCTGTCGGAAATCGACATGAGCGCGGTGCGCGCTCAGGGCGCAGGCGGACAAAACGTCAACAAGGTCGCGACCGCCATTCATCTGCGTTTCGATATTCGCAACAGCACAGCGTTGCCGCGGTATCTGAAAGCGAGATTGCTTGCAATGAATGATCAACGCATCAATTCGGATGGCGTACTGATTATCAAGTCGCAGAAGTACCGCAGCCAGGATCGTAACCGGCAGGACGCGTTACAACGGCTTGCCGATTTGTTGCGTAAGTCGATGAGAACCCAGAAACCCCGTATACCGACCAAGCTTGGTAAAAAAGTGAAACAAAAACGACTTGACGCCAAGAGCCGTCGCGGCGCAATCAAGAAATCGCGCGGCAAAGTGATTGACGACTAGCTGTCCCGGCAGTTCGCTTTTTGCCCGTCGAAAGTACAGCCGGTTTCTTGCCAGTAGGCGACAACGCCCAGCCGCTCGAGCAGCGGCATGAATTCGGGGTGCTGGCGCAACGCCTGAAATTCCGGCGTGAACAACAGGTCCATCGCGAATATTTCGCCCGGCTCTTCCAAGCGGCGCGCCACGGCCATTGCGCCGTCGGTGTCGTCGAGAATAGCCCGCGCGGTTACCTCGGCTGCTCGCGGGATCGTGCCGTTACTCGACGCCTTATCCAGAGCCTGCAACGCCGACCCGCGAAGCGAGCTGTCAGGAAAGGCCGCGAAGACAGGTCTTATCCAATCGGTGCTCGCACCGGCTGCGCTAATGGCCGTCATTGCCATCGCCTCCGCTTCCTGGAAGCGAGCGTCTCGGACGAGCAACAGCACGTACGGAAGCATGTGTTCTTCCAGGCCCGTCGCTCCCAGGCTCTCCGCGCGCCGGAAGAACTCGTGTGCTTTGTCGGACTCGCCGAGCCAGGTATACGTAATTGCGACCCGGCTGTTGATGACACCGTTATCGGGGTCGATCGCCTCCGCGGCGAGCGCTTGTGCAAGCGCATCGTCCAGGCGGCCAACGCTGGCGAGCATGCGCGAATACCAGTTGAATGCGATTGAATCCACCACGGGAGCAGAGATCGCGCGGCGATACGCGGCCTCCGATTCGGACCATTTCTTTTGCTGATGCAGCGCAGAACCGTAAATCGCGGCGGCAGCATCGGTGATACTGCTATCGAAGACGATACCTCTCTCGACTGTCTGAATCGCCGCACGGTCTGTTTCCTCCACAGGCAAACCGCGGTAGGCCGGCATCAATGCATAGGCCGTCGCCAGCGACAGATAGGCGGGCCCGAACTTCTCATCCATTCGTATGGATTCCTGGAACAACGCGATTGCTTTCTCGAGGTTGTCGCCCTCACCTCGGTGCTTTAGCGCGTACATGCCGCGCATATACCGATTGTATGCATCGGAATTCGGCGTATGGGCTATAGCCTCTGCCGGCTGTGCAGATCCGATCAGCTCAGTGCGCACGGCCGCAGCCAGGCGCTCTTGCAGATCAAAAATCCCTGCCAGGTCTCCGTCGACCTCGCCCGATCCGATCGTGACATTGTCATCGCCTCTCGTTAGAAGGTAAGTCACTTTCAGCGTTTCACCCTGCAGCTGTACCGTGCCCGACAAAACACTTTCGACGTCCAGCAGTTCGGCGATACGCGAAGGCTCCTCGTTGTAACGGACGCGCGTATTCTTGATCGCGAGCTCGGGGATCTCCGAGAGTCGCCGCGCAAGCACGTCCTTGACCCCATCAACGATGAATTGGTTTGCGGGGTCGCCGCTTAAATTTTCGATCGGCAGTAACGCGATCGAGTGGATCCCGGGATCAGAAACCGGTGTTCGCATTGTCAGCGCAATGGTCGCCAGGAAGCCCAACGCCATCACCGCCGCGACAATCTTCCAGCGCCGCAAACTCGGACCTGGCTGCGGCGCGATCTCCGTTGCCGACGGCTCCGGCGACTTATGCAGTTTGACGGGTTTCATGAGGCGGTAGCCGCGTCGCTGCAGCGTCTCGACATACTGGTGTGGCCGGTGCCGGTCGTCGAGGTGGCCGCGCAGCTGCGACAGACATCGATTGATAGGCTCGTCGGTCGTCGGCCGCCCGTCCCAGACGTCGTTTACCAGGTCGTCCCGTGTGACGAGATTCCCGTCGCGACACGCCAATGAGATCAGGACCGCAAAGACCTTGGGCTCCGGGCGCTCCTCATGTTCTCCACGGCGCAAGACGCCATGCCCGGGCAGAACCTCCCATTCCCCCAGCGTGAATCCCTCGAAGAGATCTTCTTTCGTCAGCATGAAACAGACTCTATCCGGAACATGACACTTGAAACCAAAATGTTACCTTGGTAACATGGTAACTCATTGCCGAGGTGCTCCCTTATGCCAACAACGCTCGTGAAACGCACGCAAACCGGTGTGCGCATCGAATCCTCGCTACTAAAAGTCCTGAAGGGTCTTGCCGAATACACTGATCTCACGCTCGGTGACCTGCTCGAAGGCATTGTCTTGCACGCTTTCGAAGGCAAAGCGCCGTTTTCGTCGGACACGCGTGCCGTCATAGAACGACTGAAAGAGGTCTATGGATGTCAGTTGACGGCGACCGACAGTCACCGCCTGGTTGAAAGTGAGCCATGAAAGCCGTTGAGCTTTTCGTACGCTCAGAGAAACAGCTTTCCTAGAACAGGCCTTCAATGTGGCCTTCGTCGTTGACCCGAATCGAGTTCGCTGCCGGGACTCTCGGCAGTCCAGGCATCGTCATGATCTCGCCGCACACGACAACCAGGAATTCGGCGCCAGCCGCAAGCCTGATTTCCCGAATCGGCACATGGTGCCCGGACGGCGCGCCCAGCAGGTTCGGGTCGGTTGAAAAACTGTACTGCGTCTTGGCCATACAAATCGGGTAGTTGCCACGGCCTTCGCTCTCGAGCTTCGCGAATTCTGCACGTACTTTCTTATCCGCAATGATGTCGTCGGCGCCATAGATTTCCTTTGCGATCGTGGCCGTCTTCTCCCACAGCGACAGGTCATCGTCGTACAAAGTACGGAACTGCGCTGAACCACTATCGCAAAGTTCGACAATATGCTCGGCAAGCTCAACAGCACCGGCACCACCGTCCGCCCAATGGGTGCAGGTGACGGCACGCACGCCGTATTTATTGCAAAAATCACGAACGACCTGCACTTCCGCATCGGTATCCGCCGTGTAGCGATTGATCGCGACGGTTACCGGGACGCCGAACTTGCCGAGGTTGCGAATGTGGCGCTCGAGATTCTTGCATCCTGTCTGTAATGCGTCGACGTTTTCGGCGCCGAGATCGGTCTTCGCTACACCACCTTGCATCTTAAGTGCCTTGATCGTAGCAACCAGCACGACGGCGTCAGGCGATAGCCCCGCCTTACGACATTTGATGTTGAAGAACTTCTCGGCTCCCAGGTCCGCGCCAAACCCAGCTTCTGTCACGACAAAATCGGTGAGCTTCAAAGCGGTTGTTGTCGCAATGACCGAGTTGCAACCGTGCGCAATATTGGCAAACGGGCCACCGTGCATCAGCGCCGGGTTGTTCTCCATTGTCTGCACGAGATTTGGCTGAAATGCGTCGCGCAGCAGCGCCGTCATCGCGCCATGTGCATTGAGTTCCCGAACCGTGACCGTCTCGTTGTCGCGCGTGTAGCCGAGCACGATATTGCCCAGCCGATTTTCCAGGTCCTTAAGGTCGGTCGCCAGGCAGAAAATAGCCATAATTTCGGATGCGACGGTAATGTCGAATCCCGCTTCGCGAACGACGCCGTTGTGATACCCGCCAAGACCTGACGTTACAGCTCTGAGTGCCCGATCGTTCATATCCACGACACGCCGCCACGTAACACGCCGAGGATCGATATTAAGCTGATTTTCCCAATGCATGTGGTTATCGATCAAGGCGGCCAGCAGGTTGTTGGCAGCACCGATCGCGTGGAAGTCGCCCGTAAAGTGCAGGTTGATGTCGGCCATCGGAACAACCTGGGCATAGCCGCCACCCGCGGCACCGCCCTTCATACCAAAACAGGGACCAAGACTAGGCTCGCGGAGGCACATGATGGCGTCCTTGCCGAGCTTGTTGAGCGCATCCCCGAGGCCTACCGTCGTCGTCGTCTTGCCCTCACCCGCCGGCGTAGGCGACACCGCGGTAACCAGGATCAGCTTGCCATCCTGGGACTGGCTCTGCGAGTTAATGAAATCTGCGCTGATTTTCGCCTTGTCGTGACCGTAGGGGATGAGCGCATCGACCGGGATTCCGATCTTCCCGCCGATTTCCTGGATTGGCCTGACTTCGGCGGCCTGGGCAATTTCAATGTCACTTTTTACCGTCACGGTTTGTCCTCTTAAGTGCGCAAATCAAGTGGCTGCAGATCTTATAGCAAACGCCCCATCGGGGCGCGTCCCGGACGTTGTGGATTGTCCCTGCCAAGCAACCGGGCATGCGTAGTGATACCTGGGTCACGAACCTGTCGATGCAATCGACCTATACTCCAGACCTGTCGAAAATTGATAAAAATATCGACATATTCAGATAAGACGTCGATTGCGTCGACATATCCGGATAATATGTCGATAAAATGTCTTTTTATCGACATATTTATTTAAGATGTCGATGCCATCGACATGCTGTACTGACCACGAGGCCTGACATAAGTGACTGATTTTAATCCATCTTTGCCCTACAACGAGCTGCCCGAGCTGCCCCCGCCTGCGGAACGCATCGAATCAACAGCGATCCTGAAACGCTGCATCACCGCACGCGTGTCCCTGGCGGAGCTGAAACAGGCCGCTGAACTCATTCCCAACTCAGCCGTGCTCGTCAATGCCCTGCCACTGCTCGAGGCCCGGGCAAGTTCGGAGATCGAAAACATCGTCACGACCACCGACAAGCTGTTCGAATTCGCCGATATCGCAGAAGACCGTGCCGACGCCGCCACCAAGGAGGCCCTGCGCTACCGGACGGCACTCTATGAGGGTACCAAGATGGTTCAGCGTGGCATGCTGACCACCGATATGACGATACAAATCTGCAGCACGATAAAGGGAATGGAGCTCGACATTCGTGCGGAACCCGGCACGACCCTGAAAAGCCGCTTGTCCGGCGAGGTTGTTTACACACCGCCGGTCGGCCAAAAGCTGCTTATCCAGAAACTCGATAACTGGGCCGACTTCATGCAGCGCAACACGGAATTCGACCCGCTGGTTCGCATGGCCGTTCAACATTACCAGTTCGAAGCGATTCACCCGTTCTCCGACGGCAACGGCCGGACCGGTCGCATAATGAATATTCTGTTCCTGGTGCAGCACGGACTGCTCGACTCACCGATCCTCTACCTGAGCCGTTACATCATCCAGAACAAGGCCGCGTATTACCGACTGCTGCAAAACGTAACGCTGGAACAGGACTGGGCCTCGTGGATATTCTTTGTACTCGATGGTGTCGAGCAGACCTGCACTTGGACCACCGACAAGATCAAGTCAATCCGCGAACTCATGGAGCATACGGGTCAGTACGTTCAGGGCCGATTGCCGAAGATCTACTCCTGGGAATTGGTCGAGCTGCTGTTCAGGCAGCCTTATTGTCGCATCGGTAACCTCGTCGATGCCGGTATAGCAAAACGCCAGACGGCATCCGTTTATCTGAAACAGCTGTGTGAAATCGGCGTACTTCGGGAAGTGAAATCCGGGCGCGAGAATATCTTCGTGCACCCGAAGTACATTGAACTGCTGACCGGCGAGGAAAATGTCTGGGTCTACTATTCCGCGGCCGAAGACGACCGCAGCAGGCAAACTCAGGACAGTGCCTGAAACGAAATGGCTTGCCCAATTTGATTGCTAAGAGAGTTTCCAGAGTCATAGAATCGTCCGACCAGACCTCGGAGTGAAATCTTGACGATCAACAGCAGGGGTTTTTTCCAAGCCTTTAAATACACGGTTTACGTGCTGCTGGCGATGAATATCTACTGGTTTTTCGACGAGGAATCGTCGGCCGCCGCGCTGCAGTTTGCCAACGGTATCGATTTCGCCGACCTGATCGAGGCGTTCTCTGCCACGATCGACACGGCGGCCTGGGTCGTCCTGCTGCTCATGTTCGAACTCGAAACCTATGTGCTGGATGACCAGCAGTTCACGAAAGCCGTTACCCGGAGCCTGCACGGGCTGCGGGCGCTGTGTTATGCATTTATCGTGTATGCGTTTTACGGTTATATCGCGAACCTGACGTTCTTTTACGAAACAACGGCGCTCCCAGACGTCACTGACATCTGCTCACTGCTTCCTGATCCGTGGTCCTGGGCCGTGACACTCGATGAATACGCGGAACTGACCGCCGCCAATTGCGCGGCTTTCACCGAGGCATCGGTCTTTTACCAGTTCAGGGACATGATGGCGGTCGTCGATACGCAGGGATTGAAAGACATTCGTTACCTCGCCTGGGTAGACGTAATCAATGCGGGAGTGTGGCTCCTCGTAGTGCTGATACTCGAAATCGACGTGCGCTTGCAGGAACATGACCGCTACGAGGGACTGGCACTTCGATTAAGCACGATCGCCAAGTTCGTGCTGTATTCGCTGCTGCTGCTCGCGGCGGTCTACTGGGGCCTCAAAGGCGACTTTGTGGACTTCTGGGATGCCTTCCTGTGGCTCGTTGCCTTCGTCTTTATCGAGCTCAACGTGTTCGAGTGGCGCCAGGAAGAGCAACAGGCCCTCGAATCGGCGGCGCTCGAAGATAATTGATTTTTCAATTACTTAGCCGCCTTTTCGTGGCTCGGGGCGCATAAATCACGAATTGGTCAGGAATGCATCACGGTACGCTCATGTCGTTTCGGTCGTGTTCGGCGACGATTCAGTCTCACCAAACCGACATAGGGACTGAGAAAATGACATACGAAGAACAAAGACCCGAACTCGACCCTGCAACGATCGTCCTTGGCCTTGGCTACGCAACAAGCCTCATAGTCGTAATTGGCTGGGTAGCAACACTAGTCCTCTGATCATTGACTGATTTCGAGCGTTGAATCGGCCGCGGCCCGCTCAGCCAGGGCTTCATCCTGGACTTTCAGCCGCTGCAGATCAAAATTCTCAGTCAGGCGCATCAGGTAGGGGTGCCAGCGATCCTCGTCGCTACGTCGGTAATATCCTGACACCGCCCAGCCAGGCGCTTCCGCAAAGACATAAACTTTGCCGACTTTTCGATTGGGCGCCAGGGGATCAACGATCTCCAGTGAATCAGATTCAACGATCGACGAAAGCAACGATCGCGATATCTGCACAACTTGTTCTTCCCGCGCTCGTTCCCCACGAGGTTCGGGATTGGTAATCCACTTGAATGAAAAAACTGCGACTGCAAGCCCCACAGTCAAAGCAAACAGCACGCGTCCGATACGATGATTCATGCCTAGTCTATTCCGATAATCTTATGCGTCTGCAAGCTCAGCTTCCATTTCGGATGTCGCAGGCAGTAGTCAACCGCACACCGGGTATTCGCATCCCGGTCGGGACTATCCAGCGGTTGCAGAAAAAAATGCCTGAAACGCATGTCCGCAAACGAGTCAGGCTGGGCCTCGGGTTCTATTTGCGGATAAACAAGTTTTAGCTCGTCCCCCGAAGTCTGTAGCACGGGTGCACGGCCTTTCGGGCTGATACACAGCCAGTCGATGCCCTCTGGCGCGACCAGGGTACCGTTGCTCTCAACACCGATCTCGAAACCCACGCTGTGCAAGGCTTCGATTGCCGAGCCGTCGAGCTGCAATAATGGTTCGCCCCCGGTGCAAACCACGTACGGTGATGCGGATATCGACCCTTGTGGCCACGCGCGGCGAACCGCCTCGGCAAGGTCTTCGGCCGTTTCGAACTTACCGCCTCCCTGCCCGTCCGTGCCGACAAAGTCGGTGTCACAGAACCGGCATATGGCCTCTGCACGGTGGGCCTCCCTTCCCGACCAGAGATTACAGCCGGCAAAGCGAAGGAATACGGCCGGACGACCAGTCTGCGCACCCTCGCCCTGCAATGTGTAATAGATTTCTTTCACCGAATACGTCATTACGTTTGCAGAAGTGGATCCTCTATTCCCGCTTCGGCGAAGCCTTTGGCGCGCAATTCGCACGCAGTAGGGCCAGAGCCTCGAGCGCACCGAGCTGCATGGCTAATTCAACGGTCTCTTTCTTGGATAAATGCATCAACGGTGTGTGAATGACAACTGTGCTTTCCATGCCCGCCCTCAGCGTCTGCTGCAATGCGCGAATCGTGTCCTCACGGCAATCCGGATAACCGCTGTAGTCCGTCTGGGCAACACCGGTCACCAGGTGATCGATTCCGCGCTGGTATGCATAGGCCGCAGCAAACGTCAGGAAAACGAGATTTCGGCCTGGTACGAATGTATTCGGCAGGCCGCCTTCGGCGGATGCCTGATTCTCGACCTCGATATCACTATCGGTCAGCGCGTCTCCACCAAGTGCAGCAAAAGTATTGATCGGAAGGCAGGCATTGCTCACGGACGCATGCTCCGCAATGCGCGCCGCGCACTCAAGTTCGACCTTGTGGCGCTGGCCATAGTCGAATGAAATCGTCGCGACGCTTGCTCTCCCGAACTGCTCGATCGCCCAATACAGGCAGGTCGTCGAGTCCTGTCCACCAGACAGGACAACCAGTGCCTTTTCGTCGTTTGCTGTCATATTTTTCGTCAACGGTCATCGGCTTCGCCGAACAACGCAGCGAGCGCGTCTTTTGCGGCGTCGGCTTCAGACTTGCCTTTCGCATCGAACGCGGACTCCGACGGCTTGAACCAGTCACAAAAGTTGGCGCGCTCCTTTTCGGTAACATCCTCGGCGCCGTCTTCGCGACATTGCCGTGGCACGGTCCGATCGAAAAACACGCACATTTTACAGACGTGTAAATCCGCATTGCAGTCAGGGCACTGGTCCCGTCGTGATAGTGGCAACGACAGCAAGCGGAGCGCTGCGCCGCAACGATAACAGGCAATATTGTGAGACATGCATCTCCCCGGTCTCTAGGGAGATCGCAGTATAACGTCTCAACTGTCGTGCCGATGCAATCGCAAAGCGGATGAAATCAGTTTGTTTCCGATATCACCAGCACCTTCGCGCCGCGAACATGTCCGGCCCGCAGATCTTTCAAGGCCTGGTTCGCGTTTTCGAGCCGATAGCACTGGACCTCGACGCGCAACGGTATGTCCGCCGCGATGGGCAGGAATGCTTCAATATCTCGATGAGTTACGTTCGCGACCGACTTGATTTCTTTTTCCAGCCACAGGTGACGCTCATAGCTGATGTCCGCCATCAGGTGGCGGTCCGCGGATTCCTTGCGGATGGCATTGATGACCAGCCTGCCGCCCGGGCGCTGGCATGCGGCGGCTCGGGCGGCACATCCGACGTATCGCCGCTCCAGTCCGCACCCAGCTCGAGTGCAAAAGCGCGCTCTTTTTCGCTGCGAGCAAAGACGAATACCTTGCCATCGGGATACAGATACCTGGCCATCTGCAGAACCAGGTGCCCGGAGCCACCAAAACCGGTTAGGCCGAGTATCTGTCCATCGGCGATATTCGCCAGCTGCAGCGATCGAAATCCGACGGCGCCGGCACAGAGCAGCGGCGCCGCTTCTGCGTCGCTAAATATTTCGGGTATCGGGTACGCGTAACGTTCCGGAACCACGACATATTCGGCATAGCCTCCGTCGACATCCCGGCCCGTCGCGACGAATGCACGGTTGATATTTTCATCAGCGCCGCCGCTGGAGGAATGAATCCAGCCTACTCCGAGCCGCTGACCGATTTTGTGACGACGGCAGTCGGGGCCAAGCTCGGCGACACGTCCGACAATTTCATGGCCGGGAATAACGGGATATTTCGCGGGTGGAGTTCGGCCCTCGATCTCATCGAGCTCCGTATGACAGACTCCGCACACAAGGACCCGGAGCAGGAGCTCCCCATCACCGGGAACCGGCCTTGGCAAGTCTTGCATCCCGAGCGGTTCGCCGGACCGGTCAAATCCAGCGCCTGATGTCAGGACCATCGCGCGCATTCCGCTACTCCTTTACGCCCCGTTAGCCACAGTATATGGTTCACCCACTTTTTTGCAGTTTATCGTCAGTATGCAAGTAACTACTCTCCCACCGGCTGTCCTTGCCGTGATGCTCAGTGCCTGCGCGACTGAGCCCGTGTTGCTAAACAGCGAACGGATCGAGAAACGATTCGGTAGTTACGGCATTGATGTTCTCGCCAGCGAGGCCGGACTTCGGCGGTCCAGCCTGTATAGCGTGGAGGATGACAAACCAACCTGCCGTACCTATGCCGTCGTGAGATTTGCTGACCAACTTGATGATCGCTACCGCGAAGAACACACAAAAGTCCTCGCCGGAAACTCGATAGGTGCCATCTTCAGATCGCATGGTTGGGACGTGCACAAACAGACAATGCACATCGGCAATCTCGCCCTGCCGAAGGAAGACACGGCCATCGGCGAGTTGATGCGTTTGTCCGGTTCGGGACATCTCGCGCTGCATGTCTATCAGCTATTGCTCGTCAGAAACGAACGGGTTTTCGAATACGCGACTATTATCGAAACCCATCATCCCGATTACCTGACCGAAAGCGACCTGCACGACCTATACGAATACGATATTACAACCGCGTTGCCACCTCATGCCGTTGCTGAGATGGTGACGTTGGTACTCGCCAATCCAAAATAGACAGGATGAATTTGTCGTACTGGCGTAATGCGACTAGACTTGCATTACTTTATTTGGGGATAAGCTCGGGGGTTACAAGCAATGAAGAAATCTAACGCATTCAATCTGATCATAACGAGTGTTTTGTTGTTGGCTGCCGGCAGCGTTTTTGCGCAAGCCACGCCCGCTAATCAAGTTGATGATCAGGCCGACGTCTGGGCACAAATTGAAGCACAGTGGAATGCCGAGGAAAAAGGCGACAACAAGTGGTTGGATCGAGCGCTGACCGACGACTTCTCCGGATGGAGCAAGGAATCACCGGCGCCGCGGGGCAAGGCGTCCACAAAAATGTGGGACCGCTTCAACGACGAGGTAAGCCAAATGGTCGCTCACGAATTGTACCCGCTGTCCATTGTCGTCCACGATGACGTCGCAATAGCGCATTACATGTTTACGAGTGCCAGCAAGAGCAAGAGTAAAGACGGCAAGATCGAGACGAGCAACGGCCGGTATACTGACATCCTGGTTCGCACTGAGAACGGTTGGAAATTCATCGCCTGGTCGGGTGGCAGCGACGACTGACAGCGGGCTTTCCATAACAGGCCCGGACAAGGGCCATTTCGGTTAAGCATGGGTTCAGCTAGGCGGCGCTATTATTGGCCTCAACATGGACAGGTCCGCAAGATACTATGGACCGGGAGGCCGCATGAAAAACCGACTGCACGCCAAATACGGATTGGCAAGAACATCCCTCGCATCGTTAGCGTGGCTGGCGCTATTGCCGGCAGCCGCGTTGGCGCAGGCCCCGGTGGATGAAAGCGGCGAAATCATCGCTGATTTCGAAAAGCAGTACTCAGAGCCAGCGACCGGTAATGAGGAAATTCCGTTGCTTTCGACGGTTGAACTCGAGGAACTGGTCGGCCCCATTGCGCTATACCCGGATGATCTTCTGGCTATCGTACTACCGGCCGCCGCCTACCCCCTGCAGATCGTCGACGCGGCCCGCTTCCTGGAGGCACTGGAGAACGATCCGTCACTCGAACCGGATCCGGACTGGGATGACTCGGTCGTCGCACTGCTGAACTACCCTGAGGTGGTCGAACTCCTCAACGACGATATCGACTGGACCTGGCGACTCGGTGAAGCTGTCGTGTCACAGCAGTCTGATGTCGTCGGCGCAATTGAGACGTTTCGCGACCGCGCCTATACAGCCGGTAATCTCAAGAGCGACTCCTACCAGAATGTAACGCGCGATGAGGACAGCATCGAGATCACGCCGGTCGCCGAAGATGTCATTTATGTGCCCTACTATGAGCCTGCGCGCGTGGTCGTCTACCAGCCGCGCCCGGTTTACTACTACTATCCGCGCCCGTATCCGGTCTACTACTACCCGTACTCGTCGGCCTACATATTCGACCGTGGACGTTTCTGGGGTGTCACGACGGCGTTCACGATCGGCTGGTATTCCGACAGCCTGAATGTATTCCACCACAGCTATTTCGGACACCCTTACTACGGTCGTTCCTACCGGGATCGCTGGTGGTATCGCCGACCGACCCGGACGATCTACAACACGACCTATGTGAGCAATAACACGAACATCACGGTCAACCGATACTACGGTGGTGATCGCTGGCGTCCCCGTGACAACCGGCGTGACTACGTATCGACACGCCGTGTCACTCGCAACCGCCATTACCCGAGCCCGCGACCGGAAGGTACGAGAAATCGTGTAACACGGATCGATAACCAGGAGCAGAACGTACGCAATAACACGCGTCGGCGTAAGGACGTTCGTGAACCGATATCGTTCCGCGAGCGCCCACGTACTACGGCAAGGGACCGAACCGCGGGTATCGACCGCCGTCAGCAGACAAGGCGCGTGACACCACGCACCGAAACTGCAGCGCGGACCCGAACTGAAACGGCGCGGCCCCTGCGTCAGCCGCGTGCGCGTGACCGGAGGCAGGAACCAAAGAACCCCCGCATCGACACCAGGGAGCAACGTTCTGATCCAACGCCCAAGCTACGAAGGGCGGAGCCCTCGGTGCCAGCGCGTCGCAACGATGCGGACCGTCAAACGCGACGCCCGGAACGGGCGCCCGCAACACGCCGCGCTGAGCCACGGCGTCAGGTCAGGCAGGCCGCTCCACAGCGTCAGGTGAGACAGGCCGAACCGCAGCGCCAGGTCAGGCAGGCCGCTCCACGGCGTCAGGAACAGGCGCAGCGCAGGAGTTCTGGCACCAAAGAGGCCCGGCAGTCGTCGGTCCAGAAATCGGAGCAATCGTCTAAACGACGATCGTCGCCGCGGACATCGGAGCGGCGCCGCTAGAGACTAGTTGCTCCCTGGAGGCCCGTTTTCATCGGGCTTCCCAGGGGGCTTGTCTTCCGAGGTCAGTACCCAGGCGATGTACGCGATACAGCCGGCGGCTATTAGCGCGAGCGCGATCGAGACGATTGGAACAATGCTTGCCATCGCTCCATGCTATCACCGTTTGAGACAGCGTCATGTTCGGCGCGCTTGGGTAATCGACCCGATCGGATTGCCGATCATTGCCGCCGCGCAGCGATGATAGCGGACGCCGGTATCAGGAAGTTAGGTCAAGTCCCAGCGGGATCCGGCATTCGAAACAGGCGCCGTCCTGATCGGGATTGGTGAGTTTCAGGGTGCCGTCGTGGGCTTCGGCAACCAGCATCGCGAGATAAAGACCGAGCCCGGTGCCGCCGGTATTTCGCGTTCGCGACGGGTCACCCCGGTAAAACGGCTCGCCCAGGTGCTCGGCCTGGTCGCTCGAAAGGCCCGGCCCATTGTCCCTGACTCGGAGAACGAGATTGTCTCCGTCAGCCTCAGCCATCACTTCCACCCTGCCTCCTGACTCGGGTACATAGCGCAGAGCGTTAGAGATCAGGTTCTTCAGCAGCAGGGAAATCCTGACCTCATCGACGTTGGCTTCGAGTTCGTTTGCAGCAACGTGCACTGAAATCCGCTGCCGGTCACGACTGAAATAGCTATCGATCAGTTCGCTGATCAGCGCCCTGATTCTCACGCGGGAACGACTCAGAGTAACGTGTCGTGTGCTGAGCTGCTCAGCTTCGAGCAACGACACAACGATTTTCTCCATTTCATCTATTTCCGGTTTCAGCGTCTCCCTATCCTCTGTCTTGTCCAGGAACTCAAGCATGAGACGCATGCGCGATAGCGGCGTGCGCAACTCATGACTGATGCCCAACAGCAGCGCGCGTTTTGCGTTCAGCATGTTCTCGACATCGTCCGCGAGTCGATTGATATCCGATGCAAGATCACCCAGCTGATCGTGGCGGATGTTGCGAATACGATGGTCGAAGTTGCCCTCGCCGATCTGAGCCGCACCGGCACGTATCGCGCGAATAGGTTTGAAAAGCCAGCTGACGGCCGCGTAGCCGATCATCAGGTAGACCAGGCCAAGACTGACGATGATCGTGATCAAGTCCGGTCCCGTACTCACGTCGGAGATGCGCGGCGACGCCACGACGATATCGTAGTCACCCTGGTGGATCTTTATGAAGCGATGGTCTCTCTCTACGGCAAACTCAAGATCCTGCAGTTCATCGACCCAGGCGTCCGCATCATCGCTGAATTTCGGGCTGGGTCCGAAATTCAACGCCTCAAGAGCCGGGAAGTTCTCGTCCGACGCCCAATCTGTCCCGGGACCCAGGATACGAATATCGACAGGCACGCTTTCCGTAATAGCGATCGCGCGGTCGATTCTCGGCGGCGATCCAATATCTTCTTTCACATAGTGCACGTGCAAGGCTAGATGACCGCTAATGAGACCGCGTATCTCATCACTGTTATAGACCCAGCGCAGTGCCGTGAACGTGCCGTAGACAAACATCAGCGCCAGCACAACAAAGATGGCGACGAGTCTGAACGACAGGGAACGGGATAGCCGTCTAAGCATCCTGGCGCGGTGTGCCAACGAAAGAGTAACCGCGTCCCCAGATCGTCTGAATAAACCGCGGCGGCTTCAGGGAATCACCGAGCTTGCCGCGCAAACGACTAATCATGATATCAACCGATCGTGTCAGGATCGCAGCGTCGATACCTCGCAGTTCGCTAAGAATGTCATCCCGGGACAGCTTCTTGCCGTGTCGTTTTGCAAGAATTACCAGGAGCTCAAATTCCATCGACGTGAGATCCACGCTATTGCCGTCGACTTCAACGGTTCGCGCTTCGACGTCTATGGAAAGCCCATCGAATTCGAGTTTGCCGGCGTTCGCACCGACCGCTTCAGCGCGTCGAAGAATTGCCTGGACCCGCGCAACCAGCTCTCTGGGCTCAAATGGCTTGGCGATGTAATCGTCCGCGCCGAGCTCAAGGCCCGAGACGCGATCGATGACGTCACCACGTGCAGTTAACATGATGATCGGCAGGTTGCTTGTCTTGCGCACCTCGCGACAGATTTCAAAACCGTCCTTCCCTGGAAGCATGACGTCCAGCAACAGCAGATCAGGATCTTCACGATTTAACTTGCGAAACCCGCTTTCCGCTTCATACGCACAGACGAGGTTGATCCCGAAGCGCTTGAAATAGGCCTGCAGCAGCTCAGAATGCTTGCGGTCGTCATCGATTAAAAGGACTTTTGTCATAGCGCCATCATAGCTCTGTATCGAAGCTGCGTGTCAGATTACGCAGGCATCGATACATTTGGATACAGTCAGGCTAAAGGGTCGCGAGCGTCGCCTCGATCTTCGTCCGGACCCTCTCGGCAAGCGGAGCTTCCAGCAATCGCCGCAACTGATCCGCTTCGTGACTCGTTTCATAAGCAAAACGAAATAGATCGAGTACGGTTACCGTGCCAGCATCGCCTTCGACCAGCGTGACTGAATCGCCGCTTGATACGGCACCGGGATTAAGAACGCGAAAGTAGATACCGGGCCGCTCAGCTTTTCTATAGGTCAGCCCGAAGTCCCGGTCCTGCATGCGCGTTGCCAGCGTTCCGCAGGGTATGCGCGCTGATGTGGCCTCGAGAACCAGGTCACCGATCAGCAGCCGATCGCCCACATACATGTCGCTGGGCAGGCCTTGGATCGTCAGGTTTTCACCGAACAGGCCGGCGGGATAATCACGGCCCGTCTCACTGGCCCACCACTCGTAGTCATCGGCGCTGTAGGCGTAGACAGCCTGGTCCAGGCCACCGTGATGTTTGCTATCGACCACCTGGTCATCGTGCAGCCCCAATTCGGTGACCTCGACAGGTCCCGACACCGGTCGCTTGCAGATGCCAGTCGTCATGCTTTTATTGCCATGGACGATCGTCTCGGCGCTGCCGACATTGACGCTCGTGATCCGCATCGATTCGCGCAATAGACTGCTAGTGTCCTGTTTGATTAATTCGCATGATGTCAGAGCCGCCCACTGTAGCAGAGACGAGGCGCAGTCCGCCGCCAATGTCGAGACCTTGGCAAGGGATGCAACGACGTGGCTGCTACAGTGGGCGGCTCCCGCAGGGCGCGTCGCACAAAGCGTGTGGCTGCGTTGCGTCCTTTGGCAAGGACCTGGCCATTACCGGCAGAACGCGCCTTACCACACGTTTTGTGCGGCACGCTGACAGTATGGAAATTAATCAAGCAGGACACTAGACCTTGATTCGTCCCAGGACGATGCCCAGAAGCGTAAATGCGATCAACGCAACTGACGCTACGCCGAAAAACATGCAGATTATGAAAATAGTCTGTTCCACGATTACGCTCCTCCGAATTTCTGCGGCTGACCGGGCCCATTGTGTACCCGGTTTGCGTCATTATAGCCAGCACCGAATTCGCGACGGGCCGAATCGTGCAATATTGTTGCAAAACGCGTTACATTTATGGTCTTTTTAATTTACAATGTAACGCATGGCAAAGACCAAGGTATCAACACTCAATCTGCGCATCGAGCCCGGCATCAAGGAAGCCGTGCGTGAGGCCGCCGCACGGGAGCACCGCAGTGTCGCGAACATGGTCGAAATGCTGATCCGTCGGCACTGTGAGCGAGCCGGCATCGCTGTACCAGAGCAAAACGAGCTTTTTCCGGGGAATCCGCATGGATGAACGCATGTTGAGGGCGATGGTCGCGGCGGGCGCCATCAAGAACATCAACATTATCGCCAGTGGGGCACGCTTCCATATCGAGGCGAGGACGCCAAACGGCCCGATCACGGCCGAAACGACCAAGGGAAAAGTAAGAACCTGGGTGACCCTCGACGCGGCCGCCAAATGGGTCCGCGGACTTGGCGTCGGCGGCGCCCACATAAACCTCACGCACTGGCAGCCCGGCCAGCGCGAGCTGTCAATCTAGTCGGCGATTACTCGGCGCTGCCTGACGGCCATTCGTTGCCGAGCGGAAAAGGCCTCTCCTCGGTATTAAATGTCAGGTAGCGAATAATCTCGTAGATGTAAGCGGCGAGACTCTGGCCCACCTGTTGGATCTGCCGGTTCACTTCACCTGAAAACAAGACCCAAAGAAAGCCGAGTACGACTACGAAAGTGCCAACAAAACTGGCGAGGCTTACGAGGAAGCAGCAGATAACCATGTACAAGAGCCGCGTCCATGTCGCGCGCGACTTGAGATTCTCCTCGATCGGTTTTCCAGCGGGATCGCTGTCAACAAATGCGCCGTCTGCCGGTGGATTGTCATTGCTCATAATCGTGCTCCTGTTAACCGAAAGCCCGAATTACTGCATCGGGCAGCCTCCTATTGTTACAATCTTCGACCCGTCAAACCAGTGAAATCTCCGCATGAGAAACAGAATATTTCAGCTGCTCGTAGCGGTTTTGCTGGTAAACGGCTGCGGACAGAATGAAGCGCTGGATTTAGCGGGCCGGGCGCAGCAGATCGCTGAGTCCAGCATCATTGTGGATACCCATGTCGACGTACCCTACCGTCTGAACAGCGTCCCGGCGGATATTTCCAACGCAACCGATGACGGTGACTTCGATTATCCGCGAGCTGTTGCCGGTGGCCTCAACGCACCGTTCATGTCGATCTACACTCCGGCGGAACTGGAGAGCGAAGGACGATCGAAGGAAGTTGCCGATTCGCTGATAACGATGGTCGAGGAGATTGTCGAGAACGCACCCGACAAGTTCGCAATTGCAAGCTCTGTCGCCGACGTAAAACGACACTTCGAGTCGGGGCTCATGTCGCTGCCGATGGGAATGGAAAATGGCTCTCCCATCGAAGGGGACCTGGCCAATCTGCGGCATTTCTATGACCGCGGCATACGTTACATCACGTTGACGCACAGTCTCTCCAATCACATTTCCGATTCGTCATACGACGAAAATCGACAATGGAACGGCATCAGCGAGTTCGGGGTCAGGGTCGTCAGGGAAATGAACCGACTCGGCATCATGGTCGACGTCAGCCATGTCTCGGACGAGGCGTTCTGGCAAATTCTGGATGTCAGCGAGACGCCTGTCATAGCGTCGCATTCATCGGCCCGTCATTTCACGCCGGGTTTTGAACGCAATATGAGTGATGACATGATTGTTGCGCTGGCGCGGAACGGCGGCGTGATCCAGATTAATTTCGGCTCCACTTTTTTGACCCGGGAGTCGAGAGACTACGACGAACTCCGTTCGGCGGCCCGCAAAGAATACCTG
>CAMYIS010000035.1:25125-28636 GCA_947258485.1 uncultured Woeseiaceae bacterium
TCGAGCACCCTGAACTGAAGGAAGCGGATATTTACCGATCCTACGCGAAGTCCTATGCCGAAGAACACGGGCCGTTTCCGTACGCAGCACTCGATGATGTCCTGGATCACTTTGATCACGTTATCGCGCTGGTGGGCATCGGCCATGTCGGCATTGGTTCCGACTTTGACGGGGTCGGCGACTCGTTGCCAACCGGGCTTAAAAACGTGTCCCAGTATCCGAACCTGATCAGGGGCCTGCTGGAGCGTGGATATAGCGAAGCGGATATCCGCAAGTTACTGGGAGAGAACCTGCTGCGCGTATGGCAGGCGGTGGAGGATCACGCCGGCGCGACGTCGAGCAGGACGTAACGCAACAGGACCTCGTAGCTGGTCTTGTCGAGTTTCATTCCGTCGGGAAGCTCCAGCGTATGGATGTGCGTGTCGTCGGGGTCACGCAACTCGAGGTAATGCCTCTGCTCGTCCCTGTACACCTGGTACTTCACATCCTTGTGCTGGTCGAATTTCAACAACACGATACTGTCGGTCCAATCCTGAATCGTCGATTTCGCCATACCGCTCTCCCTCTTTCCATTCGCTGCCTGTCGCACCAATAACGGCGCCGACAACCATAGAGTTGCAAACGGTATGCCAACAATCGAGTTGCACCAGAATTATGTTTTTAGTTGTTATTTATCAGCGAATTACGCTCAAAACTGAAAACACGACCGGGCAATTATTGTGCCTTCTTTGTCAGTTTTTGACGCATTTTTCAGGCGTTTTGCGACAGGCGATTGACATATTACATCGGCCATACCGTGATGATCGCTGGCACCGATACCACGACAATCAGGATTTCCAGCGGCAGTCCCATACGCCAGTAGTCGCCAAAGTGATAGCCACCCGGACCCATGATCAGCGTGTTGTTCTTGTGTCCGATTGGCGTGAGAAACGCACACGATGCTGCGACGGCAACAGCCATCAGAAAAGGGTCGGGGCTGACGTTGAGTCGCGCCGCAATCTCGACCGCAATCGGAGCCGCAATCACGGCCGTCGCCGTATTGTTCATGACATCCGACAGCGTCATCGTGACAATGATAAGCAGGGCCAAAACAACGACGGGTGAATAGCCCGAGGACAGGTCCACGATACCGCCGGCAATCAGTGCCGTCCCGCCAGTCGATTGCAATGCTCCCCCAATAGGGATCATCGAGCCGAGCAGTACGATCACGGGCCACTCGACGGACGTGTAGACGTCCCGGATCGGGACAATGTCCAGGAAGACGTAAAGCGCCGTTGCACAACCCAGGGCAATGGGCAGGTAAAGGAGCCCGACGCTGGCTGCCAGTATCGCCGCCCCGAAAATACCGACTGCGAGCCAGGCCTTTTCGCGCTGGATGACGCGCTGGCCCCGATCGGCAAGCGGCAGCAAGCCGAGACGCGAGGTAACGTCCGCGAGGCGTTCATCCGCGCCCAGTAGTAGCAGTACATCGCCCGGCCGCAATTCAAGTTTGCGAACATTTTCCCGGAATCGCTGGCCCTGTCTAGAGACGCCGACCAGGGCAACGCGGTAGCGGTATAACATGCGTACGTCCATTGCCGATTTCCCGGCCAGCCTCGATGACTCCTGGACTACGGCTTCATTGAGGATCAGGTCCTTGTCGCCGAGCTGGCCCTTGCCTTTGCCAACGTACTCGAGCTTCAGGGCGCCGAGCGCCTCCTCGATGGCGTCCGGGCTTGCCTCCAGAACGAGGATGTCGCCGGCCTTGATTTCCGCGATTCGAGCAAGTCCCGGCAAGCGCCGACCACGACGAGTCAGGCCAATTATTTCGACTTCGCTTTTGGCCGCCTGGTCTTCGAGGTCCCGAACGAGCTTGCCAATTGCCGGCGATCCTTCGGGCACCCGCACTTCGGCGATGTAATTCGCCAGATCAAACAGCTCCTTGCCCGCATCGGCGCTGTGTCTGCCTGACGGCAACAGCCGCCAGCCAATCAACGCGACGTACGCAACCCCGACGGCGGCACAGGCAATGCCGACCGGTGCGAAATCGAACATGCGATAAGGCTCGCCCAGTACATCGCCACGAAATTCGGCGATGATGATATTCGGTGGCGTGCCGATCAACGTGATCATGCCGCCGAGAATTGACGCAAACGACAGCGGCATCAGCGACAGTGCAGGACTTCGACCCGCCTTCTTTGCTGCGTGCATGTCGACCGGCATCAGCAGTGCCAGCGCCGCAACATTGTTCATCAATGCGGAAAGACCGGCCGCCAGTCCTGACATGATCGTGATGTGCGTTGACAGTTTTCTCGAGGCATCGACAACATGGCGCACGACGATCTCGATGGCACCGGAATTGGAGAGTCCCCGGCTAACGATGAGTACGAGCGCGATGATCACTGTCGCGGGATGACCAAACCCGGAAAACGCTTTTTCAACCGGCACGAGGCCCGTCAGCAACGCCGCCAGCAGCGCAACAAAAGCAACAAGATCGTAACGCCAGCGTCCCCAGATAAGAAAGGCAAAAACGAACAACAACAGTGAGAAAAGCGTCAGTTGGTCGAGCGTCAAGATGGGCCTCTTTGCAACAATTTCGGGGGCACTGCGTCAAAACACTTTACCCGTAATCGGCCGGCAGCAACAATGCCGTAACAACGTATTGACGGGCGTGAAACCACGATACGATATGGCCATGGCTCTGCTTATACTGATTCTGCTTGTACTTTTGCTCGTGTTCGGACCCGGTCTGTGGGTGCGGAGGGTCCTCGCGCGTTACAGCACGCCGGCCGACCGCTATTCAGGTTCGGGCGCTCAACTTGCGCGTCACCTGCTGGACGCACACGGGCTGAAGTCCGTCAAAGTCGAAGCGACAGAGACCGGCGATCACTACGATCCCGAAGCCAAAGCTGTCAGGCTGACACCCGACAAGTTCGACGGCCGTTCATTGACGGCTATTACAGTCGCCGCACACGAAGTCGGTCATGCCTTGCAGGATCACCAGGAATACGCCCCACTTCATTTTCGAACGCGTCTCGTCAAGGCGACGCACGGCATCGAGCGCATCGGGGCCGGCGTACTCATGATCTCGCCGTTTCTCGGCATCGTCACCCGCGCGCCGGCCATAGGACTGCTGACGTTCGCCGCCGGGTTCCTCACATTGGGTATTTCAGCCCTCGTCCACTTCGTGACCCTGCCCACGGAATTTGACGCGAGTTTCAGCCGCGCGCTCCCGATGCTCGACCAGCACAGGGTCTTGAAAGATGTGGATCGACCGCATGCGCGCCGGCTGCTGACAGCCGCGGCGCTGACCTACGTATCGGCTTCCCTGATGAGTTTATTGAATATCGCGCGTTGGCTTGCAATCCTGCGCCGCTGATCCAATAACTGACTGACTCGCAAGGCAAAATGGCCCCGGCAGGTGCCTGGGGGCCGCTTTCTTTGAATTTCACTGGTTTAGGGGCTGCGGCACTGCTATTATCCGCGCCCGAACGCCCGTCCCAGCTGATTATTAGCACCGCAGCGGCTGCCC
>CAMYIS010000036.1 GCA_947258485.1 uncultured Woeseiaceae bacterium
GCCCGGGTCCTCGTAGCGGACGTCACCTTCGAGGAGAATCGCCTTCTGTTCCGGATCGTAGCGAGCTGTTTCGGCGCCGGCGAGCTTGTCTTGCCGTCGCAGCAGTACACCACCGCTCATTCTCGCCGTCGCATCCTTGCCGATCTGTGCCTCGAGTTGACCTGCTTCGAGTACGATAGTGTCGGAATTCCCGAGCGGCACGCGGGACAGCGATGGATCGAGAGCCAGCGCTTCGCCGATCGACGTTTCGCAGGCAAGCCGATCTTCTCCGTGTGCACAGGTAACGGCCAGCAGGCAGCAGGCGAGGATCAGTGGTTTGGCAAACAATTCGGTGGTCGGGTCAGGTTTGGGCCAAGCAGATACGGCCGGGATGTTAGCATGCAATACGTGTGTTACCTTCGCATAGTTTTTGAGGCGATTCAACGCGTTACGGAGAACACACATCAATATCCCGAAGGCGTCGAGCGACGCTCGCCTGGCGGCGCTGAAAGCGTGGATTAACAGTATCGATACGGTTGTCGGCTGCGAGCCGGCGCCGGCGTCCGGCGATGCCAGCTTCCGTCGATATTTTCGTCTGCAGGCCGGGGCCGGGAGCTTCATCGTGATGGATGCGCCGCCCGAGCAGGAAGACTGCCTGCCGTTTGTGCGCGTGGCCGGCTACCTCGAAGCGATGCAACTCAACGCACCACGAGTCATTGCAGCGAACCTCGACGACGGATTCCTGTTGCTCAGCGACCTGGGAACGCGCCTGTACCTCGACGAGCTACAGCACAATCCGGACGCCGCAGCGCATTTGTACGCCGACGCGATATCGGCCCTGCTCACGATGCAGCGTCGCGGCGCTGCTTATCAGGCGTTGTTGCCGCCCTACGATGTCGAGCTCCTTCGATTTGAACTATCGCTCTTTCACGACTGGCTTTGTGGCGAACATCTCGGATTGTCGTTTAGTGCGTCGGATGAAGCGGCCTGGAACGCGTGTTGCGACGTACTGGTGGAAAATGCGCTGCATCAGCCACAGGTCTTCGTGCATCGCGACTACCACTCGCGAAACCTCATGTTTACGAGCGACAACAATCCCGGCATTCTCGATTTTCAGGACGCGGTCGAAGGCCCGCTGACTTATGACCTGGTGTCACTGCTCAAGGACTGTTACGTGCGCTGGCCCGCGGAGCAGGTCCGGCATTGGGCGCTGGAATTTTACCGCGCACTTGACCAATCGATGCGCGAGCAGGTTGATGAAATCCAGTTTCGCCGCTATTTCGAACTCATGGGCGTGCAGCGCCATGTAAAGGCCGCAGGAATATTCGCGAGACTCAATTACCGCGACGGCAAGGCGGCCTATCTTGCCGACATTCCCAGGACACTGTCCTACATTGTCGAACTCGGCCCGCATTACGAGGAACTGCAATTTCTCGTTCGTCTTGTCGAGCAGCAGGTATTGCCGACACTGGTGCGCAAGTCATGATGGCCATGATTCTTGCCGCAGGCCGCGGCGAGCGCCTGCGGCCACTGACCGATGAAACGCCCAAGTCCCTGGTTGAAATTCGCGGTGAGAGCTTGCTTGAAAGGCACCTTGCGAACATCCGAAATGCCGGTATAAAGACTGTCATCATCAATCTCGGCTGGCTGGGTGCGGAGATAGTCAAACGAGTGGGCTCCGGCGCCCGATACGGCCTGCAGGTCATTTATAGCCAGGAAGGCAACAATGTCCTCGAGACCGGCGGCGGCATTCACAAAGCGCTGCCGTTGCTGGGCAGCGATCCGTTCCTGGTGGTGAACGCCGATGTATACACGGACATGCCGGTCCCAGCGGTCGAGCTGGCCGCCGACGCGCTCGGTCATCTCGTCATGGTGCCGACACCAAGCTATCGTGATCATGGTGATTTCGATTTGCACGACGGATTGATTCGAAACAGTGACGCGGCGAAGCTGACGTTCAGCGGCGTCGCAATCTATAAGCCCGAGTTTTTCAGCGAATGCGAGGCGGGCAGATTTCCGCTGGCGCCAATGCTGCGCGAAGCAGCCGATGCGGGGCGCTTATCCGGCGAGCTTTACGAAGGGTTGTGGGCAGACGTCGGTACGAAGGCGCGACTTGACGCACTCAATCGCGCGTAGCGGCCGGTAGTCCGTCGTCGTTGTGCTCAAGGTCTGCGTCGGACAAACCCAAATGATGCAGAAAGTGCGGCAAAAGCCTTGGCCATACTTTGTCGGGATTGGCATCGATACCGAGTCTCTTCAGATCGGTCATCGCGAGCTCTTCGTACCCGCAGGGATTGATGCGCGTAAACGGCTCGAGATCGATATCGACATTGAGTGCCATACCGTGAAAACTGCAGCCCCTGCGTATGCGCAGGCCAACACTTGCGAGTTTCTCGCCAGCGACGTAAACGCCGGGTGCATCGGCGCGGCTTGCGGCATCGATGCCGAATTCAGCAGCGAGGTCGACAACGCTCTGTTCCAGCGCCGTCACCAGTGTTCGCACACCCATCGCAGAACGCCGCAGGTCCAGCAACGGGTAGATCATTAGCTGCCCGGGGCCGTGAAACGTTACCTGGCCACCCCGGTCGATTTGTACGACGGGAATGTCACCGGGTGCGAGCAAGTGTTCTTTGCTGGCATTGAGGCCCATCGTGAATACGGGCGGATGCTCGGTGAACCAGATTTCATCGCGTGTCGATTCTGTGCGCGCATCGGTGAAGCGTTGCATCGCGTGCCACAGTGGAACGTAGTCCTGCCGTCCGAGATCGCGAATCGCGATCACTTGCTGCGCAGTGCCGGTCACAATGCCACCAGGACGTCGTCGTGCGAAGAGACGTCGCGGTAGATGTCATCGAGTTGTTGCTGGCTCGTCGCGGTGATCGTGACGGTAACCGAGACGAAGCGGCCGTTGCGGCTGACGGCGGCCTGCACCGCACTATCCGGCACCGCTCCTGCGTGCACTTCCACCAGCGCACGGGCGGTTGCTCGAAATTCCGGGGTGTCCCGACCCATCATCTTGATTGGAAAATCGCAGGGAAATTCGAGGCCAGACTGCTCAGACATGCTTACTCGAACCAGAGGCTGACACTGTCACGTGTACGTTGCCATACCGACCCGGTCGGGTTGTCGTCGAGGGCGCGCAATGGAGCGCTCAGCAATTGTTCCTCGCCGAGGCGAACTGTCAATTCGGCAACCTGCTGGCCGGCGGCAACCGGTGCTTCGATGACCGCGGGAATGTCCAGGGACGATTCGAGTTGATCGTACGCACCGCGGCGAACCGTGATGTAAAGGTCTTCCAGGACGCCGAGCCGTGAATTCTCGTTCGCCGATTTCCAGATACGTGCGGTCGTTACTTCTTCGCCCGCTTTGAACAAGAGTCGAGTCTCGAAAAAGCGGAAGCCATAGTTGAGCAACGCCTGGCTGCCATCGGTACGTGCGCGGGTGCTCGATGTGCCGAGTACTGTCGAGATGATGCGCATGTTGCCGCGCTTGGCCGATGCGACAAGGCAATAGCCCGCATCATCGGTATGGCCGGTCTTCAGCCCGTCAACCGATGCGTCACGCCATAGCAGTGAATTGCGATTGCTCTGCTTGATGTCGTTGTAGGTGTATTCCTTGACCGAATGCCAGGCGTAATAGTCTGGAAATTCCTGGATCATGGCGCGCGCCAGCGTTGTGAGGTCTCTTGCTGTTGTTGTGTGGCCTTCGGCCGGCAGGCCTGTCGCATTGACAAAGTGACTCGAGTGCATGCCCAGCGTTGCCGCATACTGATTCATTAGTTCTGCAAACACACTTTCGGTGCCGGCGAGATGTTCGGCAAGAGCGACGCTCGCGTCGTTGCCGGACTGCACGATCATGCCCATCAGCAGGTCATTGATGGAAACGCGCGAGCCGACCTCGATAAACATCCTCGAGCCTTCGGTGCGCCATGCCTTTTCGCTGATTGTGACCTCGTCTTCCAGGCGGATCTGTCCCTGCTTCAATGCGTCGAAGACCACGTAAGTGGTCATCAGCTTGGTCAGGCTGGCGGGGGCGAGTGCGGCATCCGGGTTAAGTGACGCCAATTCGCGTCCGGTCTGGCCGTCGACAACCAGGTAACTTTTTGCGCCAATGATGGGCGGCGCCGGTGCCGGCATGGGGTCTGCGGCGCAAGTCGCCGCCGCAAAAAATAAAAGCAATGACGCGAACAATAAAGTCAGACGTTGGAACATGGGGCCTCTTGAAGATCAGGTGATTCGTATCGGCGCGTATTGTAACGCCTATTCAAGGACGAGATAGGGGTCCGTTATGCCGATATTCTCGAGCTCCTCGACGAGTATGTCGATGGATGAACGCATTATCGATGCCGGATGCGGCCAATATGGCCAGGCGACGCTCGGCATTTGCACGGTCACCGAATGCGCCTACCTGTACAAAGATTTGCGCGGTGCCGCCCAGCGGTGCGGGTGCCGGTTCGGCGAATGGCTGAACGGACGCTTCGACGACGGGCGCCGGTGGAATAGTCTTCCGGGTTGGGCGGTCGCCGGCCGGTACATCGAAGTTGATCGCCGTTACTTCGACCAGGCTTGTGCCGTCGCGAAGCATATCGAGCCTGGCAGCGGCAGCGTACGACAGGTCGATGATTCGGTTGTGCACGAACGGGCCACGATCATTGACGCGCACTACAATGCTCTTGTCGTTTTGGAGGTTACGCACTCGAACATAGGTTGGCAGCGGCAGTGTTTTGTGCGCCGCGGTCATCGCGTGCATGTCATAGACTTCGCGATTCGATGTCAGGTTGCCGTGGAATTTTCTTCCGTACCAGGACGCGACACCGCGCTCCCGGTAACCACTGCTGCTTGGCATAACCTGGTAGCGTTTGCCGAGAACTTCGTACACCGGGCCATTGCCGTACCGGCTGCGTGCTTCGGGTCGTGGAACTGCGTCGCCTGGCAGACCGCCAATGCGCGTGCTGCCGGACGAGGGAGGGCCGTCACCGCGGAACTTGCCGCTGCCGCAGGCGGCAAGTGACAGCAACACGAGCGCCATCAGCAGCAGCCTAGCCAGCATGGCTTGCCACCCTCGATGCGATTTCCTGGCCTAACTGATGCGCCGCAAGCGCATACATGGCGCTACGGTTGTATTTCGTAATAACAAAGAAATTGTGGAATCCGACCCAGTGTTCGGCGCCGTTGCTGCCTTCGTAGGTCAGAAGCTCCCCCTTGCTGTCGGCGCAAAGATCGGTTGCAAAGACGACACCTTTCTTGCTCAGTGACTCAATCGTATCGGAAGCTTTCAATGTGTTGCGGGGTTCCGGCACAGGTCCCTTCCATTGCCCGCTCAGCGTGGCCTGGGACGTGACTTCTTCTCCGGCCCGCCAGCCGTGCTCGAGAAAATAGTTGGCGACGCTGCCCGAAACATCGGCCCAGTCGTTCCAGATGTCGCGCTTGCCGTCCCCGGTTGCGTCTACGGCGTAGGCGCGAAAGCTCGACGGCATGAACTGCGGACGGCCCATGGCGCCTGCATAAGAACCAATCGGGGCCGTCGCGTCGAGCTCTTCTTCGCGCGTAAGAATCAGGAACTGTACGAGTTCGTTACGAAAGAACCGGGCCCGTTTCGGGTACTCGAACGCGAGCGTTGCCAGCGCATCAAGGACACGGTCGCTGCCCGTGATTCGGCCGAAATACGTTTCCACGCCGATGATGCCGACGATCATCTCGATCGACACGCCCGATTCCTTGCTGATGCGTTCGAGCATCTCGCGATGTTCGCGCCAAAAAGTAACTCCCGCGTTGATGCGTTCTTTCGTGAGGAAGATTTTGCGGTATTCGCCCCACGTCAGGGTCCGTTCGGCCGGTGTTGATATCTTGCGGATAATCGATGGCTTGATTTCGGCCTGGCTGAGTACCTTACGCAACGTGTCCCGATCAAATCCGTGCTCGCTAACCATTTCGTCAATGAACGTGGCCACTTTCGGACTGTCGACGTCGACCTTTACCGACCCAGGGTCTTCCGCTGATCGGGCGCAGGCGACCGAAAGCAATAGTGCAGCGGCTACAACGAGTGTTCGATTTGTCATCAGTGTGGCAATAACTTCCGGTGTGAGTGAATCGACATGAGAATACCGAATCCGGCCATTAGGGTCACCATGGACGTTCCGCCGAAACTGACCAGCGGCAACGGT
>CAMYIS010000037.1 GCA_947258485.1 uncultured Woeseiaceae bacterium
CAGTCCAACGTTGCGGCTGTTTATTGGTGCAGCGCTCATCAGCTTGTCGCCCGTATGGGTAAAACTGGTCAGCGTCTCGCCGACAACGAGTGGTTTCTATCGGGTATTGATTGGCGGTCTCGCGCTTGCGGCATACCTGGTTTTCTCGGGCCAGCGGCTTCAGCTGTCGAAACGAACCTGGCAGATTCTGCTGCTTGCCGCCGTTTTTTTCGCACTCGACCTGTGGTTCTGGCACCGTAGCATCTATTACATTGGTCCTGGCCTCTCTACGCTGCTCGCAAACTTCCAGGTGTTTATCATGACAGCAGCCGGCATCGTCTTGCTGCGAGAGTCGCCGCGGCCGTTGCAGCTGCTTGCCATCCCGCTTGCCGTGCTCGGTCTTGCGCTGATCGTCGGCCTCGACTGGGGGAACCTGCCTGAAGATTACCGCCTCGGCGTTATTTTCGGTTTATTGACGGCAGCATCGTATGCCGGCTACCTGCTGAGCCTGCGCCGGTCACGGCAGGACTCACAGCACAAGTTGCCGACACGCGAGGTCGCCATTGTTTCGCTGGTTACGGCGGCGATTCTCGGCATTTCTGCACTGGTGGAAGGTGAGTCGCTCGCAATTCCGACGTTGAATGACGCGACGTGGCTGGTTTGTTACGGCATCCTCTCGCACTGCATCGGCTGGATGTTTATCGCAAGCAGTTTGCCGCACGTCTCGGCGACAGAAGCCGGCATCGCATTATTGCTGCAACCGGCGTTGAGCTTCGTGTGGGACGTCCTGTTCTTCGCTCGGGCAATGACGTCGACTGAATTGGCCGGCGCCAGTATTGCGCTGATCGCGATTTACCTGGGTTCACGGCCGGCCTCAAAGCAGGCGCAGCGCGCTAGCTAATATCGCAAGATCGAAGCGCCGCTGCAGTGGCTGCACTTCACCATCGAGGTGTGATGCCAGCGGCTCAGACGAGACGACGGACAACTGTGTAACGCTTCGGTGTTGAATCTCGGCTTCGTCCACGTGAGTGCCCGACATTAGCTTTGGTAACAGCGACATTATTCGCCGACGCGATACCGGGTCGGCGATCATCAATTCGAGTTTGCCATCGTCGTTCTTCGCCATTGGCGCAATATGGAACATGCCACCAATCCACGGTCCGTTACTGATGCTGGCGAGCGTCGCCGGGCCGTCCCAGGAAAAATCCGCCGATGATATTTCCAGTCTCGGCGTTGCGATGCCATCCATCATCGCACGAAAGATCGCGAGCAGGTAAACGAGGTCGCCGATCGGCAGTCGGTAGGAACGCGCGATTCGAGTGACCTTGGCATCAAGACCGATGCCGGCCCCATTCGCGAAAAAGCGATCGTTCATGGTGCCGATATCAATGGTTTTTGAGTATTGGCCGGCAGCCAACCGGTCGGCCAGCAGCCGGGTGGCATGTTCCCAGTTGAGCGGGATGTCGCAAGCTTTCGCAAAGTCATTGCCTGTACCCGTCGGGACAACACCCAGCGCCGCCTCTTTCCCGGAATGCATGATGCCGTTAACGGCCTCGTAAACACTGCCGTCACCGCCGGCGACAATGATCCGGCTGGCACCATTGTCAACGTGTTGCCTGACCTGTTGTTCCAGGTGACCGACTGCGCCGCTCTGCTGCAGCTTGAGTGGCAGGTCCGCGCTTTGCAGCAGCTCGACAATTTTTGCCTGGCGGCGTCCCGCACGACCGCGACCCGCCGTGGGGTTCAGGAAAAGTTGAATGGTGTCTGCGCTCATAATGGCCCGAACCGGGTGTCGAATACCGATGCTACAATGCGCGCGACTGTTCTCGCGACTTTTTGCGCGATAGGGAAATGTAAATGCTGGAGCTCGGCGTCAAGTTCTTGATCAGCTACTTCATCGGCTCATTGATGGGGGCCATGATCGTGGGCAAGATCCGGGGCGGCGTTGACATCCGCACAATGGGCAGCGGCAACGCGGGTGGCACCAACGCGCTGAGAACCCAGGGCTTCCTGTTTGCGCTGGCTGTGGTCATCATCGATGTCGGCAAAGGCGTGATCGGTGCCGGCGTGGTCCCGGGCCTGGAGTTGCCATTCGTGCCGACGGACCCCGAAGTATCCCGCACCTGGCTCACGATGTCCTGCGCGGCGGCAGCCGTCATTGGCCATGTCTGGCCGATCTACCATGGGTTCCAGGGTGGTAAAGGTGCCGCGACCTTCGTCGGTACGCTCGTAATTCTCGGCCCGGCATTTATCGTCGTTGTTCTACTCGTTTGGGCAGTCGTTGTCGCCCTGACCGGGTACGTCGGGCTTGCCTCGATGACTGCCGCAACATCTCTGCCTGTCTGGCTAGCTGTTACCCGACTGCCCGAAGACCAACCCCTGTTTATTTACAGTGTCGTCATGACGGGATTCATCATCTATTGGCACCGCGCCAATATCCGGCGTATGCATGCGGGAAATGAGAACCGCAGCACGAAGTTGATGTTATTCAGAAGGAAGCAAGCGAATTCGGCCGATGAATAATCTCGATGCGGACGTCATTCGTCTAAATCTCGGCGACGCAGCTGCCGAGAGGCTCGGCCAGCTAGAAATTTTCGCGGAAATCGATTCAACAAACAGCTATCTCATGCAGCAGCCGGCGCCGGCGCCGGGAAAAATACACGTCGCCCTGACCGATAACCAGACAGCAGGTCGCGGCCGGCATGGCCGCAGCTGGCAATCTCCACAGGGGTCGGGTCTTTGCCTGTCGATTGCTCATACCTTCGCATCGCCTCCGACGAACCTGCCCGCGCTGACGCTTGCAATTGGGCTCGGGGCCATCAAGACGCTCGATGATCTGAATGTTCCGGCCGTGCAACTCAAGTGGCCGAATGACCTGATTGCCTTGGACAGCAAGCTGGGCGGCATTCTCACCGAGGCGCAGACCCAGCCCGGTGGCGCCGTGACGGTCGTTTCTGGTATCGGCTTGAATATTGACTTCAACGAACGGCCGGAAGTCCTCCTGGAAATGGACGACGGGCGCCGCGCAATCGACCTGAAAAGCCAGGTGGCGGAATTGCCCGAATGGAATCGGATTGCGGCGGGTCTCGTCAGCGAATTGAGCCAGGCGATTGCGGATTACGAGTCCGGCGGTTTTAAGCAATTCAGCAGTCAATGGGCTCAGCATGACTGGCTGTTCGGTCGCGAAGTAACGATCAGTGCACAGGGGCGACAGATTAAGGGGACCGGGGCCGGCATAGGCGACGATGGCGCACTGCTGGTCGACACACTGTCTGAGGGAAGGCAACGCGTGACTTCGGGTTCCGTTGTGATGGCGGGTGCGCGGGAGCCCGCCTAATGAAAGCGCTGCTCCTTGATGTCGGCAATTCCCGTATCAAGTGGGGCGTTCTGGACAGTGGTGAGATCCGTCGGACCGGGCATATCTCGCAGGAGAGGATCCGTGACAAGGGCCTGCAGGTGTTGACGACCAAGCTGCCGCGGCGCGTCGATGAGGTTTTCGTGAGCAATGTCGCCGGCACAGGATTTGCGACAAGGTTGTCGGGTGTTGTCGGCATGCACTGTGGCTGTGACGTACGTTTTGCTCGTGTAGAAAAGCGGGGCTGGGGTTTAAGCAATAGCTACACGCAGCCACGACGCATGGGTGTTGATCGCTGGGTGGCGATGGTCGGTGCCTGGGCCGAGATTCAGGATGCATGCCTGGTTGTCGATGTTGGTACAGCGATTACGCTGGACGCTATCGACGACAGCGGCGCTCACCTCGGCGGACAGATTATTCCAGGTGTCGCGGCAATGGCGACGGCGCTGTCATCCGCAGCCAGCGACATTCCCGCGGTGCGTCCACTGCCTGCACGCAAAGGTGCCGAAATGCAGATGTTCGCGCAGAATACGGCCGCTGCTGTTCGGGAGGGCGCGCGCAACGCCGTTGTCGGAGCTGTGGATCGGGCGATTCAAATCCTGCAGTCAGATGGTTACCTGCCAACGACAATCTTGACCGGCGGGGATGCGTCACGCATTCTTGACGCGCTCAGTGAGGCCCCGGTTCATCGTCCGCACCTCGTGCTTCAGGGGCTAGCGCATATGCTGGAAAGTGCTCAATGAAGAATTTGCTGTTGCTTTTGCTGCTCGCAAATATTCTCTATTTTCTCTGGGGAATATACCAGGAGGATTCGCCCGAAGTCGGAGTTGAGATCATTGATGAGGCGGAGTTGGGTCCGCCGCTGCAGGTGACGACGGGCCGGGATAGCGATGGCATGGCGAGCGTAGGCGCGGTACTCGGTTCCGGCAATCCGTCGGATCTCGAGGCGATCGCCGGCAGGTCCTGTGTAACGATTGGTCCGTTCAAGGTCAGGACGGATGCCGATTCAGCCGTGCTCCTCCATTCCAGCCAGGGTATGAAATCGCGTGTTCGCTCGACACAGGGGCAGATGTTTGTTGGCCATTGGGTCCAGATTCGCAACATCGCGGATGAAGCCACGGCGAATGAGATGCTCGACAAGCTGAGCAAAGGCGGACTGGCTGACGCGTATCTTGTGCGTACCGAGGATGAGGGCCTGAAAATATCGCTGGGGCTGTTTGGTGATCTCGAGGGTGCAGAGAGAATTGAGCTGGAGGCGAGATCGCTGGATTTGCCGGCCGACATTGCACCACGAATGGCTGACCGGACCGTCTATTTTGTTGACATCGCCCTCCCGCCGGGCCGTGGCGCAGGCGCGATTGTCGGGAAATATGGTGAAGAGCAGGTTTTGCTGCGAGAGCTGGCCACCTGTCCCCAATAATCTGTAACGGGAACCCTTGTCAGAAAGGCCCGAAAAGCCAATAATGCGCCCCCCACGCGTGGCGCGTGGACAAAATCTCGCCGGCATAGCTCAGTTGGTAGAGCAACTGATTTGTAATCAGTAGGTCCCGCGTTCGAATCGTGGTGCCGGCACCATATAAAACAATAAGATACGGACTCCTGGTGGGTCCGTCTTCTTTTGGGGTAGCGTTTTAGCCGAGAATCACCCTCTTGTGCAATCAGCGACGCATGGGCCAGATCAGCCTTAGGTCCATCGATCTGACCCTCAATAAACGCCCGTTCGATCAAGTTGAACGTATCTCCGAGACAGCAGCAAATAAGCCTTCCACGCCCACGGTACCAAGCCGCCGGAAGAGGGGAAGGGGGCCCACCGAGAGATGCTCAGGACTTCATCAGGGACAATCAGAACATCGTCACAAGATGATCAGGGCACGCTCATTTAGTTTCTACGGTGATCAGTGATGATTCAGTC
Organism: uncultured Woeseiaceae bacterium; assembly: GCA_947258485.1. GTDB lineage: Bacteria > Pseudomonadota > Gammaproteobacteria > Steroidobacterales > Woeseiaceae > UBA1847. Next base: position 5,247 of record CAMYIS010000037.1, read on the forward strand.
TCACACCCACCTACAGAGACTGAACAATGACTTACGACGAACAGAATCAAGAACTTGACGCTACGATGATCGCACTTGGACTCGGATACGCTACAAGCCTGCTGACGCTGGTTAGCTGGGTAGCGACTCTAGTACTCTGAATTACCGAAAGACACCGACCCTGTAATAATCTAGCGTTTCAAACTGAAATGGGGCTCCAGTAGGGCACACGCGGGGACAAACTTTCGATTTCAGAATATCTCGATTAGGCTGCTTGCCGTGGTCGAGCAATCCAGAAGAAGCTTTTTCTGAAAGTTTTTGGGAAAAACAAGGACTGCTTTCGACCCCAAAGCCTATTGAAACAACCGCCGAGTACTCTACCGAGATAAAATCCGGCGGTCACCGGTCTGATCCGTCAATTTCTCAACAACCAATTTGGATTTCTTCACTTTCTTACGCGCAAGTCGGCGTTGCGTGCCGTTGGTCAGACAAATAACCATACTCCAGTAGTAAACTCGAAACCGCGCCACATGTATGTCGCCTTCAAGACCCGATAGTCCACGAACCGAAAGCGCTTCCTTGAACTGTCGCTCCAGTTGTCGTATCCCGAGAGGGCCAAGTTGGAGGGACTTGATCGCGCGACTCCCCTGCAAATAAGCCAGGTCTTCCCTATCGCCGAAAAGCGGGGTCGCAAAAAAATTTACAATCTGACTATCGTGATCGCCCGTAATTGCGTTGGCCATGAGCGAAGCGAGTTGGATAATCGTTGGCTCATGGCCGCCGCCAAATAATTGCCAGCCACTGGTACGCACGTAACGGTCTTCCCGACAATTGGTTGCAATTCTGGTTTCAAACGCCGATGACTATATTCATTTGATACTAACAAAGTCCATCACAACAAGTTTTGAGGACGCCTCAAATCGGCGGATTAATGGCCTACGAATTATTCTTAATGTAAGTTGTGATGTCGAAAGTTCACGCATGCGCAAAGCTATAAATCGGTCAATAATATTACTAGCAGGTCTGGTGGACTCTGCAAACCGGAATGGTAGAGCAGTAAACGCAGGAATTACACTTTCAGACGGTGCTGATGTCCGCTCCTGGCCGTAAGCAGCGGCCCAGGTGATAAACTGACGACCGGCTGCTACTGACGCGTAGCAGCCTTTCACACAAACGCTCTCAGAGGTGTTATGGACTGCAGGATACTCAGCATTTGCATTCTGATTTGGGCCAGTTCGGCATTTGGAGGTGCTTGGGATGCAGGCTCTTTTGACAACGATGACGCTCTGGATTGGGTCTGGGAGTTGTCGGAGAGCGATGATCTTTCTGTTGTCGAGGACGCCCTTCAAAGTGCGACTGTTGCATCTGATTATCTAGAAGCGCCAACGGCAAGTATGGCTATTGCGGCTGCGGAAGTAATTGCTGCGCTAAAAGGGAGGCCGAGACCCGAGCTTCCCGCGGAAGTAGGGGATTGGGTGAAGGCGCATCCGTTTACGGTTGCTGATGATCTTGTGAGAACCGCAAGAAAGGCAATCGAAAATATCAAGAACGTGGAGTCGTCGGAGCTCGCACAGCTTTGGTCTGAATCGGAAGGGATGGTGGAAGTATGGCACGCGGATTTAGGCGATTTGCTTCAGCGCCTGGAATAGCATTCAGACAATGACTGCCACTGGCCCAAAGGAGACGTTTCTCGTTTTGCCGCTAAGGGCCAGAACCAGCCATCCAGTTAGTCGATATCGAGCTCCGCCCAAGTCACTTCGATTGTCTGATCGATGATGCCGTCCAGGTCAAAATCGATATCAAGCAGGACGCTGATGTTATCCACCACGGTAACGAGAACACTGGAGCTAGGGTCACTGATCAGCATTTGCCCGGCGGACGGATTATCCTCAAATGTCCCCGTGAAGTCCTCCAGCGTCTCAAATGTGACGCTGCCCTCGAGCAGGGTGCTGGTCAATATACCGTTTGCGCTAAGCACCAGGGTTAAAGCATTGACATTGAAAGTCTGGGTCAGCACGTAGTCGCTTAGCGTTTCCGTGATGCCGGCTTGTTGCGTTGTCAACGAGGCCGTGGTGATCACAATATTCTCCACGATATTGTCATCGCTGCGGTAATCAAGATTGACGTCGCCATCCACGATTACCGTGCCGGTGCTGTCCGTACCAGACAAGTTGTCGAAACCAAAAGTTAACTCCAGAACCCAGGGCGCGATCCGATTTAAAGGATCGCCTGTAACAACCAGGTCGGTGAGCGAAGTCAGACCGTCAAGCGTGGTACCGGAATCTTCAAAGAAACACATGTTGAAATCGATATCGAATGTATCTCCTGTGGATACCTCAAAGTTGTTATCCGCGTCGTTCCACTCAACCGCGGCCTCACCGGTATCGCAAGCCACGGTTTGCTGGACGATCGCGTTGATCGCGAATTTAGCCAGGCCGGGATTTGTACCTTGGACATCAGCAGGCCCAATAATATCGAGGATATCGACTATATCGATTGTCGATACAACCGCTACCAGAACGTCTGCCGTGATGTCTTGTGCGTTAGCAGCGGTAATTGGCAATGCGGCCAAATTCGCTGGTGGTGGTGTCGGCGCAATAACTATTCCATCGCCGCCGCTGCCACCACAAGAGACCAATAGCAGAAGAACCATGCTGACAATGAGCATGGAAAACTTACGAGTAAACATGGTTTGCCTCCTTGCCGGCGTTGCCGTGCAAGCGGAACAAGGCAGCGGAGCGGCGTTTGTTCACAAGAAAAACGGTAGTTCGCCGACGCGTAGCTGTCAATCGTGGATACCCGAGGGCGGTACCAAAGTCAGAGGCCTGTTCTTGGCCGATAGCCGCCTTTCATTTTCGTAGTACTATGAACGGTGCACCTTGTTTCCACAGATGACGGTAGAGTGCCATGACAAGAAATCGAACAACAGGAACCGCCGCTGGGCAGGCAATGCTGCTTTTACTGGTTTCGCTCAGCCTCCAGGCTTGCGGAAAAGACGATGCAACCAGTAAACCGGCTGAAACCGCAACGTCACCCGCTGTCGAGTTACCGATCGTGGCCGACCTGCCCGAACTGTCGATCGATGCCAGTTCGTTCAGTTGCCTTAGGGATATGACGGCAATTCGTCATTTCTTCGTCGACAACTTACTCGGTGACCTCGATGCCACCGTCGCAGTTGCCGAGTCGACCGATGGCGGCGTTTACCCGCCGGGATCGGTCGTCCAGCTGGTACCAACCGAAGTGATGGTAAAGCATCACCCCGGCTGGAATGCGGCCACTCGTGACTGGGAGTTCTTTGAACTCGACGTGTCTGCCGAGGGCAGTAGCATTCGCAACCGCGGCTTCGTCGATGTCGTCAACAAGTTCGGCGGAAACTGCTTTGGCTGCCACATCAAGGCGGAGCCAAAATACGACCTGATCTGCGAGCTGGAGCATGGCTGTGACCCGATACCGGTCACGCGCGAGATGATCGCCGGCATACAAGCGGCGGACCCTCGGTGTACTGAGTAAGACAGCTCCTGCGTTGACCGGGTCATGGAGACGCGGCGCGGCATTTACTCCTCAGAGTTGTCACAATAAGGGGGATTACAGTCGTGCGGCATGTCCGGAAAGGTCATTCGAAGCATGTACTCGAAAGCCGACCTGACGACATCGTCGGGCAGGTCTGTCTTGCCGCCCTTCGCGGGCATCTCCAGGTATCCGGTGATTGCGTGGTCCAGGAGAACCGCGTCCCACAGCTGCGAGCGGGAACCCCAGTCAGCGGCATCACCGGCAATGGGAGAGCCCAGCATGCCGGTCTCATGGCAGCCCGAACAATGTTCCTGATACTCGGTTTCGCCGTTCATCGTCGCGATTCGATCTCCGGATGAGGCGACGCCGGTTCCAGCCGCGCCATTCGAAGCATCGTGTGCGCACGCTACGAGGAACAGCGCGTTGACGATCAGGAGAATTGTACCTTTCATAGCAGCACTCCTTTCACCACCATGTTGCTATCCGCCGAGTATGCCAACAATACGCATTCCTGCCTACGAATGACGCTTGCGCCTCAGTGAGAATCCCGAATGAAGTCACCCAGCAATCGAAACTCGTCGACTCGTCGACTGCCCTTGCGCCAGACCAGGCCTATCGTGCGGTAACTGCGATCGCCTATTGAGTGCAGCTTCACCCGGGTGTTTCGGAGCAGCGATGATCCGCGAGCCATCTCCGGGAGAAACGTTACGCCAAGGTCGGCATCGACCATTTCGATGAGTGTTAGCAGGCTGCTAGCCGCAAATCGGCTTACTTTTTGCGTATTACGAATCTTGCATGCCGCGAGTGCATGGTCCCTGAGGCAATGGCCATCTTCGAGCAGCAGGATGCTGTCGGAATCGAGCCGGCTGAATCGATAGTTCTCGGGATCGACGTGCTCGGTGTTTTCATGGCAAGCCAGACAGAATGCGTCCCGGAACAACGGCAGTTCTTCTACACCCTGCATTTCCCAGGGCAGGGCGATTAATAATACGTCGAGCTCACCCTGCATCAGGCGTGCATGAATGCGCTGCGTCTGATCCTCGACCAGTAACAGACGCAGGTCGGGATACTGCTTGCGCAGTTTTGGCAGTGCGTCCGGCAGGATGAACGGCGCAATTGTAGGAATGACGCCGAGGCGAAGCTCGCCGGTCAGCGGTTCTTTCTGTCCGCGTGCCGTCTCCACCAGGCTGTCCAGGTCACGCAGTACGAGCCGCGCCTGGACTGCGACCTGCTGTCCCGTGGCGGTAATCGTCACATTGCGATTGGTGCGGTCGACGAGCTGCGCGTCCAGGGTGGCTTCCAACTCCTTGATGGCATTGCTGAAAGCGGACTGAGATACGAAACATCGGTCGGCGGCACGGCCGAAGTGCTCACTTTCCGTGAGCGCGACGAAGTACTTCAGCTGCTGTACTGAGGGCGACTTCATTGATCGATAAAATAGATCATCGTAAGATAATTAAACCATTTTAATTATTATCTGTCCATCGGTAAACTACGAGCATTAATTGACTCATGGGAGAACGGCATGGAACTCAACACGGGCATCAACAAGAAAGATCGCGAGACCATCGCGTCCGGCCTGTCACGGCTGCTGGCCGACAGCTACACGCTTTACCTGAAGACTCATAACTACCACTGGAATGTCACGGGTCCGCAGTTCAATACCCTGCACCTGATGTTCGAGGGTCAATATACCGAGCTGGCAACCGCCGTCGATGAAATTGCAGAGCGTATCCGGGCACTCGGCGTCAAGGCACCGGGGTCCTATTCCGAATTCGCGAAGATGACCTCGATTGAAGAGGGCAATGGCGATGAGACGGCGGAGGAGATGATTCGCCAGCTCGCTATCGGGCAGGAAACTGTTGTACGGACGGCCCGCGAGGCCTTCCCTGCTGCCGATTCCGCCAACGACGAACCCACGGCAGACCTGCTGACGCAGCGTATGCAGATTCACGAAAAAAATGCCTGGATGCTTCGCAGCATGCTGGCCTGATCGCTAAATCATACAACTGGAGACAAGTAATGTTCAAAGACCTCGAAGGGAAGCGAATCCCGAACGTAACGTTCAAAACCCGGCAGGATCACGAGTGGGTCGATGTCGCAAGCAAAGACGTTTTCGCCGGCAAGTCCGTCGTTGTTTTTTCTTTGCCCGGCGCCTTCACTCCTACCTGCTCATCCTCGCACGTGCCACGCTACAACCAGCTGGTACCGCTGTTCCAAGCGAACGGCATCGATGAAGTCATCTGTGTCAGCGTCAATGACGCTTTCGTCATGAACGAATGGAAGCGCAGCCAGCATGCCGACCGAATCACGTTCCTTCCGGACGGTAACGGTGATTTCTCCGATGGCATGGGGCTCCTGGTCGGCAAGGAAGACCTGGGGTTCGGCAAACGGTCCTGGCGATATTCGATGCTGGTGCGTGATGGCGTCATCGAAAAGATGTTCGTTGAACCGGAGGAGCCGGGCGATCCGTTCCACGTATCGGACGCGGACACGATGTTCAAGTACCTGAACCCGCAGGGTGAGTTGCCCAATGACGTTGCTATCTTCACGCGTGAAGGTTGCCCATTCTGCGCACAGGCGAAGGGCATGCTGCGAGACGCAGGAATCGAGTTCGAGGAGCTGGTGCTGAACCGCGACTTCGATGACCAGACCCTGCGTGCTCTTTCATCGGAACACACCTATCCGCAGGTCTTCATCGACGGCAAGCGGATCGGCGGCTCTGATGATCTGCGAGCGTGGCTGCAGAGCCGGCAGAATCGCGACACGCGCACAGCGGCGTAGCTTGAAACTTTAGGTATAGCAGTGCCGGACAGGCTGACAGGCCTGTCCGGCTTTTTTATACAGGTCCGATTCTGGCCATTTCGGGCTCCATGCCGGCGTATACTTCGAGTCGAAGGAAACGCCAAGATGAGCACGAACGAAATATTTGAGCGCGCCCGGCTGTCACGTGATGCACGGTTCGATGGACGATTCTTCATCGGTGTAAAGACGACGGGAATTTACTGTCGGCCAATTTGCCCGGCTAACGCACCGAAGAGCGAAAACGTCGTCTATTACAGGACCGCCGCGGCGGCGAGTGAGGCAGGCTTCCGGCCCTGCCTGCGCTGTCGCCCCGAATGTGCCCCCGGCACACCGGCGTGGGCGGGTACATCGACGACCGTGCACAGAGGACTGCGGCTAATAGCACAAGGCGCTTTGGATCATGGAAACCTGGAACATCTCGCAGACCGGCTTGGCGTAACGAGCCGACATTTGCGGCGCTTGTTCAGCAAACATCTGGGGGCGAGTCCGCTGGCCGTTGCCCATACCCAGCGTTTGCACTTTGCAAAAAACCTCATCGATCAGACATCTTTATCCATGAGAGAGATTTCGGTCGCTTCGGGTTTTGGCAGCGTCCGGCGTTTTAACGACACATTCAAAAAAACCTACGGCCGTACGCCTGGCCAATTACGACGGCACCGCGACGTGACCTTGAGTGCCAGCGCCTTTTCAGTACAGCTGCCTTACCGGCGTCCTTTCGGCTGGGACAGGCTACTCAAGTTCTTTGCGGCAAGAGCAACACCGGGTGTCGAGCGTGTGCATGACGGGAGGTATCTCCGCACGATCGTGATCGGCGATGAACGCGGAATTGTGGACGTACAGAATACCGCCGATCACCTTTTGCTGTCACTGCACGGCATAGGCACAAATTCCCTGTTTTCGATCGTGCAACGCACGCGGAGCCTGTTTGATCTCGACGCGTCCACCGACGAGATCGCTCGCGTGTTGTCGGCCGATTCCAGGCTAAAAGCACTACTGAAAAAGACCCCGGGCGTCCGTGTTCCGGGCTCCTGGGATGGGTTCGAGTTGACCGTGCGTGCAATTCTCGGCCAGCAGGTTTCGGTCAGTGCGGCAACGACCCTGGCGGGCCGCATTGCCGATCGTTACGGCGAACGAATCGACGTTCCGGTAGAAGGCGTACAGCAGGCCCCTGATCGACTGTTTCCAGGGCCGAGAAAACTTGTGCGTGCGAGGCTGGAGAATCTCGGAATCATTGCAAGTCGCGCCCGCACTATCCGTAGCATCGCGAGGGCTGTCGTCGATGGCACCTTGTCTTTTGATGCTGCAGAGTCACCCGACGACTTCTGTCAATCTTTGCAGGTGATCAAGGGTATCGGCGATTGGACGGCGCAGTATGTCGCCATGCGGGCGTTGAAGAACCCGGATGCATTTCCGGCATCGGATCTCGGGCTGCTTCGCGCGTTCGATCGCCCGGGAAAATTGCGCATGAAACCTGGCGAATTGATGACCCGCGCCGAGGCCTGGCGGCCATGGCGCGCGTATGCGGCATTATTACTATGGGGCTCGGAAAACGGAGCCGGAGGCTGAACCATGTACTACTGTTACCTCGATACACCGATTGGTGAGCTGCTGCTGGCGGGCGAAGACGGAGCGCTTGCGATGATCGGCTTTCCGAAAGGTTCGATGCGGCGGGATCCGGAGGCTGACTGGATCTATAACGAGAAACCGCTGGCAAAAGCACGGCAGCAGCTCGAGGAATATTTCGCGGGCGCCAGGAAGGACTTTGATTTACCACTGAGGCTCGAAGGCACGGAATTCCAGGTCAGCGTGTTGAAAGCGCTGCAGGAGATACCGTACGGCGAGACCGTGTCCTACGGCGAAATCGCAAAGCGCATCGGCAGACCGAAGGCGGTTCGCGCCGTGGGTGCTGCGAATGGCCGGAACCCGATACCGATCGTCGTTCCATGCCATCGAGTCATAGGCAGCAGCGGTGACCTGACGGGATTCGGCGGCGGTCTCGATACCAAGGAAGCGCTGCTGCGGCTGGAGGCTGAGAATACGCAGGACCTGTTGTAGGAGTGCGCGCCTAAAGTTTCTTACCTTCCATCGCGCGCACGACGTCCGATGGTTGCACGCCGTCAATCAAGCGGTCATCCGATTGCAGTGTAGTGAGCCTGGATTCGAGCGGTAGTACGCCCGCCCAGATCGGGATCTTGTAGTCCTCATCTTCGTCCTCGGGCATGCCCGTCGAGATCTTGGCCGAGGCCGATTCGATGTCGAGCGCAATGATGCCCGTTTTCTTGACCTCGTTGACAAGCGGCTCCCTGAGTTCGTCCCAGCGGCCCGGCATTGTGCATTCCGAAATAACGCGAAGTGCATGCAATTTTTCATCCGGGTCTTCGATCAGTCTGGCCGGTCCAAAAACCGTTGCCGAGCGATAATTCATCGAAGAATTGAACGCGGATCGCGCGTACACAAGACCGTCAACATGAGTGACGTTCAGGCAGGCCGTTCCGGTGCTCTGTAACAGGCGGATAACGCGCGCTTTCCTGGCACCGTGCAAGAACAGGGTCTCGTCTTCACGGCCATATAGCATCGGCACGACGACCGGCCGTCTGTCCTGGACGAATGCGACGTGTGCGAGCATCGCGGAGTCGAGAATGTCGTGCACGGTAGCTTTGTCATACGCTGCCTTTTCGCGCAGCTGCCGGACCTTGTTCTGTTTGCTAACAGGGTATTCGTTGCTCAAAGCGGGCACTCCCTAGAGAAACATCGGCGCCAGGAACAGCGCAACAAATGACACCAGGAAAATGCCGATGACATTGAGCATCAAGCCCGCGCGAGCCATTTTCGGAATGGTCAACATGCCGGAACCGAATACAATCGCGTTTGGTGGCGTTGCGACCGGCAGCATAAACGCGCAGCTGGCCGCGAACGTCACAGGCACGGCCAGGACGATTGGGTCGAAACCGGATTCGATGGCAATAGCCCCCACGACCGGAAGAAATGTCGCCGTCGTAGCGATATTGCTTGTGAGTTCCGTGAGGAAGATGATCATTGTGGCCGCGATAATGACTATAAGCGCTAGTGGCAACATACCAACGCCCTGCAAGTTGCCGCCGAGCCATTCGGCGAGCCCCGTACGGCTAACGGCGCTGGCGAGCGTCAGTCCGCCACCGAACAGGATCAGCACACTCCAGGGCAGCTGCTCCGCATACGTCCAGCGCAGCAGCAGCGGATCGCTTTTTTCGCCGCTTGGAATCAGAAACACCGGCCATCGCGATGCCGGAATCGTCGAGGGCCGACAGGCCGGGAATCTCTACCAGCACAGGGCGGAGTATCCACGTGAGCGCCATAAGTGTAAAAACGATCGCAACGCGAATCTCGGGCACCGTAATGCGGCCCATATCCGTTTTCATTTTGCTGAGAGCGGATCGACCTTCACCTGAGGTCGTGAAATCGACTTTGAACACCCAGCGGGTCAGGGCAAGCCAGGCGAGTGGCAGCATCATTGCGCTCAGCGGCAAGCCGACGAGCATCCAGCTTGAAAAGTCGATTTCGGTGCCGTACGTTTCCAGCATGAACGCGGCGAGCATTGCGTTTGGTGCCGTGCCGACCAGTGTCGCCATGCCGCCAATCGTCGCACCGTAAGCAACGCCCAGCAGCAGTGAGTATTGAAAATTCTGCTTGGCTCGATCATCGAGCCCGTCGACAGTGTTGTGAATTACCGCAATAATCGAAACGGCGATAGGTAAAAGCATCATCGTCGTCGACGTATTCATGACCCACATGCTGATGACCGCGCT
>CAMYIS010000038.1 GCA_947258485.1 uncultured Woeseiaceae bacterium
TGCTTGCTGACGGCCGTCGCGGCTCTCGGGGTCAAGACCTCACTCAAGGCGCTGGCCGATGTTGGCCCTGCACCTTTCGGCGTAATGGTGCTTCAGACCTTATTTCTTGCTGCGTTCGTGATTGGCGCTGTCGCGCTGATCAGATAGTCCGCCGCAGCGTACGATAACCATATCGATTCCCAGAAGAGGAAGACATTGTCATGTCGAAACTGGTTCCACCGCACGGCGCGGATTCGCTGAAGCCACTTCTGTTGCCAGAGGCCGAAAGGGCAGAGGAGACCGACCGTGCAATGCGACTGAAACAGGTGCCGCTGTCGAGTCGCGAAGTTTCCGATCTATTCATGCTCGGCATGGGCGCTTACACGCCCCTCGACGGCTTCATGGGAGAGGCGGACTGGCGCGGCTGCACGGAGAATATGACGCTCACCAACGGGCTCTTTTGGCCCATCCCGATCACGCTGTCCTGCGCGCAGGAGCTCGGTAACAGCATCGATATTGGCGAGGACCTGGCGCTGGTCGACGGCGAGGGTGGGGAACTGCTCGGCATCCTTACCGTTGAGGAAAAATACACGATCGACCGCGAGTTCGAATGCTCGCATGTATTTCGCACGACTGACTCGTCGCATCCTGGCGTCAATAAGGTGATGAGCCAGGGCCCGGTCAATCTGGGCGGTCCCGTGCGCACACTGTCGGAAGGCCCCTTCCCAGAGACTTATGGCGGCCTATACCATCGGCCTGCGGAAACACGCGCGATGTTTCTCGAGAAAGGCTGGTCGAAGGTCGCGGCTTTCCAGACCCGCAACCCGATGCACCGCAGTCACGAGTATCTGGCCAAGATCGCTATCGAGATCTGTGATGGCGTGCTGATCCACCAGGTGCTCGGGGCGTTGAAGCCGGGCGATATTCCGGCGGAGGTACGGGTTGAGGCGATTGACGCGCTGGTGAACAACTATTTCGTTCGGGGCACCATCGTGCAATCGGGCTATCCGATCGAGATGCGTTATGCCGGGCCGCGCGAGGCGCTGCTGCATGCCGTTTTCCGACAGAATTTCGGCTGCTCGCACCTGGTCGTCGGGCGCGACCATGCCGGCGTCGGCGATTATTACGGTCCGTATGACGCCCACCATATCTTCGATACGCTGAAGGCAGGCAGCATGCAGACCGAGCCGTTGAAGATCGACATCACATTTTTTTGCTACAAGTGCAACGGCATGGCGACCGGCAGGACCTGTCCGCACGAGTCCGGCGACCGCCTCGCAATCTCGGGTACGCGACTGCGAGAGATGTTCGCCGACGGCGAACCGATTCCGCCGGAGTTCAGCCGCCCCGAGGTGGTTGAGGTGTTGCGGGATTACTATGATGGCGTGAGTCGTCAGTAATTTATCGGATTGACAGCACAACCCGATAAGCCTTATAAGTATTAGAAAAATCGAATATGCTCAAGTCGGCCGCGACTTACTTTGGGGAAATGTAATGTTCACGACTAATCCTTTCGCCGGGCTTTCGGCGTTCGTATCACCATCTGTCATGCAGACATACATCGTCGTCATGATCATCCTGGTCGCTGCCGGCACGATCTACGACGTCCTGCACAAGAAGAGCGCCCGGTACTTCCGCGAAAACATGCGGAAATCAAAGGCCGAGGGAACGAAAGTCGGTGGTGGGGAAATGATCTCCATGGCGATCAAGACCGCCGTTGTGGACGTTGCGATGTCCGGCGAGTTCTGCAGTCAGCGGCGGCGTATCGCGCATCTTCTCGGGATGTATGGCTTCATTTTCTTTGCGGTTGCAACCACGGTCATGGTGTTCAGGTATCCAACTGCCAATGTTGCCACGCCTGCTATCTGGCCTCTGCTGTGGTGGCTCGGCGCCGCGATGGTCTGCATTGGCGGTTACTGGTTCTGGTTCTTCATCCGCGTCGACGTGTCCGCAGAGGGAAGTTCGCCGTTTCGCATCATGCCCGCAGATCTTTTCATCCTGTCATTGCTCGGCAGCGCAACGTTTGCGTTGATCTGGGCATTCCTGCAGGCCAGGGGCCATGCCTGGACGATGATAGCCTTTTGGCTGCACATCATATTCACGACCGTGCTGTTCGGATCCGTTCCATGGTCCAAGTTTGCACACATGTTCTTCAAGCCCGCTGCGGCTTTCGAGAAGCGCCTGTCGGCAGCCAATGGCACGAGGAGCAATCTGCCGCCTCCCGCCGACAAACCCGAGGAGTTTGGCAAGGTCAGTTATCAGCCGCGTAACTATTAAAGGGACGGAACACTATGCCTACTTTTGTATATATGACTCGTTGTGACGGCTGTGGACACTGCGTCGACATTTGTCCGTCGGACATCATGCATATCGACAAGACCTATCGCCGTGCCTTCAACATCGAACCCAATATGTGCTGGGAGTGTTACTCCTGCGTGAAGGCTTGCCCGCAGAACGCGATAGACGCACGCGGTTATGCGGACTTCGCCCCCCTGGGACACAGCGTTCGGGTGCTACGCGAAGAGGAGAAGAACACCATCTCCTGGAAGATCAAATTCCGCAACGGCCATGAAAAGAATTTCGAGTCTCCGATCCGCACGACGAAATGGGGAACGATTCCGTCACCGGCGGAACTTCCACCGCCGAGCGAAGCCGACTTCAAGAGCCAGGAACTCGCGCACGAACCGGACGCACTGAACATCGATAGTGGTTTACCCGCGTTGACGCCCGGCCAACTCAAAAAGGGAGTCGTCTAATGGGCTTGTTCTCTCGAAGAAAAACGAAATTTGTAGATTCCGACGTTCTCGTCATCGGCGGTGGTATGGCCGGCTGTGGCGCCACCTATGAAGCCCGCCACTGGGGCCGCGACCTGAATATAGTTTGCGTCGAGAAAGCAAATATCGAGCGCAGTGGCGCGGTCGCCCAGGGTTTGTACGCGATCAACTGTTACATGGGCATGCAGTGGAACGAGAACCAGCCAGAGGACCATGTCCGTTACGCACGCAACGATCTCATGGGCCTCGTGCGCGAGGACCTGGGCTACGACATCGCCCGGCACGTCGACTCGACGGTCCACAAGTTCGACGAGTGGGGTCTGCCGATGATGAAAGACCCGGAAACCGGGCGGTATATGCGCGAAGGCAAGTGGCAGATCATGATTCACGGCGAAAGCTACAAGCCGATCGTCGCCGAGGCCGCGCGCAAGGCCGCTACCGAGGTCTACAACCGCATCATGGTGACCCATCTGCTCATGGACAAAACGAAGGCCAACCGGGTCGCCGGGGCTGTCGGTTTCAACGTGCGCACCGGCGATTTTTATGTTTTCCGTGCGAAGGCCGTTATCGTGGCTGCCGGTGGCGCGTCGCACATCTATAAGCCCCGCGCGGTCGGCGAGGGCATGGGCCGGACGTGGTATGCCCCGTGGAGTAGCGCTTCCGCCTATGCATTGCCAATAGAAGTCGGTGCCAAGATGACACAGATGGAGAACCGCATCGTCCTTACCCGGTTCAAGGACGGCTATGGTCCGGTCGGTGCCTACTTTCTGCATCTGAAAACATATACCGAAAACGCTTACGGCGAAGAATACGAATCCACCTGGTACGAGAACACCAAGGAACTGGTCGGCGATTACGTCGATCGGCACCCGGTACCGACCTGTTTGCGAAACCATGCCCTTCTCGAGGAACTAAAGGCTGGCAGAGGCCCGATCCGCATGGTTACGAAAGAGGCCTTCCAGGATCCTCACAAGGAAACCGTTGGCTGGGAGAACTTCTTAGGCATGACGATCGGGCAAGCGGTCGTATGGGCATCACAGAACATCGACCCGAAGCACACCAATCCCGAGTTGACGACGTCCGAGCCTTACGTCATGGGTTCGCACGCCACTTGCTCGGGCGCCTGGGCGAGCGGTCCGGAGGACTATGCCCCCGACGAGTACCAGTGGGGCTACAACCGCATGATGACCGTCGACGGGCTGTTCGGCGCGGGCGATACCATTGGCGGCACGGCCCACAAGTTCTCGTCGGGATCGTACACGGAAGGTCGGATTGCGGCGAAAGCGGCGGTCAACTACATCAAAGACCTGGGCAAGGACGGGCCTGAGGTCAGTGAGAAAGAGTATGAAGATCTGAAGAAGGTCGTTTTCCGGCCGTTGGAAAACTACGAGGTCGGCCGCAACGAGATTGTCGCGGGCACTGTCTCGCCGAGCTATCTATTGCCATTGCATGGTCTCGCGGCCTGGAATTGCTCCAGATGCTCAGGGAAGACATGAACCACGTCGGGGCCGAGGACCTTCACCAGTTGCAGCGGGCGTGGGAACTGAAGCATCGCCTGGTAGCTTCTGAATCCGTGACGCACCATACGCTGTTCCGCGAGGAAACGCGCTGGCCCGGCTATTACTACCGTGGCGATCATATGAAACTGGATGATAACGACTGGCATTGCTTTACCTTGTCCAAGTACCACCGGGAATCGAACGAGTGGCAGATGGAGAAAGCGCCTGTCTATCACATCGTCGATTAGCGAGACGGGACACTGGGTCGGCTGTTGTTAATCGCGCAAATCAGCGATACGCACATACTCGTGCCGAAATCAGATCACCCCGCAGCCGAGCTGCGGGCCGATTGCCTGCGGCGCACCGTCGCGGATATCAATCAGCAGCGACCGGACGCCGTGATTTTCACCGGCGACACGGTCCAACACGGTCAGCCCGAGGAGTACGCGCGCCTGCGCGAATTGCTGGCGCCGCTCGAGAAACCGCTCTATCTCGTGCCGGGAAATCGCGATGATAAAAAGGAATTACGCGCCGCGTTTGGCGATCACATCTATATGCGGTCGACCGGCGAGTTCCTGCATTACACGGTCGAGGACTACGACACTCGCCTCGTCGGGATAGACTCGACTTTGGAGGCTGGGCGCAAGGGGCGCTTTTGTGAAGCTCGCCAGGCCTGGCTTGACGCGACGCTAGGCGAGCAGCCTGACCGCCCAACGCTGCTATTCATTCACCATCCGCCCTTCGACGTCGGCGATCACTACGTTGGTGGCTACCGCCGGCCCGACGAGGCGGCGGCGCTCAAAGACATCGTTAAGCGGCATCCACAGGTCACAGGCTTGCTCTGTGGCCACGTCCACTGGCCCGTCGAACGCGCGTGGGCAGGAACTGAAGCGCGTATCATGCCGAGCATTGCCGTCGATGTTCGCAAGGGCATCGACGAGGCGGAGGCCCGGCAGCGGCCCATTTACCTGCTGCACCAACTGTCGGGCGATTCCGGCCTGATTAGCCAGCCAAGACGGGTCGGCGCAGACGCTTCGTTCGGTACGTAGTTTTCGATCATCCCGTAGACGAACCCTCGGCTATCAGTCGTCCGGGTCGTCAGGATTCGAGCGTGCAAGATTGAAGCGCATACTGAGCTCATAGCGATGCATAGCTTCGTCATGGTCTGGAAGTTGTGCTACCGGTACCGGGTCGTAACCACAGTCGACCATTAAGGGATTTACTATTGGACCGAGTCGACTGATGATATCCTGACGAAGCGTCTTCCAGCGATCGACACTTTCGTTGTTTATCGACGGACGGCTGTAGGTTTTCCAGTCGCCGAGACCCTTTACCGTGTCCTTGGCCATTGCCTGCTTGAGTATTTCCGCGTCCCATTCTTCGCCCAGAAACGCGAATATGTCTTTGCAGAGGGCAATCGGGTCCTCGACAAGGTCCTCGTAGCGAACCAACATTGAGTTGTCGCCGTTACGCCTCGTGAAATCAAGCAGCTTGCCGGTCACGTCACGCCACGCATGCGCGTACGCTTGCAGAGGGCGCTGGAAACGACCAACGTAGCCGTGAAGTTCCTTGATGTATATCTCGTTGGCCTCGGACAGGTCGTGAAGGCTCAAAGCGGCATCGAGCGCATGACGGGTCACACAGACAAACTTGGCGTGGTCGCCGAAAAGCGTCTCAATTTCCGATATATAGAAGCTATCGACAGCGGTTTTCGTGGCCCACCGGGGCTTACCGTGTTTTTCGGCAATCTCTTCGAGAAACGAGAAGGCCAGTTGCCGCACGCGATCGCGGATCTCCTCCTCCGAAAAACCCGCCGCTTTTAGGCCGCCAACCGCGCCATAGTCGATGCCGTCGGTGATTGTATCGCTGTCGAAAAACCGGGCCGTCGCCCGAAGCAAAAACGTTTCGCCGCCGCAGGCGATGTGCGGATGCGCATTCAAGATTCGGCGGAGT
>CAMYIS010000039.1 GCA_947258485.1 uncultured Woeseiaceae bacterium
AGCCCCCAAACACCGATCGCGCCGCCCGATACGGCATTCGCCTTGATCGATACCGCCATCAGCGCGGGTTCGGCCAGCGTCGTGCTGAAGGCGACGGCGGCGGCAAACAGGTACACCCAGTAATAGTCTCGCCAGATCAGTGCGCCCGCCGCGCTTATTCTTGCGGACTGCAGAAATTCCGGGTCCGTCAACTGCTGTGCCATCAGTCGGCCGAGCGGAAAAAGCGTGTGCTCCAGTCCTTCAAGAAACAGACCCAATCCCACAATGACAAATACGAAGCCGACGATAATCGGTACGACGTTCGGCATTCGGCCGCCGATGACAAGAATCTGGAAGGCAAACAGGAAAACGGCAATCGGCAGTACATCGATTGCGCTGTTGCCGACAAACTTCAGAGCATCGAGAATCAGATCCATTCGAGAATCGTCCCGTACAACAGCACGAAAAGAATCGGCGTCAACGATGCGAACGCGATGAGGCCGAAGCCATCGGTCATTGCATTGCGGCCTCTCAGTGAACTGGCGAGGCCCACACCGAGCGCTGTGACCAGCGGCACCGTGACGGTCGACGTCGTGACGCCGCCCGAGTCATAGGCCACGCCAACGATTTCCATGGGAGCGATGGTCGTCGCAATTACCACGAGAATGTAACCGCCAATGATCATGACCGGGAGCGACCAGTTGGCGAGGATACGAAAGACACCGATGAGCAGCGCCACCCCCACCGCGAATGCGACCACGAGCCTCAAACCCAGCGCATAGCTGGCCCTGGCTTCGTCCGTAGCCGGGATTGCACCTGCGTCAACGGCGACCGCAGCGGCCTCGGCCGCAACGGCCAGTAAAGCCGGCTCGGCAATGGTTGTGCCGAATCCGAGCACGAACGCAAAGGCGAACAGCCAGAACGCACTGCCTTTTTTCGCCAGCGAGTGTGCGAGATTTTCGCCAATCGGGAACAGCGCCAGGCGCAGTCCGAATATGAAGAACGTGAGACCCGCAAGAACGAGCAGCGCACCGAATATCAGCGATACGAAACCGGATACCGGCTGCCTGATGACCCAGATCTGAAAAACGCCGATGACAAGAACAATCGGCGTCAGGTCGCGCAGGCTGCCCAGCGCGTCTCGGGAAAGTGCGATCAGCGAGTTTTCCCAGCGCGTCTCGGGAAAGTGCGATCAGCGAGTTTTTCAAGCTCGTCCTTCAGGTCAAACGTTGGTCAGCGTCGGTTCTCCTGCAATTCTAACGAAACTTTTGCCTCATTGTTCCGACTTGTATGCAAACGCATAGTATAGAACCGGAATGACCACCAGCGTCAACACGGTTGACACGAGGATGCCGAAGATGAGCGTCACGGCAAGCCCGTTGAAGATCGGGTCGTCGAGGATGAAGAACGCACCGAACATGGCGGCCAGCGCCGTCAGCGCGATGGGTTTCGCCCGCACGGCGCCCGCCCGAATCACGGCTTCCTGGAACTCGACGCCGGCACCAACCTCCTGCCGCACGAAGTCGACGAGCAAAATCGAATTCCGGACGATGATGCCGGCCAGCGCGATCATGCCGATCATCGAGGTCGCCGTGAACTGTGCGCCCAGGAGCGCGTGTCCCGGCATGACACCGATAATCGTGAGCGGAATCGGCGCCATGATGATCAGCGGCACCGCGTAGGACCGGAATTGCCCCACGACCAGGAGATAAATGAGTATCAAACCGACCGAATATGCGATGCCCATGTCACGAAAAGTCTCGTAGGTGATCTGCCACTCGCCATCCCATTTCAGGCTGTAGTTATAGGGATTGTCGGGTTGAGTGATGAAACGCTGTTCGATCTCCTCGCCATCCAGCGCCTCGTCTCCAATGCGGCCCACCATGTCGAACATGCCATACAACGGGGAGTCGAAGCGGCCGGCCATATCGCCCGTGACAAAAACAACGGGTAACAGATCCTTGTGGTAGATAGTCTGCTCCCATTCAGATTCACGGACGTCGACAATCTCGGTCAGGGGGACAAGATTGCCATCACGGCCCGCCACTCGAATCATCAGGATGCTGTCCAGCTCGGATTTGTCTGAAACGGGCAGCTCCAGGCGCACCGGCACCGGGTATTTTTGATAGCCGTCGCGCACGTAGGTGACATCTTCGCCGCTCAGAGCCGTTTGCAGCGCTTGTGTCACGCTGGCTTGCGAAACGCCCAGCAATGCCGCCTTGCTCCGGTCGATCGAAACGACCAGGCGCGGCGCCGACATTTCGACGCTGTCATCGATGTCGACGATGTCGGGGGTCGCGGCAAACAGCTTGCGAAGTTCTCGCGCGATCGTTTGCTGACCTCCATAGTCGGGGCCGTAAATTTCGGCGACCAACGGTGACTGCACGGGCGGGCCAGGTGGCACTTCGACAATTTTGACCGAACCGCCAAAACGACTGCCTATTTCATCGAGACGCGGTCGCACGGCGGTCGCGATTTCATGACTTTTGCGGTCGCGGTGCGACTTGCCGACGAGGTTCACCTGGATGTCACCGACGTTGGGACCTTCACGCAGGTAGTACTGGCGCACCAGGCCGTTAAAGTTTATGGGTGCGGCGGTCCCTGCGTAGACCTGGAAGTCTGTGACCTCGGGTAGCTCGCCGAGGTACTGCGCCATGTCGTCAAGCACGCGCCCTGTCTCCTCGACCGTCGTGCCTTCTGGCATGTCGAGCACGACCTGGAATTCTGACTTGTTGTCGAACGGCAGCATCTTCAAAACGACGGCTTGAATGACGACGAGACCCATCGCGAGCAGAATTGCAGCGATAACGCCGCCCATTAACCAGCGACGCGAGCGTCTGCCGCCGGTCCCTCGCAGAAAGGGGCCAACAACCTTGCGAAACAGCTGGTCCAGCCACAGGGCCGAGGCATCTTTTTTGTTGGTCTCGTGCGTATGCGGCAACAGTTTCTGGCTTGCCCATGGCGTGATGATCAGGGCCACAGCCAGGGACAGAAGCATGCCGATGCTCGCGTTGATCGGTATCGGACTCATGTACGGGCCCATCAGGCCCGTGACGAAAGCCATCGGCAGCAGTGCGGCAATCACGGTGAAGGTAGCGAGTATGGTCGGGCCACCCACTTCGTCGACGGCCGGGGGTATCGCCTCGAGCAGTGTCTTGTCACCCATCGCCATGTGGCGATGAATATTCTCGACAACGACGATTGCGTCATCGACCAATATGCCGATGGAAAAAATCAGCGCAAACAGCGACACGCGGTTAATCGTGAAGCCCCAGGCCCAGGAGGCAAACAATGTCAGCATCAGTGTGACAACGACGGCGGACCCGACCACAATGGCCTCGCGCCACCCGAGCGATACCATGATCAGCAGGATGACCGAGATCGTTGCGAAAGCCAGCTTCTGTATCAGCTTTTTGGCTTTGTCGTCGGCAGTTTTGCCGTAGTTGCGCGTCACGGTGTACTCGACACCGTCGGGTATGAAGATCCCCTTAAGCTCGCTAAGCCGCTCGATGACCTGCTCCGCCATGCTCGCCGCGTTCGTGCCTGGTTTCTTTGCGATGGCCAGCGTGACCGCAGGCGCTCCGATACCGGGAGCCAGGCCGATGTCAGTGGCTGCCGCTCCCGTGCCAAAGCGAACGTATTGTTCGGGATGATCGGGTCCGGCCGACACATCCGCGACATCGTCCAGGTAAATCGCTTTGCCATCACTGACACCGACGACCAAACCGGCAACATCGTCCATGTCTGCGAGGAACGTGCCAACAGTAACCGGCACAGACCGGTTTTCAGAAACGACGGCACCCGCGTGAGCCGCAACGTTGCTGACCTTTAGCGCGTAACGCAACGCATCCAGCGACAGACCGTAAGCCGCGAGCCGCTGTGGATCGAGCTGCACGTGCACGACGCTGTCCGGACCGCCGACCGTGTATACGTCTCGCGTGCCCGGCACTCGTTTGATCTCTGCTTCGATAGAGTGAGCGATGCGCTGCAATTCGTGCGCGCCGCGCAGCTCGTCCTGAGTCCAGAGCGTCACCGTGACGGTCGGCACATCATCGATGCCTTTGGGCTGAATCAGGGGCTGCAATACGCCACTTCCCGGTGGCTGCCAGTCCTGGTTTGAATAAACCGCGTTGTACAAGCGCACAATGGCAGCCGTCCTGTCCTCGCCGACTTCAAACTGAATCGTCAGTACCGCCATGCCCGGCCGTGAAACCGAGTACGTGTGTTTGACGCCTTCGATTTCTGCCAGCACCTGCTCCATCGGTATGGCGACGAGGTTCTCGACTTCTACGGCGCTGGCGCCCGGAAACGGCACGAAGATGTTGGCGAACTTGGCGAACGTGACGTTAATCTGCGGTTCTTCTTCGCGCGGCGTCACCATGACTGCAAACACGCCCATCAACAGCCCGGTCAATGCCAGTAACGGCGTAATCTTCGAGTCCTGAAATTTCTTCGCCAGCGATCCCGAGAAACCGAGTTTTCGTTCAGTCGACACCTATTGCGCTCCAGTCGCTTCTTTGAGGTAAATGCCGGCGCTCACAGGATCCGTGGCAACGGATTCACCTTCACTCAGACCCGACAGGACTTCGATGGAATCGCCATAGAGACGACCGAGGCGCACTTGCCTCAGTGTTACCCGATCGTCGCTTGCCACATAAACCGCGCTGAGCTCGCTGCGCCGCACGACCGCCACTGCCGGAATCAACAGTCGTTTCGTCTCGCCGACGATGAAACCGACTTTGACGATCATGCCCGGGTATAACGCCGGGCCGCCGTCCGGCAGCTCAACGCGCACGCGGAATGTATTTGCGGCCGTGTCGGCAACCGGGAAGAACGTCAATTCGGTGCCGGCGATGCGCTCGTCGTCAATGTAAACGACTGCCTTGCCGATCGTACGAACGGCATGAAACATGCTTTGCGGCACGTCCACGTTGACGCGCAACGACTGTAGCGACAACCCCGTGATCAGTGGCTGTCCAGGTGAAACCAGTTCGCCAAGTTCGACATGTCGTTTGGCGACGATGCCGGCGTAAGGCGCGCGCACCACCGTGTATTCCAGCTGTTCTTTTGCCGTTGCAACGCCGGAGCGGGCAGCGTTGAGGCGCGCCTGCGCAGCTTCCCGATTCGCTTTCGCCTGGTCGAAGCGGGCCCGAGACACCGTCTGGTTCTCTAGCATGCGCTCGAAACGTTTAAACTCCTGGTCGGCCTCGGCATATCGCGCCCGCGCTTCTTCGAGGGCAGCCTCGGCGCGCGTCATGGCGGCCCGTTGCTCCGTGTCTGTGAAACGCATGACAACCTCGCCCGCGTCGACAAAATCGTTGACGTCGAACGGCAGTTCCGCGATACGTCCCGACGTTTGAGCCGAAACCGTCGCCTGGTTCACGGCTTCGATGCGACCATCCCAGATGCGCTCGCGCGGTGCGACCTCGTAAACGACGTCTGCGGTGGGAAAAGGCACGGCTGGCACGGCCTGCGTTGACAACAGCAGCCCCGTGACCATCGTTGGGAAATATAATTTAAGTATTTGATTCAATTGCGAAACCTCGGGTCGATGGGATCATGGCCACGACCTATACATTAGATTTCGCTTAATTATACTTTACTAATATTCTATGTGCCAGCCCTGTTTCGCACTTGCGCCAGATTATGCCGCAACTTTCTCGAGTAACGCGGCGTACCTCGGATGCGAATGCAGGTTCGCGAGATCTGCGTCGTGCTCCATCCAGTCTTTGCTGATTGTGCCATGCTCAAATGCGCGCTCGAGGTAGTCGAGCGCCTTCTCGACCTTGTTCAGCGTCGCAAGATTGCAGCCAAGGTTGTAGAGCGAAATTGGATCGTCAGGATCGATGTCCACTGCGCGTCGCATCCATCGTTCTGCCCGCTCGGTGTCGCCCAAAACGATCAACGACCCGGCACCCAGCAGCAGTGCGCGCACGTCATCCGGGCTCCACTCAAGATGCTTTTCAACAATGGCAATGGCTCGCCGCGCTTCGTCTTGCGCTTCATCCAGTCGGCCGGCGCCGCGCAGCACCAGGACACGCAGCAGTCTCGACTGATACTCGTCAGGATTAACGGATGCCGCCTTCTGGAACAATTCGGCGGCTGACGTCATGTCTCCCTGGTGAAATCGACAGCGCGCAAAGTAGTAATAAGCTTCGTACAAACCGGGATTGAGTTCGATCGCTTTGTTCAAATGTAATTCGGCGCGTTCAAAATTGTCGTTGATCAGGTTAGCGAGCCCGGCCGACGCATGCGTTTCTGCCAGCTCCGCGCCCAGCTTCAGTGCATGAGCGCTCAGCTCGCGCGCCTTTGACTTGAACTCGGGATTCGGATCCGCATACATCACCTCAAGTGAAAAACAGTCCGCGTAGCTCGCCCAGGCCAATGCAAATTCAGGATCCTTCTCGATTGCCTGGTGGAACATTTGCCGCGCGGATTCAAAATCGACCTTACGAAAGCGGTTCAGGTATTGCCTGCCGCGAAGATAGTAGTCATAGGCCAGGACATCCCGCGTCGACGCTGTCTCGATTGGAGTGATGGTATTCAGCAGTAGCCCGGCGATACTGGTCGCAATCTCATCCTGAATCGAAAATACATCCTCGAGTTGACGATCGTAGGATTTCGACCACAGATGATAGCCGTCTTTTACGTTTACCAGCTGGGCCGTGATGCGCAACTGGTCGCCGGACTTTCTGACGCTGCCTTCGAGGATCGTGTTTACGCCGAGCTTGCGACCGATATCCTGCAAATCGGCGTCGGCATTTGCGTATCGGAACGAAGACACGCGTGCGGCTACGTGGAGCGTCTCGATTTTTGTCAGGGCATGCAGAATTGCTTCCGCAATACCCTCGCAAAAATACCCCTGATCTTTTTGCTGGCTCATGTCGGTGAAAGGCAGCACAGCAATTGAGGCCGGGTCATCTATCGTCTTATCTGCAATGATGGGACGCGCGTCGCGACGAATACCGGACGGCGTAATGTCGAACATCCATGCGAGTATGGCAGCGAGCGGGAAGCCGGCGATTACAGCAACGACCAGGAGGGTCATGACCCAGCCGGGTAGTCCCAGCGGCTCAAATGTCACTTCACCGATCTGCAGCAACGCCCAGGAAATGAGCGCGTAAGCGATGACGACCGGATACACGCGTCGGCGCAACATCTCTGCCGAGATACCAGCCAGAAACGATCTAGACTTGTTGCGCATCCCTTCACCGCCTACAGGTCTATTTTACGCCTTTTTTTAGCCAAAACAGCCGTTTGCGGGATCTACCTATGCCCGGCGGCGCCCGGCCCTACTCGTACTTGAAGCTATTGATCGCGAGTGCCGCGACAACCACGATCGCTCCCACGATTATTTCGAGCTGCGGATTTGGAAATGGTGCCGGATAGGTGACTCGAACACCTGACCCCATCATTACGAATGATGTGCTCTACCAACTGAGCTAATCCGGCACGGACAAGCGGCGCGCAGTAGCGGCGCACCTTTATTACGACCTCGACGCCGTGGCTTTCCGTGCCCTTCGGAAGTGGAGGCAACGCGCTGAAACTCACCTGGTCTTCGTCAATATCGGTGACCTCGCCCGTATCCACGTTATAGAAGTGATGGTGAGGAACGGTGGACGAGTCGTAATAACGCCGTTCGGGGTCCAGGCTCAGCTCTTTTACGAGACCGCATTCCCCAAACAAATTCAAGGTGTTATACACGGTCGCCTTGGATACGGTGCTGCCCGATTGACGCAACCGATCGATGATTTGATCGGCCGACAGGTGCTGCGGTTTAGCGAGCAGGATCTCCGCAATTTCCAGGCGTTGCGGCGTTGGCAAAATGCCGTGAAGGTCGAATTGCACGAGGATGTCAGCGCGCGCCATTCCGTATGTCCTTTCGATCCGTGGGAAGGCCACAGGATATCACGAGGCGGGTCACGCGCGTCAGCCGGCCGATTCTATTTCCGCCGGAAAAGCCGACATTTAGCGGAAGCGACCGGCCGCCCCGCTGCGCAACAATGCAAAGAGGACAGGGAGGTCCGGCATGCATTGGCACACTCGCGGCTACACGCTTTACGAATTACTCGTCACAACCGGGCTGATCGCAATACTACTGGGGACAGCTATACCGTCGTTCGCGTCCATCGCGGCGCGGCAAAGGCAACTGGCCGAGATCAACGCGCTTTTCCACGCGATTCACGTTGCTCGCAAGGAATCCATCATGCGTCGCAAAGTCGTCTCCTTGTGCCCGAGCCATGATGGCCTGAGCTGTACAAATAGCACCGACTGGTCGAGTGGCTGGCTCATGTTCGAGGACAGCGATCGGGACTCGCCGCCGCACGTCGCGATATCATCATCCAGGCCAACCGGCGCAGCTTCACGTTGCGAGCCACTTTTCTTCGCGCTACGAACGGGACATTCGTCGTCTGCGACCGCGGGGACCGTATTCGCCCAAAGGGCCTGGTAGTGAGCTACACGGGACGGCCACGAGTCGCGCTCAGCAGAACCAGCGGGCAGCCCTACTCATGTGCGCATTAGGTTAAATCGGGGCCAGTAAATTGGACCGTTTATCGGCGCTGTGCCGCCATTCGTCGAAAAGTCCCACGCCGCCATGACCCACTCTTTTATAGTGGCCTGCATGAATAATACGAATCAGGGCGGCTTCACGCTCTACGAACTCTTGGTTACTGTAGCGATTGTCGGCATCGTTTTGGCATTCGGTGTTCCGAACATGCGTCAATACAACCAGAACTCCAAAATGACGAGTACCGCCAATGACCTGCACGCCGCATTTCACCTGGCGCGCAGTGAGGCAACCCGGGCAAAAAGCAATATCACGCTCTGTGCCAGCTCCGACTCGATGACGGCCAACCCGACCTGCACAGGTACGTGGGACCAGGGCTACATAGTTTTCGTCGACTCGGATGGTGATATTCAGCGCGCCGGTGCCACCGAGACCGTGCTGCGCGCGCAGGCGGCGATCGCCGACGGCGTGACGCTTAAAGTCGAGGATAACGCGAATTTTTTCGGTTTCGCGGCTACCGGACTGGGCCGTGGAGATGTCGGCGCTAATACGGCGCTGACGCGGATAGTCATGTGTGACGATCGCGGCAACATTACGGCGGCCGGTGGCAACTCGGCCGCGCGGGTCTTCGTCGCCACGCCGTTGGGCCGGGCGACGATCCAGCGCGACATAGCCTTGATTCAGGACGTGTTGGACGATCTGGGCGAAACCTGCCCGTAGGCGGATTTGCGCTTCAAAAAAACCAAGGAAAAAACGCAATGATCCTCAGGAATGCAAAATTTGGAACGACTCGGAACCACGTCGGCTTTTCGCTGATCGAGGTACTGATCGCATTGGTCATCATGTCCGTCGGCATGTTGGGCATTGCGGGCCTCTATGTTGAAGGCATGAATGCAGGACGAACGTCTATATTTCGTCACCATGCCGTGACGCTCGCCAGTGACGTCGCCGATCGTATTCGTGCAAACCCGAGGGCGGGTCCCGCTTACGCAGGCGATCCCGGCAACAACAACTGCGTGCTGGGCAACGTGGATTGCGACCCGGAGGAGATGGCTGCCAATGATATCGACCTCTGGAAGATCCAGGCAGACGACATGCTGCCGAACGGCGATGTGACGGTTACCTACGCCGGTGGTGTTGGTGTTGTGCCGTCGACCTACACCATCGTCGTGAGTTGGGACGAGGCCGGTGCGGATACGCCGCCGACGTACACGATCGTGATACCCGTGCGCGAAATCTAAGGGGGCCGGCAGATGAATAACTCACACTTTCATTCGGCTCGCTACCAGGCCGGTCTGTCATTGACCGAACTCATGGTCGCGCTGGCAATCGGTTCGTTCCTGATGATCGGTGCGATACAGATCTATAATCAAAGCCGCGAGGCATTCGTCATCAACGAGTCTATCGCGCGCGTGCAGGAAACAGCGCAGTTCGCGATGGATACGATCGAAGCCGATTTGCGCATGGCCAGTAACTGGGGCCGCAACAGCCGCGGACTCGCCGTTGAAGGCCGTTCGCTTATCGACGACGCGGATCCGACCAACCTCAACCCGCCGGCCGACTGTGGCGCGCGATGGGTGCTTGACCTTGGCAAACCGATCGATGGTAATAATAATTCCTTCGGCCTGGCATGCTTGCCGACCGCAGACGCCGGTACCGCGCAGGCGAATTCCGATGTCGTCACTGTGCGGCGTGCCAGCGTGGCTCCCGTCCTTCCAGCTAACGGGCGGTTCCAGATTCAAAGCACCCGAATTCAGGGCGAAGTGTTCAAGAATGGCCTTGTCCCGAACAGCTTCGAACCGCCAGCGGACCCGGCGTTTCCTGCGCAACCGACGGATCCGTCCGCGACCCATAATCTCCTGGTCAACAGCTACTACGTGGCACAGGAGTCGGAGTTGATTCCGGGCGTACCCACACTGCGGCGTAAAACCCTGACCATGAATGCGGGCGCTTCTGTAGTCGAAGACCAGGAAGTTGCGCCGGGTGTCGAGAATATCCAGCTGCAGCTCGGTATCGACGTTGACCAGGACAACACGGTTGATCGTTACGTGAATCCTGGAGACCCGATCTACGACCCGAATGCAGCCGCTGGCTATGTCCCTGGCGCCCGCGTCATGACGGCGCGCATCTGGATGATCGTGCGCAGCGTCACCCCGGAATTCGGCATTCAGGATAGCAACACCTATAAACCGGGCGATCTCGCCACGGCCCTTACGCTGGAAGACGGCTATCGTCGCATGCAGATCTCGAAAACCGTGCTTCTGCGCAATGCCAGAACCTGATCAAGAGATAAATTATGAAATCCACTACTCAGTCAATCAGTCATCGCAACAAGCAGCGGGGTGCTGTGCTCGTAATCAGCCTGTTGCTGCTCGTTGTAATCACGACGCTCGCAATCTCGGGCATGAATACCGCAACGACCGAGCTTGCGATGGCACGCAATGACCAGAACTACGAGTACGCTTTCCAGGCCGCGGAAACGGGCCTCGAAAATGCCATGGCGCAGGGAAGTTTCGACACGCTTGTCGAGACAGACCTCGGTCAGAACTACATCAACACAAATGACGAGGTCGTAGCCAAAGTCCGGTTTGAAGATTCAACGCTGGTACCTGATCGTGCGTTCAGCCTCGGTGTCGGTAGCGGTGTTGCCGCCTATCACTTTCTTGCTACAGCAGAAGCCAAGTCAAAACGCGCACCGGGCAGCACTACGGACCGCGATTCCAGCGCGCTCCATACACAGGCTTTTTATGTCGTCGGCCCTGAGTCGTCGTCACTCTAAATTCGAACGGAGTAGTCCGATGGACATGATCAAGACCATAATATTCTCGCTATTGCTCATGATGAGCGCGGCTGCTTTCGCAGAGAATTATCCGCCTACCAAGACTTACGAGGTGCTGGTAAAGGAAGTGCGCATGCCCACCGCGGAGAACGGCACTATCACAGTGCGGGAGTGCAGCAGCTGCAGTTACGAAACTCACCGGGTCACAGCGCGCACTATCTATGCAATGAATGGAAAAAATATGTCGCTCGGGGACTTTCGAGAGCTCGTTGACAGATTGAGGCTCGAGGGTGACCACGCTGTCAACGTAAGACTTGACATCCAGACGGACACAATTTCTAAAGTCTTTATTTACACACAGTAGGCCGCTCAGAACGGACACTGAGGACACCAAATGAATTCTCAAAATGTAAAAACACTGTCAATTGGCACATCGTTTCTGCTGACAATTTTGGCCGGAGTGCCTGCTGTCGCCGATGACACGGAGCTGCTGGTCGTTGACCCGAGCAACACGTCTGCGACGCCGCCGAATATCATGTTCATTATCGACACGTCGGGCAGTATGGGCGACCCGGTCAGCACGACCCAGCCGTATAACAGCAATCGTGACTATGCGGTCGATTTTCCGGCCTCGTCCTGCGACTCGAGCAAGTTCTACTGGACCACGCTCAATGTCGAGCCGAGCTGCGATGGCAATTCGCAGTTCGTTAATGAAGCGGCTTTTGTCTGCGACGACGCCAGGCTGCGCATGAGCGGCATCGGCGCGTACGGCGGCGTCATGGTTCAATATCGCGGCGACGATGAGGATGACGGCCGCTGGCAGCAGCTCGAGATCGGTAACGCAAGCGGTTTGGTTGAATGCCAGAACGATTCCGGCGTCCACGGCGACGGCACGGCGGGCGAAGTCTATGCCCAGGCCGGTACCGACCTCCCGGAATTCACGTCCGACCCGAATGCGGAGATCTCCTGGGGCAGCGGCGACGCGGCGCAGGCTTACACCGTGTATGACGGCAACTACCTCATCTGGAAGCAAAACCCGGTTACGGCCAGCCTGCCGAAGATCGATGTCGTTAAGGCCGTGACGAAGAACCTCATGCAGCCTGCCGAAGATCGATGTCGTTAAGGCCGTGACGAAGAACCTCATGAATGCGATCGAGAACGTCAACGTCGGCCTCATGCGTTTCACGGGTTCCGCTGGCGGACGCGTTCTGCACGCCGTCAGTCCGATCGATACCGACCGGACTGCCATACTGGACAAGATCGATGCGCTTGTTGACGGCGGCAACACGCCCCTGGCTGAAACCCTGTATGAGTCCGCCCTGTACTGGCGCGGCCTGAATGCCGACTACGGCAATTTGCAGCTCGATGCCAACGGTGATCCGACCGGCGACATCGATCCAAAGGCGTTTGTCGGCGAGGCGCCGGGCGCTTACCAGAGCCCCGCAATGCCGGTATGCACGCGCAACTTCAATGTCTTGCTGACCGACGGCGTGCCCGTCGATGATGCGGACGATCAGGCGAAAGTGCCCTTGCTGACAGGTTTCAGCACCATTCGTACTGCATGCAACGGCACCGAGGCCGACGGCCGCTGCCTGGATGATATCGCCGAGTACCTTTCCAAGATCGACATCAGCGGCACGACGGACGGGGAACAGGTCGTCACAACCCATACCATTGGCTTTGACATCAATCTCCCAATACTAAAGACAGCGGCGGAAGTGTCCGGCGGTGACTATTACCTCGCCGAGAACGTGGAGACTTTAACGACGGTACTGACGCGTATCATCGAGAGCATTGTCGACAAGGGCCTGTCGTTCTCCGCACCGGCGGTTGCGGTTAACGCATTCAACCGTACACAGAACATCAACGACCTCTATATTTCGACGTTTCTTCCGGATACCAGAGTCCATTGGCCCGGCAACCTGAAGAAATACACGATTACGGCCGATGGCGTCATCCAGGACGCCAAGCCTGAAGACGCAGTAGACGCGGATACCGGGTTCTTCAAAGATACCGCCAGGAGCATATGGACGGCAGTTACCGTAGAGGATGGCCCAAGAGTCAAATTCGGTGGTGCGGCGAACAAGCTACCCATACCGGACGACCGTGACGTTTATACCAACAATGGCACGCTGAGTAATCTGACTGCTCTAAACAACGCAATTACGCCGTCAAACGCGACGGCGTTCAGCCCGAGCGATTTCGGCCTCACGGGTGCCCCGGGAGAGCCGACGGTTGAGGACGTCATTCGCTGGGCGCGCGGCCAGGACGTCTTGGATGATGACAGCGACGGCGAAACCGTTGACGCTCGAAACGACATGGGTGACCCGCTGCACTCGCAGCCCGCTGCCGTGGTTTACGGCGGTGACGTGGACAACCCGGAAGTAGTCGTATTCACAGCAACAAATGATGGCTACCTGCATGCCATAGACGGCGATACGGGCGTTGAGCTCTGGTCCTTTATCCCCAAGCAATTCCTCCCGGACTTGCCGGAGCTGATGCTTAACGGCAATTCGACCTACAAACACTACGGCATTGACGGCGACATCGTTCCTGTTGTTGCCGATTTGAACGACAACGGCATTATCGACGGCAGCGACTTTGTGCACCTTATTTTTGGTCTGCGCCGTGGCGGTACGCGGTACTACGCACTCGATGTGACCGACAAGGACGCACCGGAACTGATGTGGACCGCCAGCTATCCGGAGTTTGGCCAGAGCTGGAGCAAACCGGTCGTCGCGCGCGTCGAC
>CAMYIS010000040.1:0-3206 GCA_947258485.1 uncultured Woeseiaceae bacterium
CGCAATACGGCGAAGAAATTCGGGCGTATCCTCGACCATCAAGATCTTGTTCTCGAGCAGTACGGTCAATTGGCCGAAATCGGACAAATATGGGGTCAGTAGGGACTGCAGCTGTGCCGGGTCGGCATATTGAATTCGAAATGTCCGAATTTCCGTCAGGTCACTTGCGGCGTAGGATCCCGCCTCATCGCGCTCGACGATGAAATACGTGCCGTTTCGTCGTTCGGCCGCGTAGCCTGCCGCATTGGCGATGGAACGAATGGCTTCGCTCAAGGGCACGTCATAGAGGCTGAAAGACACCTCTCCGCCCACGCCCTCGGACAGCAGGATATTGATTCGCTCGGCGCGGGACAGCATTTCCATGACTTCGGCAAGTTCGGTATCGCGCATTGCCAATGAAATCAGCGGTTCGTCCGATTGGGCGTAAGCCGTGCTGGCCAGAAGTGTGACTAATACGAACCAGGATGCGAGGAAGCCCGCTAACCGACTATTCTTGTTTCGCATCATCATCGCTCTTCACCTTCGTCCTGTTCGTACAGCGATAAAACGACTACTTTGTCGTTTTTGCTGATACGTGCTTTGTCTTCCTCAACCGAGAGCAGACAAAACTCGTCCGTGCACTCTCCGACCTGCAGAATAACGCCACCGATGTCGACAACCGACTTCTTCCCGGCGACAAGTACGGCCCGCAAGCCGAGATCACGCACTGTTGGCAGGCCCTGGTTCACCGGCCCTGGATCGACGGTCAATTCCTCGGCAGCCGGTCGTGAGAACGGATTCCGCTGCAGTTCGATCTGCGGGTCCGCCGCCAATGCGAGGTTTGGCACCAGGTACGATATGGCAACTGCCAGGAGCATCGCGGTTATGAGTTGACTCTTCATTGCAATGCCCTGTAAGTCGCCATTGTCAACGTCACCGACAGGCGCGGTTGCTGTGCGAGATTGTCCAGTGGTTTCATTTCGTATTGCTTGATCAAAACGAAACCCAACTCGCTGCTGACTTCCCGCAACCACTGGTACATATCGAAGTAGTCGCCGGCGAGGCTCACGCGGAACAAAATTTCATGAAATGATTCGATCGTGGCGCCGTCTGACGGCTCAATGCCGACAAGTTGCACGTTGTTCTGCCAGGACATCCGCTGCAACTTGCCGACTACGTAGGCTTCTATTTCTTTCTCCGGCAAGCTGGCCATATCGCCGTGCAGGCGCCGTTGCAACGAATCGATGTCGCCCTGCAATTGAGCCAGCTTCGTATCCAGCAGATCGCCGCTTTCAACGACTTTCTTCAGCGTGACTTCAGTCGTGGAGACACCCTGGAATGTCTTGATCTTCGGCATTATTAAGTACGTGAACAGCAGAGCGACTACGGCAAAAACAATAACTGCCAGAGCTAGTGCAAATTCCCTTTTGTCGAATCGATTCAACGCAACGAGCATCAGTTGGCCCCCACGTCGGTATTGAGTACGACCGCAAGTTCAAAATCTACTATGCTCGTTTGACGGCTGCTGTTAAGTGCTGTTCGTAGAATTCGGACATCATCAATTTCCGGCTGCGTAAAAAGGCGTCGAACAAAACCCGACAACGCCGAATGATCGCGCGCCTGTCCGCGTATCGTCATATGAGTTTGCACGCGGAGCTCGTCCGCCGCCAACTGTTCGGCGCCATCAGGGACAACAATGAAATACCCGGTATTGACCGTCCTGACGTCTTCACCGGCCATGACGCCGGCTCGCCGAAACTGCCATTCAAGGAACCAGACATCATTGCTCGTCAGGGCGCGGTCGATGGTAAGGAACATGTCCCCGGCAGCGGCGCCGCTACGCAGCCCGGATAGCAAACGGAATTGTCGCTCGAGTTCCGACTTTTCTGCGCCCAAGCGCTCCATATCTGTCCTTTGCTGGGCCGTAAACGCCTGCCTCTGCTGCAGCACATCGACTCGCGATTTCGCGTTGGCTGTCGCGACGCCAAGAGCGACTGAACTCAATATGAGCAGACCTGCCAGGCCGCCAAGCAGCAGTACCGAACGTTTTATCCAGCGGGCCTGCCACAGCCAGGTGCGATATGCCTGTGGAATGAGATCGATGTCACTCATGCGTTGACATCCCACGCAACGCCAGGCCAACCGCGATTGACATTTCGGCAGCTTGCTGGTCATCGAACGTTGCGATGCTCGCGGACTCATCTGCGAACGGCATGTGTTCACGGCCAAAACTCTCTACCGGCATTTTGGCGAGTGAACTCATCAGCGCTGCCATTCCGGGCCATCTCCCTGCGCCACCGACGACAAATATTCGTTTTCGCGCGTCGCCATGACTTTCAGAGTCAGCGAACAGGAACGCCCGGTTTATCTCTCGCACCAGCCTGAGCAGTTCGGGCTTCGCGATTTCGACAAGCGTCCTGACCACCTCGCTGTCCAGGTTGTCATCGCCTATCTCAGCGTTTCTTCGCGTCGAATCCAGGCCGTTCGTGAGCACGAGTTCTTTGGCCATATTCGTCGTCAGATCGAGCGTTTTCGCAATCGCATTCAGGATCGAGGCTTCACCAAACTGCACCTCCTGATCAGCGAGCAAGCGTTGGCCGGATATCGTTGTAATGTGACTCGTGGTTTCGCCAATGTTGACGACAAGTACGTGGTCCCGTAGCTCCGTTGTACTTCCAGAACTAATTAATCGCTTGATGGCCAGCGGCCCGATCTCGAGAAAATTGACGTCGAGTCCTGCCAGTCGCAGGCTTTCCAGGTAGTTATTTACATCCTCAAGGCGGCTGACTGCGACCAGAGCAAGTCGCTCTCCGTCACGCGAACTCATTCTTATCGGAACATAGTCGATCACATAGTCCGACAAATTGCCGTCGACGCGATCAGCCATCAGTTTCAGTATGCTGCCTGCTTCTGCGCCCGATGAGTTGGCCGGGTAGGACAGTGACATGACGCGGACCTGCTCCGGTGGCATCGCCGACACGACGTTTCTGCCACGAAATTTTCCAGCGCGCATTGCGCGACGCACCAGCTTGCGAATTGCCTTTGGTGATTCCATCAATTCTGCACGAGTTCCCGGATAGGCAAAGGTTTCATGGCAGCGAACGCCGATGCCGCCTTCGGCGAGCGCCTCGAGTTGCACCAGGTGCAAGTGTTCCTGCGTAAAATATACGCCGATCGGCCCATACGCGGCCGACTTCGGCTCCTGCCGTCGGCGATCCAGCCACTGT
>CAMYIS010000040.1:3267-24378 GCA_947258485.1 uncultured Woeseiaceae bacterium
ACCGGCAGGCCATCGCTTTGTCGCAGGAGAACCGGGTCCGTATAGAGATGATCGAGACAGCGCTTGACCAGGCGCTCGAAACCGTCGCCTGAATAGACAATGGCGAACTCGTCGCCGCCCAGCCGAATCAGGTGAGAATCTCCGGGCAGCGATTCGATGAACACGTTCGCGAGATGTTTCAGAATCAAATCGCCGTGATGGTGCCCAAAGGTATCGTTGAAATACTTGAAATCATCAATATCGAGCAAGGCGAACTGCACAGCTTGCTGCGTCTCGTGACAACGCCGCGCGTACTCGTCAAAATTCTGCTCGATAAAACGTCGATTCCGAGCCCCGGTCAAAGGATCACAGGTGGATATCAGCTGCAGCTTGCGATGTGCATCCTCAAGTTGGTATTTGGCGCGAATATCGTCTTTGCGAACGAATGTATTGCGGGCGATGGTCAGCATGGCGGTCGCGGCCGACGCGACAATCAGGAATTGCACCGTCCACAACGTTTCAGCTTCGAAGCGCCCCGTCACACTGAGGAATGAAAACGTAAAAGCTATGTAAGTGAGGCCAACAACGAGGCCCGCCTCCCGAAGCCCCCAGGGCACAAGGGGCATAACCATGAACAGAAACACGATGCTCGACATGAGCGTGGCGTTTACCGTGCCGGTGCGATGTGCAATCGACATGATGGCAACGCCCGTGATTACGAGAAGTACGACGCCGAGCAGATAGAGGGCCGATAAATCGCTGACAAATCTCACCGACACGATGACATGAATCGACAACAACCCCAACAGGACATAGGTGTACAGGAAGCCGCCCTGCACACCCAGTTTCTGATAAAGAGCTATGGCGGCGACCTGTATCAGCAGCGACAGGAGTGCCATCACGGTGATGCCTTTACGCGTTTCCATCAGCATCGTGCGCTCGGCGTAGCGCGTCAGCGACGATTCGTCAAAGTCGGTCGACGTCCAGACATTTGACAAGAAACTGAGGCCTCTTTGCCAGACCGAAGTCAACCGGGATGGTGGTTTCCGCGGAGCTTCGAATATGCGAGTGCTTTTGAGCGGACCGTTCATGCGATATCAGGATCCTGGCCCACAGAGCGCGCAGGCCAGCCCTCATGATTCGCGGCCTACGCTTTTGCCGACCTAGTAGGTTGAGTAAGCAACGCCCTGAGAATCAAGGTTCGAGTCGTTGACGATGATCTTCCCGGCAACGGTGTCGTATTTCCATCCACCTGCGACATCGGCTGGTACGTTCAAATCGCCCGTCGAGACGATTGCGACAACGCCGGAATTGGTTATCGGGTTGGTCGGCAGGACGTCTTCCTGGATGTACGGGCCGAACGGATACGTTGTGCCCGCGACACTGCAAGTTCCGCCAGCCGCATCCGAATACAGCGTAAGCTGATCTTCAAGCGCTTGCTGCGTACCGGCCGCGCCGGTTCCTGCTGTGCCTGCGCAGGCGCCACCGGGAACAGCCGTAGCCACACCAGGGTATTCCCCGTGTTGCTGGCGATATAAATCGATTGCCGAGCGCATGCCCGTCACGTTCGCACGAAGCGCAGACTCCTGAGCGTCGGTCGTTGTCGATGCAAATTGCGGAACGATGATGGCTGCGAGTATCGCCAGAATAATTGCGACGATCAGCAATTCAACCAGGGTAAATCCAGACTCCCGCTTTGCGAGTTTTGAGCTAAACATGAAATGTCTCCAAATACATTCTTGCGCCGAATCAGAGCAAATTATCCTGCCGGAGAGCTGACATAACGCGCAGACAATTCACACTTTCCCAAATGAAGTCACTAACTTAGCCAAGGATTGTGGAAAGTGAGACCCAGGTCACAATGTGAGTCTTAAGTGACGGCTCTCGACAACTTGAAGATCGGCAGGATCAGGGAGCTGACGATGACGCCGACGATAACGCCCATGACCATGAGCATGATGGGCTCGGCCATTTTGGACAGCGATTTGAGCCGTTTCGTCAGCTCACGCTCGTAGTATTCGGCGAGTCGCGACATGACCTTCGGCAGATTGCCGCTCTCTTCGCCAGTCGCGACCATCCGCTGGACCAGCAGCGGAATCAGGTCGTTCCGTTTGAATCCGGCCGCTACGCCATTGCCTTGCTGTACCTGTTCTTCAACCGTGACGAAGAATCGCCGCAGCACGCCGTTTCCAACGACTTCGCGCGTCGCGTTCAGCGTGTCAATTATGTTGACGCCATGCGCAAGCGACAGGCTCATCACGCGCAGCGATTGGGTAAGATAGATTTGCATGAATACCTGCTTGATGCCGGGCAGCGTGACTTTCAAACGGTCGAGCGTCTCTTTGCCATGTGGGCTGCGTGCCCAGCGAAGGACCAACATCGTTACCGCGGCCAGCGCAATTACCGTATGCACCCAGTAGCTGCGCAGGAAGTCACTCGCGTGCATCAACGCGATTGTGGTCACCGGTAACTGGTCCTGTATTTTTCCGAACATCGCGGCAAATTTCGGAAACACGACAACCAGTACAAAAACGACAACGCCCAGGGAAAAAAGGCTTAAGAAAATCGGGTAAGCAAGGGCGGAGCGCACCGTATTATTGAGTTCATCGGCCTTCTCTTCCATATCGAGAAGCTCTGCGAGTATTTCGTGAACGAAGCCGCCTCCCTCGCTGGCCGCTATCAGGTTGACGTAGGTTGTCGAGAATACCGCAGGGTGTTTCGATAATGCCGATGAGAAGGAGTGGCCGCTCGCGACATCCTCCAGCAATTCCTCGATGACCTTTGCCATTGCGGGCGATTGACTTTGCTCCTGCAGCAATTGCAGGGCCTGGTGCAGATTCGCGCCTGTTTCGAGCATCAGGGCGAGTTGCTCGGTGAAAAACCTGCGTTCGCTGGCAGAAACCTTCGTGCTTGGTGACAACAACCGTGTGGGCGCTGCTTTTTTTCTCGGCGCTGTCTCCGGCGTGTCGATAGTATCGTGCAGCTCGATTGGCACCATCCGCTCCTAAATCGAAATAGACCGTGAGACTTCTTCGATCGTGGTGCGACCCTCGATCACTCGTTCCATTCCATCCTGGAACAGGCTGACGACTCCGCGTTTCTCCATGAAGTTTGACAAATCATCGCGCCCCGGATTGGACATGATCAGGTTCTGCAACTCGGCGTCCGTTTCGAGGGTCTCGTGAATGCCCATGCGGCCCTTGTAACCCGAGTCATAGCACGAGTGACAACCCCTGCCGCGTGACAGGCGGACCCTGCCCCGATCCTGCCAGCCATAATGTTCGATGATGTTCGGCGGCGCGATCGATTCGGTGCGGCACGACGGGCATATCGTTCTCACGAGGCGCTGTGCCACGACGCCTATGAGCGCAGACGACAACAGGTAGGGTTCGACGCCCATGTCGATCATGCGCGTCACCGCACCGATGCTGTCATTGGTGTGCAACGTAGACAGCACCAGGTGCCCCGTCAAAGCAGCCTGGACCGCAATTTCCGCGGTCTCGCGCTCGCGAATTTCGCCAACCATGATGATATCCGGATCCTGACGCAGAACATGCTTCAATAGTCTCGCGAAGCTCAGGCCGATGTCATTTCGGACCTCGTTCTGATTAATGATGTCCATTTGATATTCGACGGGGTCTTCGATCGTGACAATGTTTTTCTCGATGCTGTTTAGAAAATTCAGCGCACTATAAAGAGTCGTCGTTTTGCCACTGCCGGTCGGACCGGTAACGAGAATCAGGCCATTGTTCAATTTCAGCAATTTGTTGAAGGTTTCCAGGTTCGATGCAGACATGCCAAGACTATCGAGATCAAAAACGGATTGATCCTTGTCGAGCACTCGCAATACGACTTTTTCACCGTGCAGTCCGGGCAGAGAACTGAATCGGAGGTCCACGGAGCGACCCTGCGTGAATACCTGGATGCGGCCATCCTGAGGCAAACGCCGTTCCGCGATATCCAGGTTAGCCATAACCTTGAGGCGAGACACCATGGGCGCATGCAGTTCGACTTTGGGTGCCTGGAACTCGTACAACAGCCCGTCGATACGATAGCGAATCCTGGAATGTGTCCTGAACGCTTCAATGTGAATATCGCTCGCGTGATCATTAACGGCCCGCTGAATCATGGAATTGACAAGATTGATGACCGGGCTCGCACCCGCCATTTCGTCGATAGCGGCATAGTCATCGGGCATGGCACTGTCGACCACTTCAAAATCTTCGTCGACCATGCTGAGCAAGTCGGCCGCATATTCGGCGCCCGGCGCCTGCTCGTTCAGCGCACGCAATATGTCCTCGCGGCCCGCCAGGATCGGCCGCACGCTGCAGCCAACTCGCTCCTCG
The DNA here is from genome assembly GCA_947258485.1 of uncultured Woeseiaceae bacterium. GTDB lineage: Bacteria > Pseudomonadota > Gammaproteobacteria > Steroidobacterales > Woeseiaceae > UBA1847. The sequence goes on from CAMYIS010000040.1 coordinate 7,593, forward strand.
ACTTCATCGAGAGTTGGCATGGCCTGTGGATTTGCCGTCGCCAGGAACATGACTCCACGGACCTTGAATAGCGGCAATACTTTCAGACGTCGAGCAATGTCACGATCGAGAAGCTTGATCGCATCAGGATCGTAAATGCGGGAACGCAAGCGAACATAAGGAACATTCAGCTGCTCGCTCAATAATTGCATCACGTCCTGATCGCTAACCCAGCCCTTTGCGATGACAATGCTGCCGAGTCGCTTGCCGGTCTTCTTTTGCTGCTCAAGGGCTTCATTGACCTGACTTTTAGTCACCAGCCCCGCTTCGACCAGAAGATCACCGAGCCGCTTTCGCTTCGCGGACGGTGTGGCGTCTTCCCGCTTCACTTCATTGCCCGCGTCTTCACCGACAATACTGATGTATTTGTCCAGATCGGTAATTCGAAAAATTTCTCGCACGATGGCATTGGCATGAGACATCTTGAGCCAGCCACCAGCTCGAATCAGCTGATCCTGGAAATTGAGGAACTCCTCGAGGGCGGCGCTATTGAGCAACGGTACGCCAACCAGGTCGATAATTATCTGATGTTCGCCAGCTTCGAGCGCCTGTTCGATTGACTGATGAAGATCTTTAAGAACCGCATCCTCAGTGAGTGGCTGCGTCGGCCGAAGCGTAGTGAGTACGCCGGTCTTTGTTCGCACGATATTGGTATCGACCGATTCAGCCGTGGCGCTCACGATGCCACCTTGGACGGGCTGGTCATTAATTCACGAATGCGGCCAGAAAACGGTTCTGGTTTGCCAATGCCATAGCCTTGCACGTAGTCCACGCCGATCTCTGTCAAATGCGACTTAATCGCGTCGTTTTCGACAAACTCCGCGATCGTACGCAGATTCATGGTATGCCCGATCTGATTAATTGCGGCAACCATCGCGGCCGAGACCTTGTCGGTGACTATGTCCTTGACGATAGTCCCATCGATTTTCAGGTAGTCTACGGGGAGGTTCTTAAGGTAGCTAAATGAGCTGATTCCGGAACCGAAATCATCCAGCGAAAACGAACAACCAATTTCCCTGAGGCTGTTCATGAACAGCACCGCATTGGCAAGGTGAGCTACCGCCGCAGTCTCGGTTATTTCAAAACATATACTTTCAGCTGGGACACCAGAGTTCTCAATTTCCGCATGGATAAAGTCGAGAAAGTCCTTTTCGTTAAATGACTGGCCGGATAGATTGATGGCGTAGATGCCGCGACGGATCGAATCTTCGTCGAATTCCGACAACATGCTTAATGTCTTTTTGACCACCCATCGGTCAACGGACGGCATGAGATGATAGCGTTCTGCGGCCGGAATGAAATTGCCAGGTGCGAGTACTTCGCCGCTTTCATCCAGCAGTCTCAGCAAGATCTCGGTGTGATTTACCCGTTTGCCGGGTGCCAGCGATTGAATTGGCTGACAGTAGAGTCTAAAACGATCCTCGGCCAGGGCCCGCTGAATATGTGCGACCAGGTGCATTTGTTCTTCACGACGAATCATGTCGACGTTATCTGAACGATAGGTCTCGACGCGATTTTGGCCGTGGTCTTTGGCGATCGAGCATGCCAGTTCGGCAGTGCCCATAGCTTGCGCAACGCTTTCACTCGCCACCGATAGCAACGCAATTCCGACACTGACGGTCACGTTGAAGCTGTTGCTTTCAAAATCGACGGCAGAATCCTCGATTTTCCGGCGAATTCGCTCCGCGAATTCTGCCGCGTCTGGAAGTGAACAATCGTGCAGAATTAATCCGAATTCATCACCACCGAGCCGACTGAGCGTGTCGCAATCCCGCTTATGAGACGCTATGATGGCGGCGACGCTCTTTATCACCGCATCACCGGCCGCATGACTCACGGTATCGTTAATGATATGTAGCTGGTCTATGTTGATGTGCAGAAGGCTTTTTTCGATGTCCGTGGACTGCACCTGCACAAATGCAGAGTCGAGGAAATACTCGTAACCATTTCGGTTCATGAGCCCGGTCAGGTCGTCATAGTTGGCTATCACAATTTTTGCGGCCTTGCGCGCCATGACCTGCATCAGGTTCTTGTCACTATTGACGAAATTCGGCTTGGAGTAGTTGTTTACGGTTGCCAGCATTCCCGCGACGCCGCCGGCTTTATCGAGTACCGGACAACACAGGACTCTGTAGGGAACGCCAGGTAGCAGGCTGATCGCCAACGGATCCGACATGTCGTTGATCACCAATACCTCGTTGTTTTCCTGTACCCAGCAGTAAAGCTTGTCCGCCAGCTTCAACTTGACGCGAGGCACATTTACAATTGACTCATCTGAATGACTAGAGGAGATTGTCACCCCTTTATCCTTCAGAATAAGAACCGCCAAGCCGACATCGAGATAGTCGAGGCAGTTTTGTGTCAGATTTTGCAGGGCCTCGCGACCTTGCCGAAAAAAATTGACCTGGTCTTCTGTATGGTAAACGAGGTTCAGCTCTTCGTAGCGCTCAGTCAGCTCAACGGTCATCAAATCAAGCTCCGCGCTTAGTGCTATTTCATGCTCGATCAACTCGACCAAAGGCTTGAGTGCCGCAGTAATCTCAGCCTGCTGCACGGCTGCGGGCAGCAAAACCACGAGTGCCGCGACCGTCTCGCCCTGCGCATCACAGAGCCCTGCGGTGGACAGGAATCGCCCGTCCCCGGGCACGGCTTGAAGCTGACAACACTGCAGATTTGAAACCCAGTCCGGATGTCGATTGCACAATTGCTCGATGGCCGGCAGTATCTCGGCTTTGTCGAAAGCCTGATCGTGGATCGTCTTACCTTTGCTGTCGCAGAGTGCCAGTCCCGCCGCATCCGGAATCAACGACCGCGCGAGCCGTGTATAGCGGTCGAAACTGTCTTTGCCGACCAGCGCATTCATGACCCGTAACTCTTGGCCAGTAGATTTGCTTCGATCAGCTGCGCAATTGCCGACCTTAGTTTGCGAATACTGATTGGTTTTTCAAGGAAAACCAGGTTCGAAATATTTCCTGACCATTCGCGATGTTCCAGTGCCGTTAGCGAAGTCGAAACAAAAATAGGGAACTTGCGGTCGGGCATTGTTTCTTGTATCTGTAAACAAAGCTCCTTGCCCGACATACGCGGCATTTCAATGTCCGTGACTAATACATCCGGGCTGCTCGCTGAGATTTTCGCCAATGCGTCTTCACCATTGACTGCGACGTCAACCTCGTAGCCCTCTCTTTCCAATGCACGACGCATCACCCGAAGGACCATCGGCTCGTCATCAACCAGCAGAATTCGTTTCATGGCTTATATCACTTGCTTCAACAGCCCGGCTTCTTTCCAGATTTCGATAACAAACTCGGAGCCTTCGTTAGGAGTGCTTGTGAGGGTCAGCGTGCCGTGATGTAGCTGCACGATATCGCGCGCCAAAGAGAGGCCCAGGCCGTGGCCGCTCCGCTGCCGTGCTTCGTCGTTTTCTGACCGGTAAAAACGTTCGAAAATCCGACCTTGCTCGCCCGGGTCAATACCAATACCGGTGTCTCGCACCATGATGCGCACCGTTTGCTCGGTTTCTTCACAGCTCATACTGACGACTCCACCCGGCCGACTGTATTTCACCGCATTAGTTAGCAGATTATTGATCGCGATTCGCAGCAGATCCTTATCCGCCATTATCGAGGTCACATCGGTCGGCAAGTCGAGTTCAAAAGTAAGGTCGCGAGCCTTATCGCTCCGCGAAGCAACCCCAAAAGCATCCTCCAGGAAATCGTGCAACCTTAATCGCTGTCGCTCGATTGATATCTGGCCTGTTTCTATTTTCGTGATACTCAGCAAGTTGTCGATCAGCCCGGCCAGCCGTTCGACCTCGTCGTGCATGATATTAGCTGCCTCGACCCGGCTTTCCGGATCATCGGCACCGTCATCGAATATTGCTTCAGTGCAAAGCGATAAAGTATTGAGCGGCGTTTTTAGTTCGTGAGCAACATGGGCGATGAATTCACCTTGTTGACGATGAATGGCTGACTCTTTTGAGATGTCGCGAAATACGATCAATGAACCGTAAATATTCGTCGAGTCCGTGGGCGAAAACAACGGATATGCTTTTATCGATAACGTTTTCTTTGTCGTGCTACCCAAATCCAGACGCACTGTTTCCGACAGGTAGCTTGCGGCAGGCTCCTCCGAGTACCTGCCAATCACCTCGAGAAGTTCCGCGTTATCACACCATTCAGTTAGCGGTGCATCAACGACATCGGAATGTGCGACCCCGAGTATTGTAGTAACGCGACGATTGGCATAACTGATGTTTCCTGACTGATCGAGAATCAGGACCGCCTCGGGGATCGCTTCAAGCACATTTTCAATTCGTGACTTCGAGTAGGTAATCAGGTTTTTCGATGTCACCAGCTTTTCTTGTTCGTGTTCCAGACTATCGATCCGCTGCTTTGCAAAATCGACGAACGTCGTGAATCGCGCAAGGAAATCGCTAAGCTCCTCCGTTGCGCCCAATTCAATTTGGCGAAACTGCTCACTTTCGATCGCTGTCGATATATGTGCGTTCGCCTGCCGCAGTGGCCGGATCTCATTGCGCACCAGTAGGTAGAAAAGCGGAGTAAGCAAAAAGATGATTAGCGCCAGCGTCGCAAAGAATGGTACTTGTTCGAAACTGATTCCCATGCCGGGAAGAACGTAACCAAGACGCAGGTACGCGGCGATGGCACCATCCGCATAGACAGGTGCAAGAAACTCAATGATGTTCTCGCCCTTTGCTGTCGTCATCGTACGATCAGACAGCCATCCCACGGACGCGTCGGGCCAGTCCATCGACGGCACCGTGATTCCCGGCGCCGCGGCAACGGATATGGGTTGGTTCTCTTTGTTGACAATCGTGGCATAGGCAAAATTTCGATCCTTCTGACTTTGAAAGATCGTGCCGAGCAGGCTTTGCCGGCCCAGCGGCGCTACGAGTTGTTCATACGGCAGGCTTGATAACATTTGTGCCAGGCTGACACCCTGGGCTCGGATCTGTTTTTCCTGAGATTCATTCTGGTGCCAGAGCAGGGTCATGACGATCAAAGCGATAGCGAACAGCGACGCCAGGATCATCGCTAATCCCAGGCGGTCGCTCCCACTGGATCGTAGGCTTTTGAAATCAAACATGTTTCTGTGAGCCGTGTCACTCTGTGACCGGTGAGCATGTCATAATGCAGCGGGATGGTTCCGTGATGCCTGTCAAGAATGTGCGGATTACCTGCGGGCGCAGCCGCAACCCGGGTGGGGCTTGGTGCTAGCGAATGTCGTCCGGGTACAGCGTCGCCCCGGCACGCCCGCTCTGCTTCTTGTGGTACAGGGCCTGATCGGCCTGTTCGATGATCTTCTTGGCCGTCATCGGCTTGCCGGCATCAGAGACTGCCATGCCGATGCTAAGCGTCACAGACACGCTGCCCTGCCGGGTTCGCAGGCGCGTTTTTTCCATATTGGCGCTGATACGTTCCGCAACCAACCTGCAATGGTCAGGCGCTGCGTCGCGCAAAATCAAAAGAAATTCATCGCCGCCATACCGCGACACGATATCGTCGGGACGTACCGACGCTACAACACCCGCGGCAATTTTTCTCAATGCCTGGTCACCGACCGGATGTCCGTACTTGTCGTTTATTTGTTTGAAAAGATCGATATCGATCATGCAAACCGCGATCCGTTCGCCGCTGGTTTCGGATTCCTTAAGCAGAGAATCGAGCAGCTCCACCCCGCCTCTGCGATTCCATACCCGCGTCAGCGTGTCCAGAAGCGCCTGGCGTCGGGCAGAACCCAGTTTGCGTACCAGCTGGCTCTGCGCATCCCACAAATCTGAAGTTAGTAATTCACGCTCGGCCAGGTGCCCGAGGTCTGACAGAGTTTCGAACAGTGTCTCGTCGGCCGCCTTGGGCTGGGTGTCGAAAGCACAGAAGGTACCAATGATTTCGCCCGTGGCGTCGCGTATCGGGTAACCGGCATAAAACCGAAACTTGGGGCCGCCGGTCACCAGGGGCGATTTCGCAAATCGCGCGTCTTTCAGCGTGTCCAGCACAACTAACGGTTCTCCACTGTCAATCATCGGCTGCTCGAGGCTGTCTTTGAGCAGCAGCTCGCTGATGCGCCAACCTACGATGGATTTGAACCAGAGTTTATCGTCTGCAATCAGCGTTACTCCGGCCGCCCGAACGCCCATGGCCTTTCTCGCCAGGCGGCTGATACGCTCGAATCTTTCCTCCAGGGGTGTATAGAATCCATCGAACTTGTGCAGCCCCGCGATCTGCATCGTGGCCTTGCTGGCCAGCGACTCGCTTAGCGATGTTGGATCGTCGTGTACCGCCATTCTGTCGTTCCCGATGAGTTTTCCAGGGCCAAAGCTGTTTCGCACGAAAGTATAGTCAGCGTTTGCCAACTATTCATGTGTACAGTTCCCCTTTTTTCACTGCCACCCCTGAACATGGTTCGATTCGCACGTAAGAGCAGGTCCGACGCAAACCCCGAAATGTGACTCCCCTCACGGCTTCCCGGCATGAGTCTCCATAATATTGCCGCATTCTGTTAAATAACTCACAGGGCCCGAAGCATGTGGCAGGGGTTTAAAAAAGGCGTGGCGGCCAGCGGTCATTGCGGGCTGTCAATCGACGACGCGCGTGTGGCGCTTGCCCACGTGCAACGCCAGGCGGACGGCGCACTGCGACTCTCCACCGCAGCCGTTGACAGGCGCGCGAACGACGACGACTGGCCACACAGGTTGCAGCGGCAGGCCGGTCGAGTCCAGCTCGGGCGTACACGGCTCACATCAGTGCTGCCGAACGGCAGTTATCAGTTGGTCCTGGTGGAAGTTCCCGACGTGCCGGCCAACGAGGTCAAGTCGGCCATTCGCTGGCAGATAAAGGACCTTCTCGATTTTTCAGTCGACGACGCTGTTATTGAGTTGTTCGAAATGCCGGAGCTGTCGACGTCTAACGACAAGTCAATGGCTTATGCCGTGGCGACACGGCGAAGCTGCGTTCAGGAACATATCGAGTTACTTCATGACGCCGGATTGTCGCTCGATGTCATCGACATACCGGAACTTTGTACACGCAACATCGCGACGCTGTTACCGCAGGATGCAGACGGCATCGCATTTCTACATTTTGCCGAAAATCACGGAACCCTCACCGTCACGCGGCAGGGCGTGCTCTACCTGATCCGGCAAATCGAAAAAGGCCTTGCAGCGATGAATGCGGTTTCCGGAGACGATTTCGCACGAACGGAACTTGTCTCCCAGATCGTGCTGGAAACGCAGAGGTCGCTCGACTACTACGAAAGTCACTTCGACAACGGGCCCATAAAAGAGCTCGTCCTGGCTCCCGGCGCAAACATTGGTGGTTTGGCCGATTCCCTGTACGAGGAACTCGGCTTGACGATTAGCAGCCTCGACCTGAACGGGATGTTTGAAACCAAGACTGCGATGTCGACGGCCGAGCAGTCGGACTGCCTGCTGGCGATCGGCGCGGCGCTCAGAACTGAGCCGCGGACGGCATAGGACCGGACACGATGCAGCAACAGATTAACTTCTACCAGGCAGAATTCCGCAGCGAGGAACAGATCTTCTCCGCCATGACGCTGCTCAAAGTCTGCGCCGCCGTCGTACTGACCATGCTCCTGGCCTACGCGTTCGCCGTGCAAAAAGTGAGCAACATCGAGAGCGAATCGCAAATCGTTGCACGGCAGGAATCAGCCGCCGTCGAACGACTTGTAACAATCCGGCCGATCATTGCGAACGTCGGCGGCGAAAGGACCTGGTCAGAGCGGCTGGATGACGCGACGCGCTCACTCGAAGAGAAACAGCTTGTGCTCAGCCTGCTGCAGGGATCGGCGCTGGGCGACACCAAGGGCTTCTCACGTTACTTGAGGTCGCTGGCCCGCCAGAACATGGACGGGCTATGGCTGACTCACATCAACCTGTCCGCACTCGGCGACAGAACCCGGCTGGAAGGAAAAGCGCTGCGTGGCGAGCTGGTGCCCGTTTATCTGCAGAATCTCGCCGACGAACCGCCCTTCGCAGAGCAGCGGTTTAACCAGTTTCAGATCAATGGCGCCGAAGAACCCGGCAGCAGCATCGTGACCTTTTCGGTTGATAGCGAAGCAGAACTGATCGCCAGCCTGGTCCATTCGCAATGACAATTCAATCACAAATAACTACGAAACTGACGTCACTGCAGGCGAGTATTGACAAGTTGAGTTTGCGAGAACGCCTGCTGGTGTTTTCAACGGTATTAATGGTGTTCGGTTCGGTGTGGTACCTGAGCTTGATGGAGCCACTGACGCAGCGGGCGGCGAACAGCCGCACCGAAATCGAGTCGCTGCAGGCACGTATTGAAACCGCCAATCGGAGCCTCGAAGACCAGGTTCTGCAGATTTCGGGCTCGGGCACCGAGTACCAGGACCGTTTCACGCGAGTTCAGCGTCGCATCGATGCGATAAACGAAAGCCTCGGTGACTACGCCTCTGAACTGATCGACCCGGCGGAAATGGCACGCGTCATGGAAGGTGTCCTCAAAGAACAGTCGAAGTTAAGGCTGATACGCATACGCAACCTCCGTCCCGAGGCATTGTCGGCTTCGGCCGACTCTCGTACCGCGACTTTTTACAAACACGGTCTGGAAATCGAGTTCGAAGGCAGCTACAGCGCTTGCCTCGATTATTTGCAGGAAATTGAAAACCTGCCGTGGCGCTTCTACTGGCAGGTCCTGGAACTCGAGGTCCTGGAATACCCGCGGAACCGGGTTCGACTCGAAGTCAGCACACTCAGCCTGGACGAGGAGTGGATCGGTGCGTAGCTGCTTATTCATGTTCACCGTCACCGCCGCACTGCTGCTTGGCTATGTGCCAACAGCCAGCGCCGATCCGGATCGCGACCCAACGCGGCCCTACTCCGCTCAATCGGTCGTGTCGCCTGGCAGCAGGACCATGACCTTCAATGTCTCGGCCATTTTTGTTTCCAAGGCACGCCGCGTTGCCATTGTGAACGGACAGCGCGTCACCGAGGGAGACTCTATCAACGGCGCGATCGTCGTCGAGATCAACAAAGACGCTTTACTACTCAATCTCAATGGCAAAGAGCTTACTACCCGGCTCCTGCCGGCCGGATTACGAAAGTAATGAAAATCGGAGCATTAGATCAATGATCAGGAAAATGATTACGGGATTCACGGCAGCAGCATTCCTCGCGGGATGTGCGACGCCCATGCTGCGCGGCGAGGAGACGCAATCCGTCATTGATGACGCTTTGAGTGAAGCCAGCCTCCCCTACGAAGCACCGGCGGAAGCCGAAGCAGCAACTGCGCCAGCAGCTGAGCGCGAGTTGCCGAGCCTGTCGGAAAGCGAAGATCGTTTTGACGTGAACACTGATGAGACGCCTGCCAAAGCTTTCTTTATGGCGCTTGTGGAAGGCACCCCATACAACATGGTCGTACATCCGGATGTCTCCGGAAACGTCTCGCTGTCAATGAAAAGCGTGACTGTCTCGGAAGTTCTCGACGTCATCAGTGAGATCTACGGCTATGCTTACCGGGAGAACCGCACCGGTTTTGTCGTGCTGCCGGCCACCCTGCAGAGTCGGATTTTTCAAATTGACTACCTAAACCTGCAGCGGTCGGGTATCTCGAGTACACGCATCAGTTCCGGGCAGGTCAGCGAATCGAGGTCCGATGGAAACCGCAATAGTTCGTTGCAGTCCGGCCAGGACGCTTATTCCTCGGCGTTTTCAGGTTCATCACAAGGCGATGCTCAGCAACTCAGCGGCTCACGCATCGAAACCAACTACCAGGCTGATTTCTGGACCGAATTGCGTTCAACGCTGGAAGCGATTATCGGTGACCATGAAGACCAGCCGGTCGTCGTCAATGCACAGACCGGCGTGATCGTAGTCCGCGCCATGCCGCAGCAGCTGCGTGATGTCGAAGACTATCTGAACACCATCCAGGCGATCGCTCAGCGACAGGTGATCATTGAAGCCAAAATCATCGAGGTACAACTCAGCGACGGCTTCCAGGCCGGCATCAACTGGGTGTCCGTGGCACAGAACAGCAGTCCCGGTTAGCCCGGACACGATCGGCGGTGCGCCGGTCACTGTCTCCCCGGGAACGGCGACAACCGGCTTCATAAACTCCACGCTCGGCGGCGCATTCACGATGGCATTCGACATCGGTGACTTCAATTCGTTTATCGAGTTGCTGGAGTCGCAGGGCGATACGCGAGTCTTGTCCAGCCCCCGAGTTTCAACCCTGAACAATCAGAAAGCCGTGATCAAAGCCGGCACCGACGAGTTTTTCGTCACGGACATTGCCAGCAATACCGTTACAGGTACCTCTTCGGCGACCAGTCGCAATGTTCAGCTCACGCCTTTCTTCTCCGGCATCGCGCTCGACGTGACGCCGCAGATCAGCGCCACTGGCGAAATCATCCTGCACATTCACCCGACCGTCAGTGAAGTGACGGATCAGGAAAAAGTAGTCACCGTTTCGGGCGAATCCGACTCGCTGCCGTTGGCGTTCAGTGAAATCCGCGAGTCCGACAGCATCGTCAAAGCGCGCAGCGGACAGATCATCGTGATCGGTGGACTGATGAGAAATTCGAAGCGATCGGAAGGCTTCGCGACACCAGGACTCAGCCGGATTCCCGGAATCGGCAGGCTGTTCAAGAGCTCGCGCGAAATCGAGCAAAAGACAGAGCTGGTTATCCTGCTGAAGCCGGTCGTCGTAGACGACGACCGAGTCTGGTCAACGATGGCCAACGAGTCACTGCAACGCGTGCGCAGGCAGTAGGCGGGACAGCATATGCTCAAGTCGACATCCAAATTGCGCGTGGCGACATCCCGACCGAAGAAGGTCCGTCTCGGAGACCTACTCGTCGAAGCCGGCGTCATCACTCTTGATCAACTTGATCAGGCGCTCAAGCACCAGAAAAAGAGCGGCCAGAGGCTTGGACGGGCACTGACGACAATCGGCGCGATTACCGAGCCGGAAATGAACACTTTCCTGGCCAAGCAGCTGAAGATTGAATTCCTCGATCTCAGCGGCATGGATCTCAAAGAGGACACCGTAAAGCTGCTCGGGGAGGTGCACGCACGCCGCTACCGGGCGCTGGTGCTCAAATCCGACAAAGACAGCCTGCTGGTCGGCATGGCCGACCCTACCGACCTGTTCGCTTATGACGAAATATGTCGACGTTTGAAAAAACCCGTTCGCCTGGCGCTGGTATCGGAATCTCAACTCTTGCGCACGATCGACGTCGTCTACCGACGCACCGACGAGATCGAAGCGCTGGCCGCAGAAGTCAAACAGGATCTCGGCGATGGCGAGATCGACATCGAGCACCTGTCGACCGATGACGATGCCGATGACGCGCCGGTCATCAAGCTTTTGCAATCCATGTTCAAGGACGCGGTGCAGGTCAAAGCTTCGGACATTCATATCGAACCAGAGGAATCGCTGCTGCGTATCCGCCAGCGTGTTGACGGTGTGCTCCAGGAACAGGTGATTGATGGTCGCGGAGTTGCAAGCGCACTGGTCACCCGGCTGAAACTGATGAGCGGCCTGGATATTTCGGAAAAACGCTTGCCGCAGGATGGCCGTTTCTCGGTTCGCGTCAACATGACGACGCTCGATGTACGAATCTCGACCCTGCCCGTGCAGCACGGCGAATCGCTGGTGCTGCGCTTGCTCGATCATTCGGCAAACCTGCTGACGTTGTCGAATCTGGGCATGCCAACGGATATACAGCGGCGCTTCGCGGCGCTGATCGAAAGGCCTGGCGGCATGGTACTTGTGACCGGACCGACCGGCAGCGGCAAGACGACAACCTTGTATTCAGCGCTGAACCGCGTCAATCACCCATCGACGAAAATCATTACTGTCGAAGACCCGGTTGAGTATCGCCTCGAGCGCATCAACCAGGTGCAGGTCAATCCGAGAATCGGACTGAACTTCGCCCGGGTCCTCAGGACCGCGTTGCGCCAGGATCCTGACATCATCCTGGTCGGCGAGATGCGCGACAAGGAAACCGTGGACATCGGGCTGCGCGCAGCCATGACCGGACACATGGTGTTCTCGACCTTGCATACGGTGAGCGCCGCCGCGACGGTCAGTCGCCTGCAGGACATGGGCGCGCCTGGCTACCTCATGGCCGCTGCACTGAACGGCGTGCTCGCACAACGCCTCGTACGCCGCGTCTGCACAAGTTGCAAAGAAACGGTCGAACTGACCACCGGACAGCAGGCGTGGCTGATTGCAGAGATCGGCAAGGAACGCGCCAAAGGGCTCGAATTCGTTCGTGGTCGCGGCTGCAACTACTGCTACCTGACAGGCTACAACGGTCGTATCGGTGTATACGAGCTGCTGGAAATCGACGACAAGCTGACCGATGCAATTCAGAAGGAAGATGCTGCCGCGTTCGATAAAGCGGTTGCGAAGAAAAAAAGCTACGTGCCGCTGACGCACTGTGCAATGGAGTACGCGATCGACGGCATAACCTCGATCGAGGAAGTCATCCGGGTAACGGGTGGCCTGGACGAAGATGACGAGCTCAGTCTGTCCGGGCAGCTCGTTGACAACCAGGACGATTCCCACGGTAGCGCGCGCCGTGGCTGAGTTCCTTTACAAAGGACGATCGGCAAACGGTGCGCTCGTCAATGGGAGTTTGCAGGCGGCGTCGACCGACGCCGTTGCCACCCGCTTGCTGGGCCTTGGCGTTACCCCGATCGAAATAACCGAGGCGACGGTACACGCCAGCATTACGGTCGAGGAGCTTTGGCGACGCCTCGGCGGCGGCCGACCCACTACCAAGGACCTGGTCCTGTTCTGCCGTCAGATGCACACCGTTACGCGAACCGGGCTACCGCTGCTTCGCGGTCTCAGCGGACTGATGGAAACGACACACAACGAGGTGCTGAAAGCGGCGTTGATCGATGTGATCGCGAGCCTCGAGTCCGGCCGCGGCCTCGCAAAATCATTGGAACGTCATCCCGACATTTTTTCGCACATGTTCGTGAGTATCATCGAAATCGGCGAAGCCACGGGCACCCTGGATACCGCATTTCTGCGAATGTACGAATACCTGAGCGCCGACCAGGAGATCCGCAACCGCGTGAAATCGGCCGTTCGTTATCCACTGATCGTGATGATTGGCATCGCCGTGGCGATCGCCATCATCACCGTTTTCGTTATTCCGAATTTCGCGCCAATATTCAGGGCGCTGGGCGACAACATACCGTTGCCGACCCGCATCATCATGGGCGTCTCCGACTTTGCCATCAATCGCTGGCCCATTGTGCTAGTTCTTATTGTCGCTGCCGTCGCCTCGTTCGTCTTCTACTTAAAAACGGAAGCTGGTCGCTTCAACTGGGACCGGCTCAAACTGCGTATCCCGGTAACGGGCATCATCGTTCGCAATGCGGCGCTGTCGCGCATCCTGCGATCGCTGACGATTTCGCTTGAAGCGGGCCTGCCAATGAATGACACCCTGCGCACGGTCGCCCCGGCTATCGGAAATGAATATCTCGCGGAAAAAATGTCCGACCTCGGCACCGGCATCGAGCGCGGCGAGTCGCTGTCGCAAACGGCAAGAACGAGTGACCTGTTCACGCCGCTGGTTCTACAAATGCTCGCGCTGGGAGAAGAAACGGGCGCACTGCCCGAACTCATGAACGAGGCCGCCGACCACTACGAACGGGAGGTCGACTATGATCTCGACAATCTGAGTGCCGCACTGGAACCGATACTCATTGTCGCGGTGGGCGCTATCGTGCTGGTGCTCGCACTCGGCGTCTTTCTGCCGATGTGGGACATGGTTGCCGCAGCGAGGGCTTGATGAACGCTCAGATCCGCAGCCGTGGATTCTCCTTGCTCGAGCTGGTCGTCGTGGTTGTCATCATTGGCATCCTGCTGGCCGTCGCACTCAATCGCTTGTTGCCGTACATCGACGAAGCCGAACGCGTTGGCGTGCTGACGTTCGAGAGCCAGATCAAAAGCACCTTGGTCACGGATGCCGCAAAACGCATCGCCGGTGGCAGAGCGGCCAGTATTTCCGAACTCAACGGCATCAATCCAATGCGCCTCATGCTTGAACCACCGAAAAATTATGTCGGTGAGAAAAGAGAAGACCAGCGGAATGCCGTCCCCCGCCGCAGCTGGTATTTCGACCTGAAAACGCGACGACTCGTGTACCGGGTAGGTCGGCGATTTGGCTGGTCCGATGACGAGACCATGGATGAACCTGAATTCGAGGTTCGCGTTGCCTTTAATGATCGTAATGGCAACAGCCGCTTCGAGCCGGGGACGGACGAGCTATATGGCGTGCGTCTGCAAACAGTCGCAGGCGCGGAATGGCTCGCCGGAAACAAACCCAAGAGGCAATGATTGTGATTTTTCAATCACTTACGAAGACCAGTTTACATAACTGTGAAGACGATCACAGACCCGCATCTCAGCCTTGCGGAAAATCAGCGCTGAATTATCGATTAACACTGGAGTTTTCAAAATGAACAAGGCATCGAAAGGTTTTACGCTCATCGAGCTGGTGGTCGTAATTACGATACTCGGAATCCTGGCGGCATTTGCCATTCCGCGATTCGCGGGCCTGGAAAGAGAGGCGCGCATCGCCACGGTACAAGGCCTGGCCGGCAGTGTTCGCAGTAGCGCAACGCTGGCACACAGCTTGTCCCTGGCCCAGGGCCTGGCCCCTGCAGCTTCGGTCACGATGGAAGGCGCGCCAGGACCAATAACCATGGCCAATCGCTATCCGGAAGACACGGCCATTATTGACACGCTCGTGGATACCACCGGATTTTCGTTCGCAGCAGGCGTGTTTACAAAAGACGGCGCCACCACGCCAGCCAACTGCAGTGTCACCTATGTGGAGGCTCCGGCAAACGGCGCGCCAACCATTACGGTTGACGTCAGCGACTGCTGATTGCCCAGCATATTTTGAAACCTCCTGAGAAATGCGCCCCTCGCGGGGCGCCTTTTTCTCCGGCTCTCACAAGGAAAGAAGGACGACCGACATGAAGACATTAACTCGCAGCGGACAGCGCGGTTTTACGCTGATCGAACTGGTGGTCGTCATCACGATCCTCGGTATCCTGGCCGCATTCGCCATCCCGCGTTTTGCTTCCCTCGAGACCGAGGCACGGATCGCCGCGATCCAGGGCCTGGCGGGCAGTGTGCGCAGTTCCGCAGCACTGGCCCACAGCCTGTCGCTGACGCAAAACAACCCGCCTACGGTGACCATGGAAGGTAACGTCATCAACATGACGAACGGTTACCCGAGTGCCGCCGATATCGACGACACGCTTGCCGATTACACGGGCTACGCATTTGCCGAGGCTGCAGGCACGGGCGCATTCACGCGACCCGGGTCCCCCACTCCGGCGAACTGCAGCGTTGAGTACACCACAGCCCTTGCCGGTAATGCGCCGCTCATCGTGGTAGATGTGTCGGGGTGCTAAGTGTCGTGCAGTTTTCGAACGCACGCTATCGCGGGTTTTACCACCGTTGAACTCGTCCTTGTTATCGTCATCATCGGCATACTGGGCGCAATAGCAGGACCCCGATTCTTTAGTACCTCCAGTTTCGACGAGCGCGCCTATTACGACGAACTCGCTAGCAGCATCCGCTATGCGCAAAAAGTCGCGGTAGCCAGCGGCTGTCGCGTTCGCGTCAGCCTCACAGCAAGCACGTACGAACTCCGTCAGCAGGCGGCGCTCGGCGGCCATTGCGACGCGGCTGACCTTTCTTTCCCGTTGCCCGTCTTGTTGCCGCATGGACAAGCCGTGAGCGGCGTCGCCCCGTCCGGGATCACGGCTGCACCACCGCTAGTCATTGTCTATGAGGGTGTCGGACGGACAAATCTCGCCGGCAACCAGGTCATCACCGTCGGTTCACGGACGATGCTCATCGAAGCCGAAAGCGGCCTGGTGGTCACCCCGTGAACACTACAGTACCTCGTTTTGTCAGTTTCCAAACGGGCGCGACGCTCGTAGAGCTGCTGCTGTCCATCGTCATTGTCGCCATCGCGGCAAGCGCCGTGCTCGGCGTGTTGTCGACGACGAATGCCAGCAGCGCGGACCCGATGCTGCGTCACCAGGCCGCATCGATTGCCGAGGCTTACCTCGAGGAGATTCTGCTCAAGTCATTCGATGACCCGGACGGCGTTGACGGCGAAGCTGCGCGCGTGGATTTCGACGACGTTGATGACTACGACGGACTATTCGATGCCGGCGCTCGCGACCAGTTCGGCAATCCGATCGCGGCGCTCAGCGACTACTCGGTATCGGTCAGCGTCAGCCCCTCGGCTGCGTTACCAGGAGTACCGGCGGCCGATGCCCTGCGCGTAGACATCAACGTCGCGTGGGAGTCGCAGATCAACTTTATCGTCAGCAGCTACCGCACGCGGCTTTGATATGTGCAGGCATAACGCAAAAGGCTTTACGCTCATCGAACTCGTCGTCGTCATGGTGCTGAGCATCATCGTTGTTTCGTTCATGGCGATGTTCATCGCCGGGCCCGTGCGTGCTTATACGGACCAGGCACGGCGTGGCGAACTCGTTGATCTCGCCGAAGGCGCGCTGCGCCGCGTGGCGCGTGACGTACGCCGGGCATTACCAAACAGTGTGCGCGTCACGACGTCAGGCTCCGTCGTGGCGCTAGAGATGCTGAATACCGTCGACGGCGTGCGCTACCGCGAACAGCCGCCGCCGAACGATCCCGACAAACAGCTCGACTTCGCGACCGCGGAC
>CAMYIS010000041.1 GCA_947258485.1 uncultured Woeseiaceae bacterium
CGAGCGCTGCCTTGGTTATGGGCTCGAACGTGCCCTTGCGCCGTTCGCACCGAGAGTGAGTTACGAGTAGCAGATTCAGCGTGCGTAACTTTGCTCCAGAGAGCTTGTATCGTCGCAGGTGTCCGATACAGAGTGCGGCCGCTTCTGGCCGTTAGCGGACTGTCAGATTGACGGTTCTTAGCGTGATTGAACGTCCGCTTTCGGGAAAAGCAGTCATCAGGCGACCAAAGGAAACGGCTCCGCGTATAAATCCAACTTTTCGATAAGCGCGCCCCCGCTAGCAAAAACAAGAAAAGGCCCTCCTTGCGAGGGCCTTTTTTGTTTCCGCTAACGCGTGTGCGGGAGTTGAACCTGCGAAGGTTTTTGGTCTTTCCGTTTATATGACTAAAGATCAGCCCGCATCGGTCAAAGTCGCGATTGTTTTGACTATGGGCGGATTGGATTCAGACGAGACCCGCAGCTTATAAGCAATTATCGCCGGTTGTTTTGGCATTGACCGGGCTAGCAGGTAGGCTTGTTGCAAGAGTGGATGCAGAGAAGCCAGCCTTTGTCTTTTTTCGACGAACTCAAACGACGCAAGGTATTCCGGGTAGGTATCGGCTACGCCATCGCGGCGTGGTTGATCGCCCAGGTTGCGGCTCTGGTTGCCGACAGCTTTTTGGCGCCGGTCTGGGTGATGCAGATGATCATCACCTTATTGGTCGTGGGCCTTCCCATTTCACTGATGCTCTCCTGGGCATTCGATCTGACGGCTGATGGCATTAAGCGGACTGATTACGGCGAGGTCACCGGTAGCCTGCTTGTCAGCAATAAGCTCATTTTAATACTCGTTAGTGGGCTGTTCATCACAGTAGCTGTGACTCTCTACCTGACATGGCCACGAGGTGACAGGTCGATTGCTATATTACCGTTCGAAGACATCAGTCCGGGTGGCGATCAGGCGTACTTTGGAAACGGTATCGCAGATGAACTGCGCCTCGAGCTGCAAGGGCTGGACGGTCTCCGTGTAGCTGGTCGAACGTCTTCGATCGCGTCCGCACAGGAAGACAGCAAGACGATTGGTGAAACCCTGAATGTCGATTCGATCCTCGCGGGCAGTGTCCGTAAGGAGGGTAACAGTGTTCGAATCACCGTTCAGCTCACTCACGGGGGGAACGGATTCACAATCTGGTCGGAATCCTATGATCGCGAGCTGGAGAATATATTCGAGATGCAGGAGGAGATCGCAACGTCGGTAGCCGGGGCTTTGGGAGTGAGACTGGGGGTCGGTACCGTTAACGATTTTCGAGGTGCTGGCACTCAAAATGTAGAGGCCTATGAGGCTTATCTCCAGAGCCAGGACCGAAACCTGACTAAGCAGGAGCAGATTCGCCTGCTCGAACGAGCCATTGAGCTGGACCCCAACTATGCGGAGGCATGGTCGATTATGGCACACCGCACGCTTGCCACGGTGTGGGATTCCAGCCCGGATCAGGCATCGGAAATTATGGATCGGGCGTACCAGCTCGCGCTCCACGGTGTGCAGCTCAATCCTGAATCTGCCGTGGCTCAAAAAAACCTGGCAATGGTTCGTGGTTCCCAGCTCGACTGGATTGGCGCCGAGGAAGGGTTCAGGCAGGCTATAGAGTTGCTTGCGGACCGTCCAATCGTGAGCACTTATGCCAGCACTCTGCTACGCAACGGCCGTACGGCTTCCGCGCAAAAGCAATATGCTATTGCCGTTGCCCTGGAGCCACTGGGCGGGCGCCCCGTCCGTATGTCCTGGCACGCGAGCCTGGCCCAAGGACGATTTGCCGAAGCTAAAGAGATCTCCGACTGGCCGGGTGTAGCTAACCGTATCGAAAATTACCTGGATATAGCGCTCAATGAACGTGACCCGGAAGCGCTCAAGGCGGCTATTCAGGCGCTGCCGAAAACGAATGTCGCTACTATCGTGCTTTATGCCCCGGTGCTGGCGGAGTTTGAGTCGCCCGAGCGAATCCTGTCCATGCTGCGGGACATTTATCGGGATGAGAATCTGCAATGGCCAAGAAAGCTTCACGACATTGCAATGGTGGCGGCGTATTTCGGCGATCCGCAATTCGCACTGAAAGTCAAAGGCCAGGAAGTTCGCGCCGCCGTAGTTCGTTTGGCCACGCTGTGGTATCCCGTCATGTCTGAAGTTAGACAATTGCCGGAATTCAAAGAACTCGTCACTGACTTAAACCTGGTCGAGTATTGGCGTGCCTACGGCTGGGCGGATGCTTGTCATCCACTCGGAGTAGATGATTTCGAGTGTTCATAGCGTCTAAATTGACTGTAGCGTAACGAATTCGCGCTATACTCAACCGATTCGGCCAACATACGCGGGGCCTAAAATAATAAACAAGAACTCACCACTGGCCTGGTTTACGCTGACATCGAGCATGTTCGTCGCCGCCGCACTTGCGCCCTGTAACGCGATCGCACAGCAAGAAGTGGTCAAGTCCGTCGATGAAATAGTAATCGTCGGCACGCGCCGCCAGGGTCGAACTGCCATCGAAACTGCCGTGCCGGTAGACGTCTTCAACCGCGAAGACCTGGACAGAATTTCCTCTGATGACATGCTCGACACGATCGAGAAGCTCGTGCCTTCATTCATCGTTCCGGTTGGTGGCGGCGACGGCCTCAATTTTGTTCGTCCTGCGCTGCTGCGCGGCATGAGCAGCGACAAGGTCTTGGTACTCATTAACGGCAAGCGCCGTCATCGTTCTGCACTTGTGAAACTCAGTGCGGACGGATCGCACGGTCCGGATCTCGCCACAATCCCGAGTATCGCTGTGTCTTCAATTGAGGTCCTTCGCGACGGGGCGTCGGCCTTGTACGGTTCCGACGCAATTGCGGGAGTCATTAATTACAACCTCAGGGATGCTGCAGACGGCGGCGAACTGCGGCTCCAGACGGGTATGTACACGGCAGAAAACGAATCCGGCTACCTCATATCGTTCAACCAGGGATTCAGTCTTGCCGGCAATGGCTTTATCAACATCAGCGCCGAAGTATCAGACAATGAGCTGACCAGCCGCGGCACTTATTACTCGCGAGGTCCATTTACGCCCATTGAAGTCGCACAAGTGTCAGGTTTTTTCGATCATGACGGGAACCCTTCGACGCCGGATCAGGAACGCTTTGGCCCGGACGCATTGACAGAGATCTACGATCCGCTCTCTGGCGCATTGGTGACGATTTCCCGCGGCAGCGATGGCATCCCCGACGACATCGACACGCGTTACGCGGACAATCTGCAATTTGCCGAAATTACTGACAACGAGTTCGTGATGCTCTGGGGCGAACCCGACCGTGATGCTATTCGAACATTCATCAATGCGGGTTACGACCTTGCGAATGGATCGCAGCTTTATGGCTGGGCGAACTATTCCGACAGCGATGCGAACAACAATTTCTTTCACCGAGACCCAAACAATTCGGTGCTTGCGCCGCTGCGGACAGAGACCGGTGAGATATACAACCCTCGCAGTCTGTATCCGGCGGGCTTTACGCCACGCTTCGCCGGCAACGTTATCGATCTGAGTTTCACCGGCGGTATCAGGGGCGAGTTCAAGAACGGCATGGCATACGACTTCGGTGGTCGATGGGGCGAGAGCACGATCAAGTACGCGCTTTACAACACACTGAATCCATCAATGGGGCCGGCGACACCCACATCATTCCGCCCAGGCGACCTGATCTCGGACGAGCTGGCTTTCACTGCTGACTTCGCTAAGCCGGTCGATGTCAACTTTGCCAGTGACCTGCATATCGCGTTTGGCTTTGAGTATCGCGATGGCGGTTACGAACTTGTTCAGGGTGATCGGCAATCGTATGAAATTGGTGCGTACGCAGTTCCTGACCCCTGGAACTTCGAAATCGATGCCGACGAAGCCGCCGCCGGTCAAAACGGCGGCAGTGTTGGCTGTTTCATTCCGGGCCCGCAGTTTGACCCTACTAGCCTCTGCAACCCGGGAGATCCCATTCACAATGCCGTAGCGGTTGGCTCGAACGGGTTTCCGGGCTATGGACCCGTTACGGCGTCGAAGTATGACAGGGATAGCTGGGCGGCCTATATCGATCTGGAGGCGGATATAACAGATCGGTTGATGGCGTCGGTTGCGGGCCGCTACGAGGACTTCTCGGACTCGGATTTTGGCAGCAATTTCAGTTACCGCGTTGCGGCCCGTCTGCAAGTTAACGATGCCTTGTCGTTGCGTTCGTCCGTTGGTACGGGGTTTCGCGCGCCGACGCCGGGACAAATATCGAGCAAGAGTATACAAACGGGCATCGAAGACGGACTGCCAGTAGCGAGGGGACACTTCCCGACGGAAAATCCTGTTGCGCAGTTTTTCGGGGCAACGGATCTGCAACCCGAAACTTCAGAGCAGTTCACATTTGGAGTCGCCGCACAGCCAAACGACGCGCTCACGCTAACTCTCGACTACTACTTCATTGCGCTGGATGATCGATTCTGGACGTCGTCCAATTTCGATGCAGGTTTGGCACAAGCCGCGGGTGTGCCCGGCGCTGAAAACATTGAAACGATCCGATTCTTCGTCAACGATCTGGATACGGAAACCAGCGGCATTGACCTGGTCGCGAATTACAATGTCGACTGGGGTGGCGGCAACACGCTGTTTTCGATCGCCGCGAATGTTAACGATACGAAGGTAACGCGCAGAACCGATCGGCAGACGGACCCTGGTAACCCGTCGCCCGTGTATTTCGTCCGAGAAAGCGATGTGTACCGTATCGAGAAGGGCGACCCGGAATTTCGGGCTTATGTGACGGCGAGACACAGCTGGGCCAACAACGTCTCTGCGTCTGTGCGAGGCAGTTGGTTCGGTGACTACCAGGTAAGCGACCCTTCGTTTACCCGATTCGAAACAATGAAGGGCACAACATACTGGGACTTCGATGTCACCTGGGATGTCAACGATGCGCTCAGCGTCATATTGGGTGGCAACAATATCTTCGACGAGTTTCCCAGCCCAGCGCCATCATTCCGCTCGTGTTGCGGCGTTCCTGTACACCGCAGCAACGTGATGGATTGGCAAGGTTCATATTATTATCTGCGTGCCGCTGTCAGGTGGAATTAACGTCGAACTAATCTAAGCGATTTCAGGTGAATCGTGAGTGATTTCGATTGTAAAAAAGCCGAGCGCTCGGTACTGATCGCAGATTATGCCGGCGTAGTCTTTCGAATAATACGAGCCGATCATGTAGCCCGAACCGCCAGCGACCTCACTCTTGTCAATTTCGGGCAGGAGCGCAGCAATCGCCGAATCCTGTTTCTTGTTCTGTGGGGCAATAACGACGGCAAATCTCGCCTGTGCATCAGACGCGTTCACATAGCTAAGCAGCAACCCGTCTATTTCTTCCAGAATCAATTTTTCTTGAGTTGAGACAGACTCATCGATATTTGCAAGCACATGTAAGACATCGATCAGTTGTGAAACCTGCTTCACCGGTGGCGATGTATCCAGGTAATGCTCCACCTT
>CAMYIS010000042.1 GCA_947258485.1 uncultured Woeseiaceae bacterium
ACTCGCGGCTTGGCTCAGGATTGCCATCAGCCGAACTGCTAAGGTTTCCCTGAATTCATCCCGTTCATTTCGTGTCTTTCGACACGAACGCACCATTTTTCGATGAGTCCCCTGCTCTAACCAACTGAGCTACAGGCCCACATAAGGAGCGGCATTCTAGCAGATATATTGCCACTTGCGCGATGGCAATAAGTGCCCAAATTCCACTGGTTTTGATAATGAAGGCAGCTGCCGGATTGCTCATAATCGCCAAATGGTTGTTTGCATTATTTGCGGCGTAGATCTTTGTGGCAAACAAAGGAAGTATTGCTCGAGACGCTGCAAGAACTCCGATACGAATAATCGCTATCAATCCTATGTTGCGCAACAAAGACGGGGTCGAAGCAGAAAGAAAGCACTGGTTAGGCGCAAGGGCGCCAAATGTCAGGTCTGCGGCTATAGCAGCAACTTCGCGGCCCTGGAATTTCACCATAAGGATCGAAAAACGAAGTCTTTTCAGCTCGACTTGAGATCCCTGTCGAATCGAAGCTGGCAGCGAATAGAGGCCGAGGTCAAAAAATGTGTCCTCGTTTGTTCGAACTGCCATAAGGAAATCCACAATCCGAACAGTAGGAATGCCCTTAAGATCTCGTAGACAGAAAAAAGCCGGGCAATGCCCGGCTTCTTCGCTGACAATTGTCGCGCCGAATCAGTCTTCGAGCAGGAAGCTCCTGAGTTGATCCGAACGAGTCGGATGCCGAAGCTTCCTAAGCGCTTTCGCTTCTATCTGGCGGATACGCTCGCGCGTGACGTCAAACTGCTTGCCGACTTCCTCAAGCGTGTGGTCGGTATTCATATCGATTCCGAAGCGCATGCGCAGCACCTTGGCTTCACGTGGCGTCAGGCCCGCAAGCACCGAATGCGTCGTTTCCTTGAGGCCTGAGGTCGTCGCAGAGTCGACGGGCGAATGCACGGTCTGGTCTTCAATGAAATCGCCGAGATGCGAATCTTCGTCGTCGCCAATGGGTGTTTCCATGGAGATCGGTTCTTTCGCAATCTTGAGGACCTTGCGAACCTTGTCCTCGGGCATTTCCATTCGCTCGGCCAGTTCATCGGGCAAGGGCTCGCGTCCCATCTCCTGCAACATCTGCCGCGAAATACGGTTCAGTTTGTTGATGGTCTCGATCATGTGAACCGGGATGCGGATCGTTCGCGCCTGGTCAGCGATCGAGCGGGTAATAGCCTGCCGAATCCACCAGGTCGCATACGTCGAGAACTTGTAGCCGCGCCGGTATTCGAACTTGTCAACGGCTTTCATCAGGCCGATGTTGCCTTCCTGGATAAGGTCGAGGAACTGCAGGCCACGGTTGGTGTACTTTTTCGCGATCGAGATAACGAGTCGCAGGTTCGCTTCCACCATTTCTTTCTTCGCGCGGCGGGCTTTCGCCTCACCAATCGACATCTGGCGATTGATCTCCTTGATCTCGCTGATCTGGAGTCGAGTTACTTCCTCCACGGCAATCAGCTTGCGCTGAGCACGCGTGACGTCGTCTCTGAGTTTGGCAAGTATCGAGGAATGCTTGCGCTTGGCTCGAATGTGTTTTTCGATCCAGGCGAGGTCCGTTTCGCTCTTCGGAAAGCTGGACAAAAAGTCTTTGCGCGGCATGCCCGCATCCCGAACGCAAAGTTTCATTACGAGGCGTTCCTGGCTGCGAATGATTGAGACGACATCGCGGAGATTGCGGACCAGGGCATCGAACAACTTCGGCGCGAGCTTCAATTCCATGATCTGGTCAGCCATGTCGGCGTGCGCCTTAACGGTTTTCTTGTCCTTCAGGCCATGCAGGCCAAGATTTTTCATCGCGCGGTTGAAGTGGCGACGAATAACCCTGACACGCGCTTTTACTTCATCGGGATCCGGCCCTGTATCTATGACTTCATCGTCATCGTCAGACTTCGGTGCCGGCGGCTTGATTTCGTCTGGCTCATTGGGGTCAATGAACCCCACGATAAAGTCCTGCATGCGGGTCTCGCCACCGATCACGCGATCGGCCACTTCAAGCAGTGCTTCAGCCGTGGGCGGGAAGTGCACCATATGGTATTTGACCTGGTTCAGGCCGTCCTCGATACGCTTCGCGATGTCGATTTCGCCCTGCCGCGTCAGCAGTTCGACAGTGCCCATCTCGCGCATGTACATGCGGACAGGATCCGTCGTGCGGCCGAATTCCGCGTCGACGCTGGCGAGCGCAGCTTCGGCTTCCTCGGCGCCATCATCGTCGGTAGCCGTTGCGTCGGACAAGGTTATCGATTCGACGTCTGGCACTTTTTCATGCACAGCAATGCCCATGTCGTTAATCATGTTAACGATGTCTTCGATCTGTTCCGGGTCGACGATGTCATTCGGCAAGTGATCATTGACCTCTGCATAGGTCAGATACCCTTGCTCCTTGCCGCGGGCAATCAACGCCTTAAGCTGTTTAGCCTGCTTGTTTCCGCCGACTGCTGCTTTTTTCTCTATCAAGACAAAACCCCTGCGGGCAAAAGATACAAACGATTAATAATACGCTCTCGAGGGAGCTCAATCCACAAATACTTGGTGAATTTTCGACCTAGTTCAGCGCCCTTAGTTCCGATTTTTCGTCGGCCGAGAGCCCGCTAACTCGCTGTTTTTCAATAAGAAAGTCAATCCTCTCCTTTCGCCCGGCCAGCGCCAGCTGGTCGAGGCACTCGCGCAGCTCGGCAGCCGGGTCAAATTCCTCATCGACGGGTAGTACCGCAGCGGCCAGTTTGCCGAGGTGGCGGCCCTGTTCGTCATGTCGCCAACGTTCAAGTAAGCCAGCCGTGGTTATATTGGGTTCAGAACGCACCGTTTCAATGAGAGCCCGCAACAAATCGGTGCCCGGCCGATTGACGCTCGCGAGCTTGTCGATTTCGAGATTTCGGCCAGCCTCGGGGTGGTTCAGGATAATGGTAATGGCATGCCGAACAACGGATGGTTTGCCTGTGCCAGGCGGAAGCCGCGGTTTCCTGTCGGCGCCGGCGAATCTGGACGTCGTGTCCCTGGCGTGCGCCGCTCCGCCCGCAATCATCTTTTCGAGTTTTGGTGCGGTCAGACCGACGGCTGCAGCGAGACTCTCGATCAACAGCTCGCGGTAAACTCCTGTCGGTATTTTGTTCACAAGGGGTCGTGCCAGTTCGGCCAATCTCGCTCGTCCATCGACGGTTTGCATGTCGACCTGGCTCGCGAGTTCCTCAATAAGAAACTCGGACAGGGCGACACCGTTATCCAGGGCGTCAACGAATCCGTCAGCGCCATGCTCGTTGACGAAAGAGTCGGGATCGTGCCCATCGGGCAGAAAAACGAAGCGGATCTGTCGACCTTCGCGGATTTGAGGCAGTGCGTTTTCCAGTGCTCGCCAGGCAGCCGCTTTGCCCGCGCGATCGCCATCGAAGCAGAAATGGACGTTCTCGGTCAGGCGGAACAGGTTATTCAGGTGTTCGCTGGTCGTCGCTGTGCCGAGTGTAGCGACTGCGAAGTCGATGCCATGCCGAGCCAGCGCAACGACGTCCATGTAGCCTTCGACGACGACGAGCTGCTCGATCTGCCGCAAAGCCTGGCGGGCCTCGTACAGTCCATAGAGTTCGCGGCCCTTGTGGAAAAGCACGGTCTCGGGGGAATTCAGGTACTTTGGCTCACCGTCACCCATGATGCGGCCGCCAAATCCTATTGTTCGGCCGCGTGCATCCCGAATCGGAAACATGATGCGATCGCGGAAACGGTCGTAATGCTGGCCGTTGTCCTTGCGAATAATCAGGCCAGAGGCAAGCAGCCGTTCGACGGCTTCTGCCGATTGTCCAAACTTGTCGAGCACGTTGCTCCAGCCGTCCGGTGAGTAGCCAATGCCGAAGCGTTTTGCGGTTGCGCCGTCAATCCCGCGTTCTTTCAGATACGCAACAGCCGCGGGTGTGTCTTTCATTGTCGCCTGCCAGTGTTTGGCAACGGCATCCATCAGTGAAAACAGCTCGTCATAGCGACGGGCCGGCTTGTCGCTCTCGCTTCTCGGAACTTCGACGCCCATCGAGCTCGCGAGACTCTCGATGGCCTCGACAAAACTCATATGATCGAATTCCATCAGGAAGCCAATGGCTGTGCCGTGAGCTCCGCAA
>CAMYIS010000043.1 GCA_947258485.1 uncultured Woeseiaceae bacterium
ATCATCGCTTTCGCGCACGTCGTCTTCGAGCCATCGGTAGGGATCGGCAACGTCAACGCCGTGGTAACTATCGACATGATCAACCGTGGCGGTTGTCGGATAGTCGAGGCGCGCGGACGGCGCATCGTGTTCAGTACGGCTGCACGCTGTCAGCGCAATACTGGTGCACAGCAACAGAATTCTTGTCTTCATTCGGTCGTCCCTCTCACTTTTTACGATGGCCGCACACTTCTGGGCCGCCCTACAGGCTAGTTCTCCTGCCCCTTTGCCGCTGGAGGCAACGACATCTTCAAGACCAAATAGCCGCATATACCAGAAAGCAGCGACCCCGCGATGATCCCGAGCCGCTCGTCGAAGAGCAGGTTCACGCCGGTTTCTTCGAACGCCAGCGATCCGATAAACAGGCTCATCGTAAAACCGACGCCGCAGAGCAGCGCCGTACCGTAGATATGCGACCACCGCAGGTCGTCAGGCAGTCGAGCGATCCCCAGCACGACGCCCAGCCCACATAACAAGAAAATACCTACCTGCTTGCCAATGAAAAGACCGGCCATTATTCCAAGTGGAACAGGGTGAAAGAACGATTCGATCGACAGGCCGCCCAGCGCAATCCCGGCGTTTGCAAAAGCAAAGACAGGAAGAATGCCAAAAGCAACCGCCGTATGAAGATCGTGTTCGATCTCATGTAACGGAGACCGTTCCTTTTCACGGTCCCGGAGCGGAATAAAAAGGGCCAACAGAACGCCCGCCAGCGTGGCGTGAACGCCGGATTTAAGCACGGCGACCCACATGATGAGTCCAACAAAAAGATAAGGAGCAAGTTCCAGTACGCCACGTCGATTGAGAGCCCACAGGACCGGCAGGCAGCATGCGGCTGTCACCAGGGCTGCGACCGAAAGATCGCTTCGGTTGCGGCCGGAATTGCCCAGCCCTGCAGCGCCGTGTTGTCGCCCTGGTTGACCCAGATATAGATGGCCGCGGGAAATAGCATCCCACCGAACGCGCCGAGCGCGGGCAAGACGATTTCCCTGGGATCTGACAGCTGGCCATCAAGTATTTCACGCTTGAGTTCCAGGCCGACCAGAAAAAAGAAAACGGCCATCAGCCCGTCGTTGATCCAAAGCAGCAGTGGTTTTTCGATTTCCAGCGCGCCGACCCGGATGCCCACAGGAAGATCGATCAGCGAGTCGTAGATGGGCGCCAAAGGCGAATTGGCAACTACCATCGCCACGACTGCGGCAATGACAAGGAGAATACCGCTGGACGATTCGAGGTCCAGGAAGTCATTCAACGAGTCAACGATTACTTTGGGTACAATTGGTTTCAACACGATCCTTCCGGCTTTGCCAAGACGGTGATTATCTGTACGCGCTTATTCTGCCATGCCCTTACTTCACATAACACTGGACGCAGTTTTTATTTGATTTCGTGATGCAGACAAACGAATAACGCCGTGGTTTCTGGCAAATTGTAACAACGTATATCAATACCGATTGGATAAACCAAACGGTATGACATATGACGTCATGACTCGAGGGAGTTAGGTCATGCTACGAGCCGACTGGATGGTGCTTTTGATTGTCAGCATGCTGCTTCCGGCAGCAGCTCTTGCTGATGATCCGACTATCCCCGGCGCCGAGGGTAAACAAGCACCGGTACCGGCCCTCTCGCTTGAATCAATGCATGCGCAATCCGCGTATGCGCCGCGCTGGCAGCTGACCCACCCGATCGAAACCATGACCTATGCCGATGACTGGTCCCAACCGATGAGCAATTTCGATTTTCAGGACTCCGGTATCCTGGGACGCGCCAGCAAGCTCCGCGGCCTGTCTTTTCTGACCCTTGCGGAGCTTGGACGAGCACGACTGTTCCTGGGTGTTAATAAAGAAGGCCTGGTGGGGTTTCACTTTCGCGCCTTTCCGAGTCGCAGCAATGGGCGATACCTGGAATTGGCCCGCATGCCGTACCTGAAGAACAACAAGCCGGTCGCCGAAACGGAATAGTCCCGGCTGGCATAGTCCCTTACAACCGCTCCAACACTGAATCGCGATCCGGCAACGACGGTTGCGCACCCATTTTCAGGGTTGCAACGGCGCCAGCCGCACACGCATAGCGCAATGCCTGTTCCGGCTCCTGCCCTTCCACGAGCGAAACCGCAAGCGCTGCCGTAAAGGTGTCGCCCGCGCCCGTTGTATCTACCGCCTGCACGACTGGCGGCTTCGCTTCTGCAATAAGCTGCCCGTCTCGCGAGAGCGTTGCAGTGCCAGCACCGTGCGTGGTCGCAACAAGTCCGGCACATGCCCGGAGCGACCCACCGTACCAGTTCGACTCCGTTTCGTTGACAACGACGAGGTCTGCGCGCTGCAAGACCTCAACGTCGATTTCAGCCGCCGGGGCAAGGTTGATGCAAAAAAAGCCTGCAAACGTCCTGGCCGCCTCCACGACAACGGGTACCGGAACTTCGAGCTGGCAGATCAGCGCATCCGCGCGGATGGCCTCAACGTCATCCGGCATGAGCATTCGATTTGCGCCGGGCGCAACAATGATATGGTTTTCGCCGGAAGGCGCGACTGCGATCAATGCGGTGCCCGTGGTCGCACCTTCGATGCGCCGGCATTTTGAGAGATCGACGCCGCCTTGCCGCAAGAGCTCGAGAGCTTCGTCAGCCGCTGCGTCATTGCCAACGCGAGCAATCAAACTGACGTCGGCACCAAGGCGCCGTGCCGCAAGCGCCTGGTTGGCGCCCTTACCGCCCGGGAAACGATTCAGCTCTGCACCAGTCACCGTTTCACCCGGCGCCGGCAATCGCGAAACGCTGGCGACAATATCGACGTTTACGGAACCGACTACAACGATGGCTGACATTCCTGGTTACCGCCCAAACCGGGCGAGCCGGCCTGTCAATAGTTCGAAAAATCCGTCCGCATCCACGGCATGCGTCCAGTGCACGTTGTGCGGCCGGTCTGTGACATGCCAGAAGTCGACCGCTGTATGCCCCATCGTCAATTCCGATCCCGTTTCGACAGAGAGGTTGCACAACCGGGTCTGAAAAAGTTCCGGCTTGAGCAGCCAGGCGATCGTGCACGGATCATGGAGTGGCGCACCTTCTGATCCGTACTTCTTGGTGTCATAACGGTGGAAAAAACCAAGCATCCCGGCGGTCGCTTCTGCTACGGAGTTTTCGAGTGCGCGGATGCTTGCAACGCGCTCACGTGTCGACAGAACCTGGTGAGTGACATCGAGCCCCATGACCGTAATCGGCCTGCCGCAGGCGAACATGATTTCAGCCGCCTGCGGATCCGCCAGGATATTGAACTCCGCCGAAGGTGAGCGATTGCCACCTTCGCGCATCGCGCCGCCCATGACCACGATTTCTTTCACGTGCTGCAGTATTCCTGGTTCCTTCTCAATGGCTGTGCCGACGTTCGACAATGGCCCTGTTGGCACCAGCGTAACCGAGTGTTTTTCTGCGTCGAGAAGTGTCTCCACGATGAATTCGACCGCGTGCTTTTCCTGCAGTGGCGTATCTGGCTCAAAGATACTCACTCCATCGATACCGGTATTGCCGTGGATATATTCGGCGGTTATCGCCTCCCGAACCATGGGTTTCTCACAGCCTGCGAACACGGGTATGTCCGTGCGCCCAGCGATGTCGCACATCATGCGTGCGTTGCGCTGCGTGAGTGTAAGCGGCACGTTGCCGGTCACCGTGGTGATGCCGAGAATATCGAGTTCGTCGGGCGACGAGATGGCCAGAAACAGCGCCACGGCATCGTCCTGGCCCGGATCGCAATCGATGATGATTGGGCGTGGCACCATCCGGTCAGAACGTCAGCAGCAGCCCTGCCAATGCCGCACTCATGAGATTCGATAGCGACGCGGCCAAAACAGCTTTGATACCGAGCACACCGATCAGGTCGCGCTTCTCCGGAACAAGCACGCCCAAGCCGCCAAGGAGGATCGCGATGGATGACAAATTCGCGAAACCGCAAAGTGAAAATGTTACGACCGCGTGTGTTCGTTCACTCATGCCGGCGAGTCGCTCCGTGAGGTGACTGAATGCGACAAATTCGTTGAGAATCAGTTTTTCGCCGAACAATGCGCCGGCGGCCTGTGCCTCAGACCAGGGAACGCTGAGCAGGAACATGAGGGGCCTGAATATCCATCCGAGGATCTTCTCCAATGTCAGCTCGTAACCAAACCATCCGGAAATGCCACCGACGATGCCGTTGAACAGCGCGATCAGGGCGACGAACGCGATCAGCATCGCGCCGATATTCGCGGCCAGGCGCAGGCCGTCGGTGGTGCCTGAAGCAGCGGCGAGAATGACGTTGCGGTGCTGGCTCGGCTCCATGACGAGCTTTTCATGTTCACCGGCTCTAACGATGTGTTCGTCCGGCATCAGGATCTTCGCCATGAGCAGGCCACCTGGGGCGGCCATGAACGCGGCAGCGAGCAGGTATTTTAGTTCCGCGCCCATCAGGACATAGCCGGCCAGGACCGTTCCCGCGATGGAAGCGAGACCCGAGACCATGACCGCAAACATCTGCGGCTCCGTCAGGTTCTTCAGGTAAGGCCGGACAACGAGTGGTGCCTCGGTCTGACCGACGAAGACGTTAGCGGCGGCGTTCATCGATTCAACGGCACCAGTACCGATTACCTTGTGCAAGAAACCGCCGACGAGTTTTACAACCCACTCCATGATACGAAGGTGATACATGACCGACATCAAAGCGGCGAAGAAGATGATTATCGGCAGGACGTTAATGGCGAAACTGAATCCGACTATATTAGTGTCGGCGAGTGGACCGAATACCATGTCGATGCCGGCTTTCGAATAGCCGATTACTTTTAGTACGCCGGTACTCAGCGTATCGATCACGGCCCGGCCTGCGTCGAAGTAAAGAACGAACGCGGCGATCGCGACCTGCAGACCGAATGCGGCACCAACGATACGCAGGTTGATTGCTTTGCGGTTGCTTGAGAAAGCGAGCGCGATGCCAAGTATCGCGACAATTCCGAAGAGTCCGATCAGGTTGGTCGGCATAGTCTTCCCCCAGGCGATTTATTATTGTCGAGCGGCCCTTAGCATACCGTAAAGTCGCAACTCAGCCGGGGAGAATCTCGCAAATAACGGGTCTGCCGGCAGGTGCATCTTCCCTCAACATATAGGCCGCGAGCAGGTTTTTTTCAGCCTGCATCGCATCGGACTCGCTGGCGGCATGAATGATCGCAAGTGGTGTAGCCGAATCGATGCGTGTGCCAATCGATGCAATATCGCTGAAACCGACCGATAGATCGAGACGTTCGCCCACTTTGCGCCGCCCGCCGCCGAGTTCGATTAATGCGTTACCGACCGCACGCGCATTCACGCGTGCCACAACCCCGTCTGCATGTACGGATCGTACGACCGGCGCTTTGACGAGGTGATGTTCGTAGTTTTCGACCAGGTCTGCGGGTCCACCAAGCGCCGTCACCATCCGGCCGAATATTTCTGCGGCGCGACCGCTTGTAACCGCCTGCTCACACAAAACTCGCGCTTTGTCACGATCCTGCGCGATGCCGCCAACCACCAGCATCTCGGCGCATAGGGAGAGCGTCACTTCATCCAGCCTGACATCGCGCCGTTCGTTTCTGAGATAGAGTATCGATTCCTCGATTTCGAGCGCATTACCCACTGTCGTGCCCAGCGCTTCGTTCATGTCCGTTATAAGGGCGTGTGTCTTAAGCCCTGCTTTCGCTGCCGTAGCGATAACGCTCTTTGCAAGTTCCTGCGCGCGTTCCAGCGTTTCCATGAAAGCGCCGCTGCCAAATTTTACGTCCATGACAAGACCCTGCAGCCCCGCAGCAATCTTTTTAGACAAAATCGAAGCCGTAATCAGCGGCACCGACTCAACGGTTCCGGTTACGTCGCGAATCGAATAGAAGCGCCGGTCAGCCGGTGCGAGATCCGCCGTCTGACCGATAATTGCACAGCCAACCTCTTTCACTGTTTTACGAAACCTGTCGAAGTCGGGCGTCGCGTCGTACCCCGGTATGGACTCAGCCTTGTCCGTCGTGCCGCCGGTATGCCCGAGGCCGCGGCCCGAAATCATCGGCACATAGCAACCGCAGGCGGCCGCGATTGGCGCCAGCATGAAGCTGACTTTGTCGCCGACGCCGCCCGTCGAGTGCTTGTCGATAACGGGACCATCGAGGTCTTCTTTCGACCAGTCAAGGACCGTTCCCGAATCCGCCATTGCCAGGGTCAGCTTGCCGGCCTCTTCGAAGCTCATTGAATTAAGGAATATTGCCATCGCGAGCGAAGACACCTGCTCTGCGGGCAGACTGTTGTCGGCAAGCCCGTCGACAAAGAACTGGATTTCGTCGTCGGACAGCTCTCCACCGTCACGTTTCTTGCGAATTACATCGGCAAATAGCATGCAGGTCCTTAATCGAATCCGCGCAACGGCAGATGATCGCCGCGTTGCAACCAGTTCTCGGCAGGGTATCGGGCCTTGCGGTCGATAACGTGCAGCGTGTACGCGTGACGTGATTTGGATGACCGATTCGACGCGCTCAGGTGGGGCGCGCGGCCATCGAAAATGACCAGTGTGCCTGCGGGCGCTTCGGCCGGCTGTTTTTTCTCTTCCGGCCACGGCGTATCGTCAAGGGTCTCGGTGACGAGCTTGCCATCGGCGCCGCGGTAATTGCGTTTCTTCAGCGGCAACTTGTGACCACCCGGAATGAACTGCATGCAACCGTTCTCCAGGGTTGCGTCTTCCAGGGCGAACCAAAAACCGACGCAGGATTCCGGCTCGGTATAGATGTAGGTCGAGTCCTGGTGACAGACCACTTCGCCGCCTATATTCGGCGGCTTGAAAATATACATCGACTGCAGAATGGCAGGCTCCACAAAGCCGATTCGTTTTACGACCTCTGCAAGCTCGGGGGTCCGCGAAAACCGATCGAACACGGGGTCCAGGTCATGCATCGCGTGCCCCATCTTGTTAAGACTGTGCTTTTTTTCCTGCCGCAGCTTGCCGTCATCGCCGAACGCATCGTTTTCCAGGAAAAAACGGATCTTGTCGCCGGACTCGATGAAATAGTCGTCGTCGAGCTGCGTTTGCTCTGTTGTCGAGAAGACGCTGCGCACTTCCTCGGGATCAAACGCGTCAACGAGCTCGAGTGCGCGTTGACGCAGCGCAGCACAGGCCTCGACGGACACGAAGTTACGCAGAATGAGCACGCCGGCATCCTGGTAGTCTGCGAGCATGTCGTCGGAGAGGCGGCCACCCGCCGGAGCAGCGTAGGCCGGAATTCTGACTATATTTTTCATGTCATTTTTCGCACTTCGGTACCTTAGAGCACGATACTGGGCCAGACAAGTCATACGATGAGCTATAATCGAGTGCACAAAGGGTTTCGAGCATTATCGAAGCCACCAACAACACCAAAACTCTCCAGGGGGAGACCACAATGAAGAACAACAGGATTGCTGTATCTTTCCTCGCCGCCAGTGGACTGCTGCTGGGCTCGGCACCGGCCGCTTTCGGGCAGGAAGAGACCAGTCTTATTGAAGAAATTACCGTTACCGCAACCAAGCGCGTGCAAAGCATTTACGAAGTTCCGATCGCAATCAGCGCGTTTGAAGGCGACAAACTCGCCGAGCAAGGCATCGTCGATATTGTCGACGTCGGCAAATTCGTGCCCAACCTGAATATCACGCAGTTCTCGGCGGGTCACACGTCCTCGGCGAACCCGTTCATCCGCGGCATCGGCTTGCAGGACCACCTGATTACGACCGATCCGGGCGTATCCGTCTACGTCGACGGCGTTTACCTCGGCCGCCAGGTTGGCCAGAACTGGGGCCTGACTAATCTCGAGCGCATCGAGGTACTGCGCGGCCCGCAGGGCACATTGTATGGCCGTAACTCGATTGGCGGCGCGATCAACCTGATTACCAAGGAACCAGGGGCGGCTCCTGGTGCGCGCATCGGCTTCGAAGCTGGCAGCCGCGAACGCCTGAACGCCGATTTCTACGGTGACATGGAGCTTTCGGCTACGACGGCACTGTCGATAACCGGCGGCTACAAGAGTCGTGGTGGGGTCGGTGACTTCGTCAATCTTCCGAACGCCGGCATCGAGGTCGGTGAAACCCAGGAAGTGTTCGCCCGCGCTGCACTCAAGTATCAGCCCGGCGACAATCTCAAGATCATAATTGCAGCGGATGCGAACGATGCTGAGGGCGGCCTGCGTCCATACACGACACTGATCGACGAACTACCGAACGGAGCCGTTTTTGGCGCTGGATATCGCAACTCGGACCTGGCGTCGGACCCTTACGACAACGCAACCGGGCAGGCTAATCAGACGCGGGTAACCAACGAGGCTCAAGGCCTGTCATTAACGGCTGACTGGGAATGGAATGACGACTTGGCATCACGAGTGATCGTCAGCACACGCAGCTCCGAATACAAAGCAGGGCTTGACGATGACGGTTTCGAGGATGACTTCCTGTCATTTCCCGAAAACGGTGAAGCCGATCAGACGTCGCTCGAGTTCCAGCTTAACGGTGACTACGGCAACTGGGATTTCGTATCCGGGATCTATTACTTCGAGGAAGACGGCAGCAACGACCAGGATCCCACCATTTTCCTCGGCGGACCCGGCACGTTCACACTCACTCAGGAAGTCGAGAGCATGGCCGTCTACGGCAACGCAGGTTATAACGTCAGCGACGCGTTTCGCCTGTCGTTCGGCGTTCGAATAACCGACGACGAGAAAAGCGCTGCCATCGAAATTAATGACGACCCCGCTACTTCGGCAAACGACCCGTTGATCTCGGAGAGTGCGAGTGACGACTGGTCGGAGGTCAGCTGGGAGCTATCCGCGACCTACGAATTCAATAATGGAATGAACGTCTACGGCACGGTCCAGACCGGTTACCAGTCTGGCCAGTTTCCGGCGCGACCCTTTTGCCTGTTCGGCTTTCTCGATTTCACGCAGCCAGGTAACGTGAGTCGACCGAATTGTTTCGTCGCCCAGGATGACAATATAACGGCAATCAATTACGAGGCCGGTATCAAAGGACAGCCGCTCGACTGGTGGCAAATCAGCGCCGCCGTGTTCCTGACCGATTACAAGGACCTGCCGTACCAGGTGAGCACTACGCAAGGCGCCGGATTCAATACCGTCAACCTGATCGTCGACCAGCAGTCGAAGGGCCTGGAAATTGAGACGACAGCTATCCTCTCAGACGCCTTTCTTGTACATGCATCGCTCGGATTGATCGACGTAGACGTTGACGAACAAGGTGGTGTCAAACCCGTCGCACCGCTAACGCCGGAAACGACATTTTCGATCAGCCCTGAGGCGCGCTTCGCGACGGCCGGAGGCGGCGAGATCCGCGCACGGGCCGATTTCTCGTTTCGCGACGACATGTTCGGCGAACCGAGCTCCGACCCCGGTCGCCTGACCGCCATCGACAGTCGCAGCATCGTCAACGTGGATATCGCCTATCACTCGCCAGACGAATCATACGTGGTTGCCCTCTACGGCCGTAACGTCAGCGACGAACGCTACGACAACGCAAGGCTGAACACCGGTGACTACATACTTCAGATCCTCAACAACGATCCGAGCGAGTTCGGATTGCGTTTCATCAAGAGCTTCTGAACGCAGACGCGAGGAACGATTTAGAGCCGGTCTTTCGACCGGCTCTTTTTTGGACGCCAGATCTGTCGTTTCCAGGTGTTACAATGTGCCGCATCCGGAGGCGCCATGATAAGAATAAAATACTGTTTTATAACGGTTTTTCTGACCTTCGTCCTGGCCTCATGCGAAACGACCTCGGTAGCGAAAGGGTCGCCAGCGGCGAGAGGCGGCGAAGACCGAATTGACCTGATCGTGAGCGGCGACTACGTCGTCACCATGGACAAAGCGGGCACGGTTTATGAGAACGGCGCCGTCGCAATCGACGACGGTCTGATCCTGGCGATCGGTTCTGCCGAGAACATTCTTGCCGAGTATTCCGCCGTAAAAACGCTCGATGGCGAGCATCGCATCGTCATGCCCGGCCTCGTCAACGGCCATTCACATGCGGCCATGACGCTGCTTCGCGGTGTCGCCGACGACCTGGCTCTCATGGACTGGCTCAACAATTACATATTCCCCGCCGAGGTAGAGTTCGTTGACAGCGAGTTCGTTCGTATCGGAACGGAACTGGCCTGCTGGGAGATGATTCGTGGTGGTACGACGACCTTTGTCGACATGTACTACTACCCCGACACAATTGCCGAAGTGATCGATCGTTGCGGCATGCGCGCCATGATTTCTACGACAGTTATCGATCAGCGCAGCCCTGACGCCGAAAACGCCGATGACTCCCTTCAGAAGGGCATGGGATTCATTGAGCGATGGCAAGGCAAGAACAGCCGCATCACGCCGATATTCGGCCCGCACGCGAACTACACCTTGAATGCGGAGCAGCTGCAAGCCACGCGTAAGGCGGCCATGGAACTTGGCGCACCCATCAGTATCCACATATCGGAATCGCCATTCGAATTTCAATACTCGCAGGATACTTACGGCATGCCGAGCATCCAAATGTACGAGTCCATTGGTTTCTTTGACGGACCGACAATCGCTGCACATGTTGTTTGGCCAACGAAGGAAGAAATTCCGATTCTGGCCGAACGCAAGGTCGGCGTTATCCATAACCCCACATCGAACATGAAAATCGCTTCCGGCATTTCTCCGGTTACCGAAATGCTCGCGGCAGGTGTTCGCGTCGGTCTGGGTACCGACGGTGCCGCGAGCAACAATGACCTCGATATGTGGGAAGAGATGCGCCTGGCGTCATTGCTGCAAAAAGTCGACCGCATGGACCCGGAGGTGATGTCGGCGACGACGGTACTTACGATGGCCACGCGCGGCGGCGCAACGGCGATCGGCCTTGGAGAGATTACCGGTTCTCTGGAGGTCGGCAAGCGTGCTGACCTGATCCAGGTGGCATTCGGTGATGTACATCACGTACCGACCTACGATGTCATTTCCCATCTCGTGTATGTCACGGACGAACAAGACGTGGCGTCTGTTGTTGTAGACGGACAAGTCCTGATGGAAGACAAACAAATACTCACAATCGAGACAGACCGGGTCAGAACGGAAGCGAACGCGCTTGCCGCAAAGATCCAGGCGGCGCTGAAGCAAAGAAATCAGTCGCCATAGCAATAACAAGAAAGCTGAGGAGGAAATCATGGGGAAGAATATTGGTGCCGGCATCGCCGGTGTCGTAATCGCCGTTGCGCTCGTATGGCTTATTGAAATGGTCGGACACTCGGTCTACCCACCGCCCCCCAACCTGAACTTCGCAGATGCTGATGCCATGCGCGCCTATACCTCGACATTGCCGATTGGCGCATTCCTGTTTGTTGGCGGTGCCTGGTTTATCGCAACATTGTGCGGCACCTTTGCCGCCTGCAAAATCGGAAACGCGAAGCCGATTATCTTTGCAGGTGTCGTTGGTGGACTCATGCTCATCGCTACGGCATCCAATCTCATTTTGATTCCACACCCGCTCTGGTTCTCGATACTCGGTATCGCTGGCATCATTGTTGCGGCATGGCTCGGCATGACTCTGGCCGCGGGCTCGTCGAGCAAAAGCGAATGACAGCGATTCAGGATCAGCTGGCTCACAATCATTGTTATGGCTGTGGCGCTGAAAATGAAAAAGGCCTGCAAATCAAGAGTCACTGGCATGGTGACGAGTGTATTTGCCATTACACGCCGCGGCCCGAGCAATGTGCCGGCCCGGAGCAATACGTTTACGGCGGCACAATTGCGAGCCTCGTTGACTGTCACAGTGTCGGGACGGCGCTATCCAATTACTACAAACTGGAAGGTCGCGACGTTGGCGAAGCGCCAGAAATCTGGTGTGTCACAGGACGCCTGACGGTTAATTACCTGGCGCCGACGCCCATCGATAGGGAAATTGAAGTCCGGTCGACCATCGAGGAAGTCGGCGAGCGAAAAACGCGCGTAAAATCCCGGGTTTATTCAGGCGGAATCCAGACTGCAGAAGGTGAGGTCATCGCGATTCGTGTTCCTGATTCCTGGAAAGACGCATCCAGCTGAGGCCCGATAATGAGCATTGAATCCCTGAAATACCGTGTCAACCTTGCGGGCTCGAGCCTGGCAACCGCACTCCGAAGCGGCGTTGGCGTAACTGCTGATCCGGCTGTAAAGAAACCGGCCAAGTTGCTGCGACTTTATGAGTTCGAAGGGTGCCCGTACTGCCGCCTCGTGCGTGAAGTGCTGACGGAACTGGATCTGGATGCCATGATTTATCCCTGCCCCAAGGGCGGCACACGATTTCGTCCCCGCGTCAGCAAATTGGGCGGCAAGACGCAATTCCCGCTGCTCGTCGATCCCAATACCGGGGAACAAATGTACGAGTCATTGGACATCATTGCCTATCTATTTGAGACCTACGCCAAGCGCCCATTGCCGATGAAATGGCGTGCCGGAGGGCTGCAGAAAATCGGCTCGACCGTCACGGGTATCGCCAGGGGCATGAATGGGGTTCGAGTACGACCCTCCAAACGCCCAGCCAAGCCCCTGCAGCTGTACAGCTTCGAATCCAGCCCGTTTGCGCGGCCGGTCCGCGACCTGCTGTGCGAGCTCGAGATTCCCTATGTCCTGCGCTCGGCCGGACGAACTCGCGTGTCAGACTGGGTACCTCCGGTTATGCGCGATACATTGGACATGCAGTCCGATCCCGATCAAAAGAATCGTAAAGCCTTGTTGAAACGCGCTGGCCGGGTCTCGATCCCCTACCTGGTGGACCCGAACACCGGAGAAGAAATGGCTGAGTCCGAAGACATTATTCGGTACCTGACCGAGACTTACGCGACCGCCTGATATGAGAAAAATCCGCTGGGGCATTCTGAGTACGGCGCGTATCGCACATCGATTTGCCGAAGATCTCGCCTACGTTGAAAACGGCGAACTGGCGGCTGTTGCCTCACGCTCAGCGAAGACCGCCGCCGACTTTGCGGACCGGCACGGTATCGCTAGCGCTTATTCCAGCTATGAGCAGCTGTATAACGATCCCGATATCGACGCGATATATGTCGCCACGCCACATTCGCTCCATCTCGAGAACACGACCGACGCTTTACGGGCTGGCAAGCACGTATTGTGCGAAAAACCGCTGACGATTTCGGTCGAGGAAGTCGACACGTTGATGAGCGTCGTCGCCGAGACCGGCAGCTACCTCATGGAAGCAATGTGGACCTGGTTCCTGCCGGCAATACGGCAGGCCCTCGCCTGGTTCGAGGCAGGGGAAATCGGCCAACTCCGCCATATCAAATCCGACTTCGGTTACCCAATGCCGTATTCCGCCGACAGCAGGGAATACAACGCGGAGCTCGGTGGCGGCGTCGTGCCGGACATGGGCATCTACCCGATAGCGATGGCTTACCTGTTTACGCGCAGTGATCCGGATCGTATAGACGTCGTTTCGCGAAGCGCGCCGAATGGCGTGGAAGACGATGTCGTCGCGATCTTCAATTACAAAGATTACGTGGCAACGCTATCGACGTCGTTTCGCTGCAAATTGCCGAATCGGACTTACATCGTCGGCGACAAAGGTTACATCATGATCCCGGACTTCTGGTGCGCACGTGAGGGCCACCTCTACCGCGTTGACGAGCACATAGACAGTTTTGTCGATGACCGCGAGTCTCACGGTTTTAATTACGAGGCAATGGCCGTCGGTAATGACCTTCTGCAGGGGCGACGCGAGTCTGCCGTTGTGCCGCTGTCCGTAAGCCGCAGCTTTCAGGAGCACATTGCAGCCATCAAGGTACGCTGTTGAGCGAGGGCGGCCAAGATCTTTGCTCGAAAGATCAATTGTTCAGAAAGCTGGTACCGTAATCCATCGGTGACAATCCAAGATGTGCTGCGACGGTTTGTCCAATGTCGGCAAAGGTCTCGCGCAGTCCCAGTGACCCGGGCTTGATACCCGCGCCGTAAGCGAGGACCGGAATGTGCTCCCTCGTGTGGTCGCTGCCCTGCCAGGTTGGGTCGCAGCCGTGGTCGGCACAGAGAACAAGCAGGTCTTCCGGCCGCATCTGTTCCATCAACTCCGGCAAACGACGGTCGAAATACTCGAGTGCAGCAGCGTAACCCTCGACGTTGCGGC
The DNA here is from genome assembly GCA_947258485.1 of uncultured Woeseiaceae bacterium. Taxonomy (GTDB): domain Bacteria; phylum Pseudomonadota; class Gammaproteobacteria; order Steroidobacterales; family Woeseiaceae; genus UBA1847. Next base: position 14,189 of record CAMYIS010000043.1, read on the forward strand.
GATGCCCGTACAGCATGTCGAAGTCGACGAAATTGGTGAATATGATGGAATTGTCACTGGCTTCTTTCATCGCCGCCAGCGTCGCATCGAATAGCGCTTCGTTTCCCGTTGCCTTTATCTTTTTCGTAATGCCCCGGTGCGCATAGATATCTGCGATTTTCCCGATGCTGTATACGTCACCGCCGCTTTCGACCAGCTTATCGAGTACCGTCGGTGCGTGCGGAGGAGTCGTCAGGTCGCGTCGATTGCCCGTGCGTACGTAGGTGTCGGGACCGTCACCGACGAACGGCCGCGCAATGACTCGCCCGATGTTGTACCTGTCGACGAGTTCGCGTGCTATATCGCAGAGGTCGTAAAGCCTTTGTAAACCAAATGCTTCTTCATGGCAGGCGATCTGGAACACGCTATCCGCCGACGTGTAAACGATCGGCTTGCCCGTGCGAACGTGCTCGTCGCCGAGTTCGGCAATAATCGTGGTACCCGAGGAATGGCAGTTGCCGAGCACGCCTGGCAAATCCGCCCTTTCGATGAGTTCTTCGAGCAACTCGCCTGGAAACGTGTCCGTTTTACCCGTGAAGTATCCCCAATCGAATAAAACCGGCACGCCGGCGATTTCCCAGTGACCGCTGGGCGTATCCTTGCCACTCGAGAGTTCGGCCGCGTGACCGTAAGCGCCGATGATTTCAATATTTTGCTCTACGCCGGCCGGAAATTTACCCGTGCTTTCTTTGCTGGCATGCATGAGCCCGAGTTTCGAGAGATTCGGGAGCCGCAACGGACCGTCGGCTGATTTTGCGCGCACCCGCGCAATGTTCCCGAGCGTATCGGAACCGATATCGCCAAACTTATCCGCATCAGCCGTCGCGCCGATTCCGAATGAATCGAGTACGAGGATAATTGCCCTTGCCATATGACACTCCGACTCACTGCAAGGCGAAGAAGAACCCGGCCAGCGACGCATTCATGAGGTTGACCAGTGTACCTCCAATGACGGCCCGGAGGCCAAGCCGCGCGATGTCATGCCGCCTCGT
>CAMYIS010000044.1 GCA_947258485.1 uncultured Woeseiaceae bacterium
TGCAATTACTATGGCGGAAGAGGCTGGCTACACGGCCGTGATCTCGCACCGTTCGGGTGAAACCTCGGACAGCACGATTGCCGATATCGCGGTGGGCACCACAGCCACGCAGATCAAGACCGGTTCTCTGTCCCGGTCGGACCGCGTCGCAAAGTACAACCAGCTGCTGCGCATCGAAGAGGAACTGGGGGCCGAAGCGAAGTATGCTGCTCGCGACGCATTTTCGGTGAAGGTGAGTTAGGAAGCGCTACAACACCATACTTGGGGTTATCGTTTGTTTCGTACACGCGCGTTACTGGTGCTGCTCGGTATTACCGGGCTCGGTCTTCAGGCCGAGCTTTGGTTTTCTGACGACGGCTATCGCAAGACGATGAACCTCAGATCGGCGGTTTCTGAGCAGCGTGCGCTTAATGAGACCCTGCGCGCCCGCAACGCCGCGCTCGATGCCGAGGTGATCAACCTGAAGAAAGGACGCGATGCGGCGGAAGAACGCGCCCGTACCGATCTCGGCATGATCGGCAAGAAAGAGACGTTCTACCAGGTCGTGCCGGTCGCCGACACGTCTCGCTAGGAATACCCAATGTCTTTGCCAGACTGGACCCGTGCGCACGGGGTCCCGCTGTTTTCTGCATCCATAAGAACAACAGCCGACGAATTCGATGTGACCGAAGAACTCGGCTTCGAGTTCAGTGCTGATGGCGAGCATGACTACCTCTATCTCGAGAAGACGGGCGCGAACACGGAGTGGGTCTCGAGGCAACTGGCCCGTCATGCGGATGTACCGGCCCGTGACGTCGGCTATTCAGGCCTCAAGGATCGGCACGCGGTAACGCGACAGTGGTTCAGCGTGCCGCGCTGGAATGCACCCGACTGGAGCGAGCTCGAAGTCGAGGGCGTTCGCGTACTCGATCAGCAACGACACAATCGCAAACTCCGGCGCGGCGCGCACCGGGCAAATCGTTTTCGCATTGTGTTGCGCGGAGTCTTGCCTTGCGGCGATGCGCTGAACGAGCGTCTCGAGACCATCAAATCACTTGGCGTGCCCAATTACTTCGGCGAGCAGCGATTCGGTCGAGGAGGGTCAAATATTGCGCTGGCGGATGCCTGGTCGCAGGGGAAGCGATTGCCCAGGCACAAACGCGGCATAGCGATCTCTACAGCGCGTTCTTATATTTTCAACCAGGTCCTCGATACGCGCGTCCGTGATAAAACCTGGAACCGGCTCATCGCAGGCGACGTCGCGAACCTCGATGGTTCCGGCAGCGTCTTTTCGGTGGACGAGATTGATGACGACCTGACGCGGCGCTGTAAAACGATGGATATTCATCCGACTGGCCCGCTGTGCGGCGATGGCACGTCTCCGTCTGACGTCCCAGCCGGGGATGAGGTCTGGCTCAAAGCGCTGACGAATGCGCGGGTCAAACCGGCATACCGGAGTCTGCGAATGAAGGTAATTAATTTGCAGTGGCGGACTGACGATAATTCGTTATTACTCGACTTTGCCCTGCGGCGCGGTGCTTTCGCGACGTCCGTGTTGCGCGAGATTGCGGATGTCCACGACGGGTTTGCTAATATGAGTCCGGTCACCCGTTACCGAGGATGAGTTTCGAAGGATTAAACAGAAAATCCTGGACAGCCGACTTTGACCGGCTAGAGCTTTTGCAGCAATACGTAAATGGCACCAGTGCCGCCATCGACCTGGCGCGTGGACACGAACGCCAGCACGCTGTCCCATTTTCTGAGCCATCGATTCACGGCATTCTTGAGCACAGGCCCGCGGTCTCCCGAGCCTAGCCCCTTGCCGTGCACGATACGGACACAGAGCTTGCCCTGCGTTGCCGAGTAGTCGATGAAGTCGGCGAGCCTCTGTTTTGCTTCATCGACCGTCATCCCGTGCAGGTCGAGTTCGTCCTGTACGCTGTAGCCTCCGCGTGCGAGCTTGCGCATGGTGCGCCGCCCGACCGAAGCCCGATGAAAACGCAGCGCGCCACCGTAGCCGTGTTCGATCGTATCGATATCGTCCTGCAGGCTCTCGTTCAGAACCTCGCGCTCGTCGGCTTTGGAAAATTTGGCCCGGGGTTTCGGCTTCGGCCGATTCGCCGCAATGCGCTCTTCACGCTTTAGCGGTTTCACACCGGAAATCGCTCGCCGAAACTCATCGATGTCATTGTCGTTCACAGTCTGGCCTTCGAGGCTATGGTGTACGCTGAACATTGAGTATAGTGAGCGCGTCGCCATCTACCAATCGATAATGAGTGTGCTCGTCAAAATCAAAGCATGAAAATCCTCGTAAGTAACGATGACGGGTATCTTGCCACTGGAATCAACGTCCTGACCGACGCGCTCGAGCAGGTCGCCGATGTGGTCGTGGTGGCGCCCGATCGCAACCGCTCGGCGGCGAGCAGTTCGTTGACCTTGCACACACCACTGCGTGTCACGGAATTCGGCAAAAACCGCTACAAGGTGGATGGTACGCCATCGGACTGCGTGCACCTGGCCCTGACGGGATTTCTCGACTACGAACCGGACCTGGTCGTATCGGGCATTAACCATGGCGCGAACCTCGGTGACGATGTTATTTATTCGGGAACGGTCGCAGCGGCACTGGAAGGGCGATTCCTCGGCTTGCCGACCATCGCCGTCTCGCTGGTTGGCCAGGGCCTGGAGCATTTCGATACGGCAGCGCGCGTAGCCAGCGAGCTCGTGCAGAAAATCGCGCGCGCGGGCTTTGCCCCTGACATGGTGCTGAATGTCAACGTCCCGAACCGGCCGTACAACGATCTGCAGGGCATACAGGCAACCCGGCTGGGTTTCCGCCACAAGGCAGAACAGATCTTGAAAGACAGCGACCCCTACGGACGCCCCATTTTCTGGGTTGGACCGGCGGGAGACGGACAGGATGCGGGCGAGGGCACGGATTTCCATGCAATCGAGCAGGGATTCGCCTCCGTGACACCCCTCCGGGTTGACCTCACGCGTCACGAAGCCGTGTCGGGCATCGCGGACTGGCTTAAGCGATGATGGATCCGCAGGGCGGCATCCAGGGCATCGGCATGACCTCGAGGCGAACGCGCGACCGGCTCGTGCAGCGGCTGCGGGACCAGGGCATACGATCGGAGGCTGTGCTCGACCAGATTCGCAATGTGCCCCGCCACCTGTTTGTCGACGAAGCGCTCGCGAGCCGTGCCTACGAAGACACGGCGTTGCCGATCGGCCTGGGCCAGACGATCAGTCAGCCCTACGTCGTCGCGCGCATGACCGAAGCATTGCTGGACGGTTTCCAGGGAGAGACGGTGCTGGAGATCGGCACGGGCTGCGGATACCAGACCGCCGTGCTCGCGCCGCTCGTGAAAAAGATCTATACGGTGGAGCGCATCCCGGAGCTGTTGCGAAAGACCCGCCAGCGTCTCCGCGATCTCGATATTTATAACGTGCAGTTCCGCCCGGGCGACGGCTGGGAGGGCTGGCGAAAATACGGCCCATATGACGGGATAATCGTCGCGGCTGCCGCTGCAGAGATCCCCGAAAAGCTGCTGCAGCAGCTGGCGCCAGGTGGCCGACTCGTCATTCCGATCGGCCCGCCGGGCCGGCAGGACCTGACGATGGTCACCAAGATGAACGACCACTGCGAACAGGTATCGCTCGAGCCGGTCAGCTTCGTTCCCCTTGTCAAAGGTAAATAAAAAATCTATTTATCAATATGATAAGCGTGTTATTAAAAGTGTATTCTGCATTTATTTTGAGACTGGAACTGATATGAAGCTGTTCGGGCCGCTGTATGAGCGGGTACTGGCATGGTCGAGGCACCCCCACGCGGAGCGTTATCTCGGCGCCATGAGCTTTGCCGAATCGTCGTTTTTCCCGATCCCGGTCGACGTGATGCTCGCACCGATGTGTCTCGCCGATCGAGACCACTGGGTGCGCTACGCCATGATAGCGACCGTGTTCTCGGTGCTCGGCGGGCTGGCCGGATACGCCATAGGCTACGGGATGTTCGAAGCCATCGAGCCCTGGCTGAGGGAATCGCATTACTGGGACGCCTACGAAACGAGCCGGCGCTGGTTCGATGAGTACGGCGTCCTCGTGGTCTTCGTTGCCGGTTTCTCGCCGATTCCCTACAAGGGGCTGGTCCGGGCCGGCGGGCAACGGTTTGAGAGCACTTTGTCGCAGCATATCGAGCGCGTCGGCTGGGCTGTCGTGGTGGTGGCCGGTATCCTGATAGCATGGCTCATGATGCGAGGACAATGACATCGCGCCGCGTCATTATTGTCTTTCTCGCCCTGATGATCGCGTCCTGCGGAGCCTCGAGATGGCAGGATACGCCGCAAACGCACATCGTACGCAGAGGCGAAACGCTGTTTTCCATCGCCTGGCGCTATAACAAGAATCCGACTGATCTCGCGCGCTGGAACCGACTTGGCGATGGGTCGCTCATCTACCCGGGGCAGGTATTACGCCTGACGCCAATCGGTGCCGCGCGCTCGCCCGGTACGGCCGGCAATCGAGCACCGCCGACACGCGATACCCGGCCGCTGCCGGACATCCCGGCGCAGCCTGCACCGAAATGGTCATGGCCGACGAACGGCCGGATAAACGTGGATTTCCGCGCAAAACCGGGCCCGGGTACCGGCGTGCTGATCAATGGAAAGTTGGGCCAGCCCATTCGTGCTGCGGCGTCGGGGCGAGTTGTCTATGCCGGGGATGGACTGATCGGCTATGGCAAGCTTATTATTTTGAAGCACAATGACACTTACCTGAGTGCCTACGGGTACAACGCGTCGCTGCTGGTCAAAGAAGGCGAGCAAATAAATAAGGATCAGCGAATTGCGACGATGGGTGAGGGGCCGGAACGCAAGCCGCGACTGCATTTTGAAATCAGGCGCAATGGCCAGCCGGTTAACCCGCGGCAACATTTGCCGCCG
>CAMYIS010000045.1 GCA_947258485.1 uncultured Woeseiaceae bacterium
GGCGCGAAATAGCCGTTTTTCTCCCAGCGTTCGTAGATACGCTGTTCAATATCTTCGGGTTGGTAAGACTTATCCATCAGAGTTTGTGCGTCTGGATCGAGTGACCCTTGTCCCGGTATTCGGCAAATCGCCTGCGACTCAACAGCCGGCAATTCTCGTCGGACGTCACGAGTTCCGCAACGCGCGGAAACGATTCTGCAAAAGGCGGTATCTCGTCATCGAGGTTGATCAGGAGATCACGAGATCCGATGCCTTCTTTTTCATAGCCGATCATGACCGGCGAGGCTTCCGCCTCGTCATTAGAGCCGCTGAGGCCGTGAGGAACAAAGCTGCCGTCGCGAAACGTCCAGAGGAGCGCGTCAAGATGCTCTGCATCATCGCGGCTCTTCGCATGTATGTACACCGTGTTCTCGAGGCGGTAAGCCTTCTCGGCCAGCTTGCATGCAAGCATCTGTCGCGCACGTTCGTCAGCGCGCTCAAGCACATAAAAGTCGACTCTGGCCATAACGGGGTCGTTTGCTCAGGGCAGGGCGTGGCAGCGCGCGAGCAGCATCTCCGCCAGTAATGGCACCGGGCGTCCGGTCGCACCTTTCTTGGTGCCGCTATTCCAGGCCGTACCGGCAATGTCCATGTGCGCCCACGTGAGCCCATCAGTGAATTTTTCGAGGAAACATGCCGCCGTGACGGCCCCGCCGTGACGGCCACCGATGTTCGCCATGTCGGCGAAATTGCTTTTCAGTTGCTCGGCGTATTCTTCGCCGAGCGGCATGGGCCAGGCGAGGTCCTCGGAGCGATCGCCCGCGGCCACCAGTTCTGTTCGAAGTGCGTCACTATTACTCATCACGGCCGAGCGATGCGCGCCGAGCGCGATGACGCAAGCCCCGGTCAGGGTGGCTACGTCAATAATTGCCGCTGGCTTGAAGCGCCGCGAATAGGTGAGGGCATCACAAAGTATCAGTCGTCCCTCTGCATCGGTGTTGAGGACCTCGATCGTTTGCCCGGACATGCTCTTGACAATATCGCCCGGCCTGGTCGCGGTGCCACTCGGCATGTTCTCGACCGTGGGAGGTTCATGGGCAGCTTAAGCTGAGCGACCGTGGCCATGACGCCGATTACGCTGGCTGCGCCGCACATGTCGAATTTCATCTCGTCCATGCCGAGGCCGGGCTTGAGGGAAATACCGCCGGCATCGAAGGTAACACCCTTGCCAACCAACACGACGGGCTTCTCCGTGCCGCCGCCCTTGTATTGCATTACGATGAGTTTGGCCGCTTCCACGGTACCCGCCGTCACGGATAGTAATGAGGCCATTCCGAGACGTTTCATTTCCGCTTCGTTGAGCACTTTAGTCGTCAGCTTGGCGTTGCCGGACGCCAGTTTCCTGGCCGTGCGCGCCAGGTAACTCGGCGTACATACGTTGGCCGGTAGATTGCCGAGATCCTTGGCAAGCGAGACGCCGGTCGAAATTGCGTCACCATGTTCCGCACCGCGTATTGTCTCGGCGGCATGCGATTTCTTTGCAATAGCAAAGCCGATTTTCTTAAGAGAACTGGCTGCCGGTTGGCGGCCGCTTTTCATTTTATTGAAACGATACAGTATTCCTCCGAAGGCCTCGGCGGAGTGGCGTGCCAGGTAGTAGCGGCTGGTATTGGCAACGGTCTCGAGCGTCAGACCGTTCAACACCTGTTTCGCCTTGGTCTTCGAGATCGCTGTTGCCGCAGCGGCTACGGCCTTGCGGAATTGCTTGGCGCCGAAGGCGCTCGATTTACCGAGACCGACGACGACGACGCGTGCCGCCTTGACACCAGCAAGTCTCGGCAGCAGCGCGGAATGACCCAGTTCTGAAGAAATGTCACCGCTCTTGATCAGCCGGCGGATTTCGCCCTTGCTGGCAGAATCGATATCGCTGGCCGCGACGCCCAGTTTGCCGCGATCGTATATTCCGACGATGACGCAATCGACGGCTCGTCGCGAGGGTTTGCTCGTAGTGGTGAAATATTCCATAGATTCTGCGTGCCTTAGGGTTGGGGCGGGGCTGTCACGGACAAAACAAAAGCGGTAGTCTAACGCTTTCGGCTGCACGCAGCTATGCCATTCCCGGACACCGATGACCCGCATTCTGGATCGGTACATCTTTCGTGAGATCACCATGACCTGGCTCGGGGTCACGATGGTGCTGCTGCTGATCCCGAAGGATGCCGCATTCGACGTTATCGGCTTGTCCGCGGCACAGTACCTGACCGTGCTGGTACCGATCGGCCTTTTCTTGTCGATCATGCTGGCCCTGGGGCGCCTGTACCGGGACAGTGAAATGCCCGCGATGATGGCGTGTCGCGTTGGTCCATCGGGCATCTATCGACCGATGATGTGGCTGCTGGTCCCGCTGGCCGCGGGCGTGGCCTGGCTATCGATCGAAGGTGCACCGCTGGCCCTGACGGCGATCGATCGTATTGGCGCGCAGGCACAGCGCGAGGCGGATTTGGCCAGCATCGAGCCGGGGCGCTTCACGGTTTTCGGCCCGGACCAGGCCGTTGTCTACGGCGAACGCGTGACCGCCGAAGGGCAAATGGAAAAGGTGTTCATGCAACGCCTGGTCGAGGGTGGTCGAGTCGAGGTCGTTATTGCCGAACGAGGCGAGCAGGTCCCGTCTAGCGATGAAAACACTCGCATGCTCGTGCTGCACAACGGACGACGTTACGAGGGTATCCCGGGCACAAGCCGCTTTCGGGTTGTCGAATTCGCCGAGCATGGCATTCCCTACCGGCTGCCGGGCTTGCGCACTGCCGATCCCAGGCCTCGTGCCATGTCGTTCTCGCGGCTGGCGAAATCGCGGGGGCTCGAACACCTTGCGGAGATGCAGTGGCGCGTCAGCATACCGCTGGCGACAATTCTATTGGCGATCCTCGCCGTGCCTCTGAGCCGAAGTCAGCCGCGCTCGGGCCGTTATGGCCGTCTGGCGATCGGGCTGCTCGTCTTCATCATCTATCTGAACATGCTGAGCGCGGCCAAAGCCTGGATCGAGCAAGCGACTATTTCTCCGTCTCTTGGCCTCTGGTGGGTACACGGAAGCGTGCTGTTGCTCACTTTAGTCCTGTTGGCGGTCCAAAATGGCTGGCACCGGAGGTTGTGGCGGTGACGGCCATCCTCAGCCAGTACCTGATGCGCACGATTCTCACGAGTACCGCCATGGTGCTCGTTGTCCTGCTGGCGCTGGCCGGCCTTTTTGAGTTCATTGCGGAACTTGATGATACGCAGGCCGGTTACCAGACACCGCAGGTCATCCTGTTCGCCGCGCTGCGGTTGCCCAATCTGGCCTTCGAAATGTTGCCTGTTGCTGCACTGATCGGTTCACTGCTTGGCCTCGGTGCACTTGCGGGGCACAGCGAAATCATCGTCATGCGATCGGCAGGTCTTTCGGTGATCAGGTTGTCCGGGATGGTAGCGGCATCGGGGCTCGTGATGCTCGTCATCACCGGGCTTATCGGCGAGTTTATCGGACCGCCGCTCGATTTGTATGCACGCGACATGCGCATGGAAGCGCGTTACCAGAAAGGCGATGCCCGCCTGGGCAACGAGACATGGGTGAAGGACGGCCCGGTCTACCTGCATCTTGAGCGGGTCAACACAGAGTTCGAATTCGGCAGCATTTACTTGTTCCGCTTCAACGAAGACAGTGAATTGGCATCGATTGCAAAAGCGGAGAACTCCGGCATCGACGAGAATGACAACTGGATTCTCGAAAACCTGCGCGAGACTAAATTCAGGGATGACGGCGTGCAGGTCGTTGAATCGTCGGTTGCGGTTGAATCCTTCGAAGTGAATTCGGAGTTGCTGGGCAGCTCGCTGTCGAAGCCGCTGAGCCTCTCGGCGCGCGGGCTGATTGTTTACATCGACTACCTTAAGCGCAATAACCTCGATGCATCACAGTACGAGTCGGAATTATGGTATCGGGCGTCGCGAACATTGACCGTTCTGATTATGCCGATCATGGCCCTGGCATTCGTGTTTGGTTCTCTGCGCACCGGCGGTGCGGGCGGCCGTCTGATGATCGGTGTGATCATCGGGCTGGCTTACTACCTGGGCAGCGAGACGCTTGCGAATTCCGGGCAGGTTTTCAATCTGAATCCCGTGATTATCAACTGGCTGCCGTCGCTTGCACTTTGCCTGGTGACCGTTATTGCGCTCTTGCGGATACGCTAGCAGGGGCTCATTGCTCTTTCGGCGTTTTGTCTCGAGGGTAATACACGATTCGGGTGTGGCTGATTCTGTCGTGCCACGTGAGTTTGTCGCGGTCCCAGACCTGCCAAAGGAAACCGAGGCCCAGGGGCAGAAAAGAGATGATCGCCGCGAAAAAGCGCAGGCTGGCCGTTGTTATCGAAGGCATCCCGCCGTCAGCGGTTTCGAGCTGCAGTCTCCAGGACTGCATGCCCAGCGTCCGACCCGAGCGGCTCCAGAAACCGACGAAGAACGCGTAGACCACCAATGCCAGAACAACCCGGTACGACAGGTTGTCACCGGTCTCGACCGGCTCACCACCACGAATCGCGATAAACGGAATCGTTGCCAGAAACAGCAGGGCTGCAACCAGCAACGCGTCATACAGCATCGCCGCAATGCGGCGAAGTAATCCCGTATTTTGCATTCTTATGACTCTCTTTTAGTCCTGGGTTTGTTTATTCCACACCGCTTACTCTGAGCGATTTTGCCATGCGCTTATATTCGCGGCCGAGCCACAGCGCAATAACAGCCGACATCAGGGCAAATGGCACCATCAGGATCGAGATGCCTGCTATGCCGAGCCCAAGTATGGACATGAGCCTGACGCTCCAGGTTCCAACCACGTCGCCACCGCGATAGATCGCAGTGTCGATGGCGTTCTTGGTTTTGTATTTCTCCCGATGGCTTGGCGAAGCCGAACCCGAGGCCACGACGGACCACGTCAAGTACTGCGACGGCCATTAGCGTTGGGTCCATCGAGAGTATGGCGAACCCGATTATCGAGGCGACCGGAAACAGGGACAGGGATCGACCGATGCCAAATCGCGTAACAACCTGCTTGACGAGGAACATCTGCGCCATGAGCGCGAGCGCATTTGCTGCAACATTCATATTGGAGAAGAACTGAATTCGGGCATCGGGGTTCAGAATTGCCGATTCGATAAGATCGGCTCTAAACATGTACAAGGTTGTGCCGAGCAGACTGGCAATAAGTGACATGAGTGCGATGCCAAGGAAGTACTTTGACGAAAACAGGTGGGTTATTCCGGCAAACGGGTTGCCGCCCAGCGGTTCGTCGCTCTCGACGGTCGTGTCGATCTCATCTTCATGCTCGTGGTGCACCCAATCCTTTAGCCGGCCAATACAGAGCACCGCGACCAACAAAACCGCGGCTGAAATTGGTAGCAGATTCTGAAAACCAATATCTGTAACCAGCGAGCTTGTAACAACACCGCCAATCAGCGCCCCAATACTGCCGCCGGAGGTGATGAACCCGAACAGGCGGCGGCCCTGTTCGCGTGTATAGATATCCGCCATGAAGCTCCAAAATACGGAGACGACGAACAGGTTGAATACGCTGAGCCAGACGAAGAACACACGTCCGAGCCAGACATAGTCCTCACCCGAGTGCCTGGCCTGAGAAAACACGAACCAGAAGATCAGGATGTTCGATATGAAGAACAGGTAGATCCAGGGCAGGAAGGTGCGGCGCGGATAGCGAGATGCAACCCAGCCGAAGATCGAGGTTGCGAATATCATCGTTACGAATGTGCCGATGAACAAATACGGTATGGTATTGGGACCGCCACCTACGGCCATCTCTTCGCGAACCGGTCGTATGATGTAGTAGGAAGAGAGGACGCAGAAGAAATAGGCGAACGACCAGGCTACGGCGATGAACTCCTGCCGCTTGGGGCCGAAGACTCTTTCGAAAATGCCGTTGCCCGGCTGTTCAGTGGCGGAAGAGGTCATATCGCAGATCATACTAACAAGAGGGGAATGGAATGGAAGCAACCGCAATCATCACGATTTTGGCGCTGGCGCAGTTCACGCTATTCGGCATTCAGGTGGGTTCAATGCGGGGCAAACACGGGGTTAAGGCGCCTGCGATCACGGGTCATCCTGAGTTCGAACGGATGTTTCGCGTACAGCAAAACTCGATGGAGCAACTCGTTGTATTCATACCGGCTCTCTGGATGTTCGCGTATCTCGTGAACCCGCTCTGGGGTGCAGGGATGGGGCTGGTTTTTATTATTGGGCGGTTTATTTACCGTACATCGTATATCAAGGATCCCGATGCCCGCGGAATGGGTTTTACGATCACGTTCATACCGACGGCCGTGATGCTCGTGTGGAGTCTGATCGCTGCACTGAAAACGTATTTCTAGAGCAGGTCTCGATCAATGCGCGGGATCCGGTGGCAGTTTGGTTGCCTCGCGCAATCGAAGCCAGAGCCAGGCGGCAGCGGCACCGATAAAAGGCGAACTCACGAGGCCGGGGAAGTAGCCTTCCGCGGCGACAGCGAGCAGCGGGTGCGCAATAGCATTGATTATGCCGGCAATCGCCAGGAACCAGGCGGCAAAAAATGCACTGCGCGACGCGGCGCGCAGCGCTGGGACTGAAACAATCCAGATCGCGAGCCATGTCAGGTTGAAGATGAGGAAGAAGGACATCGGCATGGCGGGTAGGCCAAGTAAGGCGCCAAGGCGTTCGGGAAATCCGGTCAACGCTTCCTCGGCAAAGTGGATTCCCTGGACGACCAGGGCAAGCGCGAGTATGCGTGCCGCGGCGAATTGCTGCGCGGCTCAGTAACATCGCTGTTTATTTTTTGATTCGCGCACGCTTGGCATTGCAGAGGCTGTAGGTATACACGAGATTGGTTATATCCTCCACAGACACTACCAAACAAACAAGAAGACCCGCGCAAGGCGGGTCTCTCGTTTGTTTGGTACTCCCTAGGGGATTCGAACCCCTGTTACCGCCGTGAGAGGGCGGCGTCCTAAACCACTAGACGAAGGGAGCAGAGTCATTGCCGGTCCAGTTGTACCGGGGGCGCTATTATAAGGCCGGATCTCAAATGCTCAAGCGGGTTTTGCACGATATTGGGCGTACATGAGCCGGTGGCGGTGACGGGCTGCTATCATACGGCCGAACCAATGATCCTCAAGCGGAATAACATTTGAATAACAGCGGGAACCCGGGGTCCACAGCGCCGAAGATCATCCCCCGCGCCAGCCACAACGTTTCTCGGAACGAGTTTTCGAAGAGCGCCCTGAAGGTACTGTACCGATTGCATAATGCGGGTTACCAGGCCTTCCTGGTGGGTGGCTGCGTGCGCGATGCCATGCTTTTGCTGCATCCCAAGGACTTTGATGTCGCGACCAATGCGACGCCGGACGAGGTGCGTGCCTTGTTTGGCAACTGCCGACTCATTGGTCGGCGCTTTCGGCTTGCGCATGTCCGCTTTGGTCGCGAAATCATCGAAGTGGCCACATTTCGTGCCGCAGCAATTCATGTCGACGACGACTCCGAGCACGATCGCGAAGGTCGAATCATTCGCGACAACGTCTACGGCACTATCGATGAGGATGTCTGGCGGCGCGACTTCACCTGCAATGCGCTTTATTACAACATCGCGGATTTCAGCATCTGGGACTATGCAGGCGGGGTTGAGGATGTCGAACGCCGCCAGTTGGTTCTTATCGGCGATCCTGAGCAACGGTTGCGCGAGGATCCGGTGCGTATGCTCAGGGCAATTCGATTTGCAGCGAAACTGGATTTTTCGATTGATCGACCTGTTGTCGAGGCGATTCACCATCACGCTCAACTGTTATCGAACGTGCCCGCGGCGCGACTGTTCGATGAATTCCTGAAGTTGTTCCAGTCGGGGCACGCGGAGCGAACGTTCGATCTCTTGCGTGAGCATCACCTGTTCGGCGAGATGTTTCCTGCCACCGAGCAGGAGCTTGCCCAGGACGAGGATTTCCTGACGTTCGTTCGCGCGGCGCTTAAGAACACCGATCGCCGGGTAGCTGCCGGCAAATCGGTAACACCGATGTTCCTCCTCGGTGTTTTCTTCTGGTTACCTATCTGTAAGCTGGCAGAAATTCGCCGATCTGAGGAGAAAATGTCCGAGTCACAATCCTTAAGTCTCGCGTCTTACGATATCGTCGCCCAACAACAACGCCGCATTTCGATACCTCGCCGATTTACCGTGCCCATGCGCGAGATGCTGGCGCTACAGCCGCGTTTTCTGCAGATGCGAGGAAAGCGTGCGATGAAGCTGCTGGAACATCGTCGCTTCCGGGCGGCATACGACTTCATGGTATTGCTCGGAGACGTGGGTCAAGTCGATGCTGAGGTCGCGAAGTTCTGGACCGAGGTTCAGAAGCAATCGGCAACAGAGCGTGCGGCGAGTTTTCAAATGAATTCGCGGCCACAGAAGAAACGACGCCCGCGGTCCCGGCGTCGTCGCAAGAAACCACAGGCATCGTGACGGGCCGCCCTTGAGCTCAGCGACTGCCAAAGAAAACCATTGGCGACCGGCGTACGTCGGGCTAGGCAGCAATCTGCAGGGTCCCGCCGGACAGCTCGACAGTGCTTTTGATCTGCTGGGGGCAATTCCGCACACGCGCCTGATACGGCGGTCGTCGTTGTACCGATCTGCGCCTTTTGGTGGAGTGGAGCAGCCCGATTTCGTCAACGCAGCGGCCTCGTTGTTGACGCAGCTCGGGGCGAGGCCGTTGCTCGAAGCATTGCAGCGTATCGAGATACAGCGAGGCCGGGAACGGGAAGACGTCCGCTGGGGGCCGCGGGTCCTCGATCTCGATCTCCTTGTTTACGGCCGTGACGAGATCGAAGAACCTGGCCTGATCGTTCCGCACCCGGGCATCGCCGAGAGAAATTTTGTATTGTTGCCACTCAGGGAAATCGCTCCGGGGCTGATGATCCCCGGGCTAGGCCAGCTGGCGACTATTTCGGTCAACATGGATGAACCGAAAATTTCGCGTATTGCGTAAAGGAAATCAGTGTCCATAAGTCAGCTGCAAACATCTGAAAGCGCGTCCCGATACATCGCAATCGAGGGACCGATCGGGGTGGGCAAGACTGCGCTGGCGCGACGGCTCGCCGACAGTTTGTCTGCCGACCTGGTTCTTGAGGAAGTTGAAGAGAACCCGTTCCTCGAGCGCTTCTATCGTGACGGCCGCTCCGCGGCGTTACCAGCCCAGATGTTTTTTCTTTTCGCTCGAGCGCGCCAGATCGAGGAGCTGCGTCAGTCGGATCTCTTTTCCAGCGTACGGATTTCGGATTACCTGTTTACGAGAGACCGATTGTTTGCCGAACTCAATCTCGACCCGGAGGAATTGAAGCTCTACGACCAGATCGCAGAGAACCTGGCCGTCGATGCACCCGTGCCGGATCTGGTCATTTACCTGCAAGCCTCGGTGGACGCGATAATGAGGCGGTTGGCGCAGCGCAATTCGCTGTATGATCGGTTCGTAGACAGAAATTACGTCGAGAAACTGATCGATGCATACGCAAGGTTCTTTCATGCCTACGATGAGGGCCCGCTGTTGATTGTCAATGCGTCGCAAATAGATCCGGTCAATAACGATGCTGATTACGAGCAGCTGTTCCGGCAAATCGAGCGAACCACGGGCGGTCGCCATTTCTTTAACCCGGTTGCCGCGGCGCTCGGTTAGCAGGACACGAAACGATGTACACCCAGCTTGAACAGCGCGGCATGCCGGAGCCCCCGGTCAATGTCTCGACACTACGCAAGATGAAACAGGAGGGCGAGCCGATCGCGTGCCTGACTGCTTACGACGCCAGTTACGCGGCCCTCGTGGATGCGGCTCGCACTGATCTCGTGCTTGTCGGTGATTCGCTGGGCATGGTCATTCAGGGTCACGACACGACGGTGCCAGTTACGGTCGACGACATCGTTTATCATTCCCGCGCCGTCGCGCGCGGCCTGCGCCGGGCTTTCCTCGTCGCCGACATGCCATTCATGAGCTACACCGAAACGGGCCAGGCGCTCGACAATGCCGTTCGCATCATGCAGGAAGGCGGCGCGATGATGGTCAAACTCGAGGGTGGGGATGACCAGGTTGAAATTGTCGAGCATCTCGCGCGACACGACATCCCGGTTTGTGCCCATCTCGGACTCAAACCGCAGTCGGTTCACAAGATTGGCGGATTCAAAGTGCAGGGCCGGGAACCCGACCAGGCACAGCAGATGGTCACATCTGCCCAGCGACTGCAGGACGCGGGTGCCGACGTTGTATTACTTGAGTGCGTTCCAAACGAGGTCGGAAAAAAAATCACCGCTGCGCTGCAGGTTCCGGTCATCGGTATCGGGGCAGGTCCTGACGTAGACGGCCAGATCCTGGTTTTGTACGACATCCTCGATATCACGCAGGGCCGCACGCCGAGGTTCGTCAGGAATTTTCAGGAAGAGCACACGTCGCCGCTTGAGGCCGTAAAGGCCTATGTGCAGGCAGTCAAAGATCGGAGCTACCCCGCTGCCGAACATTGCTTCTCTTAGGTTCCGGCCAGGTACCCATAAGCCGTGCTAGTCATACACAGCAAGCAGGAACTCGCCGAGCACATTGCGGAGTGGCGTCAGAATGATGAACACGTGGCGCTCGTCGCAACGATGGGCAGCCTGCATGCCGGCCACCTCAAGCTCGTGGAACTCGCACGTGAACACGCCGAACGTGTCGTCGTCAGCATTTTCGTCAATCCGACGCAGTTCGGCGACGGTGAGGACTTTGATGAATATCCGCGCACGCTGGA
>CAMYIS010000046.1 GCA_947258485.1 uncultured Woeseiaceae bacterium
GGTGGCATCGAGCAAGCTCTGGTCAATGCCGACTTCCGTATCCGCCGAAAATTCCTCTGTGGGGTCGAGAAGCGGGCTGCGCCCCGTCTCGTCGGTCGCAAGCCGCATTTCACCGGTCGCATCCGTATCCTCGAACATTCCGGGGTCGAGGCCTTCGCGCACACCCGTGGCGTTGGGGTCGACCTCGGGATTCTTGCCGGTTACTGATCCGGTATCCGTGAAATCGGCCTCCGAAAGCGCTTCATTGGTTCCCGTCTCGTCGAGATCGTCCAGCGATGCAACTTCGGTCTCTGCAAGGCCGTCTATATCGAGATCGAGATCATCGAGATTGATCTCGGCCGTTGCCTCGGCGCCCTGCCCCGTATCCGAAATCGCCTGCCCCAGCGACTCCTCCAGCGATGGCAGTTCGGACGTGCCTTCTTCAAGTTCGACAGACTCCTGTTCGATCGTCGGCGATTCGACGGTATCGTCTGGCGTCGGCATCTCGAGTGTCTTCTCGGTGCCGGTCGTCGCAATCGTCGGAGTCTCGGCCGTCACGTCAAGGTCGATGTCGAGCCCGTCATCGTCGGCCTCGAACATGAAATCAACGTCGCCCTCGGCGCCCCCTTCGTCGGCGCCAAGATCAATGACGTCGGAAGCAGCACTGTCACCACCCCCGAAGTCCATATCGAGTGCACCGGCTTCGCCGGTTTCCGCCTCGAATGAAAGGTCGACGGCTTTCGTTGCTGCGGCCACGCCAGCGCCAGCAAACAACTCGTGATCAGAAGCAATCTGCTGCCCCATGATAACGGTCTTGTCCCACTCGGGACTTTCGCCATCGCCGACCGATGATTTCAGCTTGCGCGCAGCGTCGATAAACGCGTCCCGGTTTCCCCAGACAAAATAGATCTCGCAGAGCTTCGACATCAGGCCGTTATTGGACGGGTCTGCCTCAAGCGCGCCATTGATCAGGTCCGCCGCCTGGTCGTAGAGACCGTAAGCCATGTGGAAGTCGGCTTCGGCGACCGGGTCCGTCTG
The DNA here is from genome assembly GCA_947258485.1 of uncultured Woeseiaceae bacterium. Lineage (GTDB taxonomy): Bacteria > Pseudomonadota > Gammaproteobacteria > Steroidobacterales > Woeseiaceae > UBA1847. The sequence goes on from CAMYIS010000046.1 coordinate 1,018, forward strand.
ATCGAGGTTGACGGCGGTTTCACTGCTGAAGGTGTCTTCAAGAGAACCGAATGTACCGGTGTCCTTTTCCGCCTCGCCTCCAACCATGATCTCCTGGGTTTCATCCGGCTGCGAACGGATGGCCGAATCCTGCTCGACGACCATGATGGCCTCGTCCGGTGTTGGCGCACGCATCGATTCGGTTGAAGTCAACGACCCGGGTGCCAGTTCGTCAGAATCCAGCGCTTCCCAAGGCGCGCCCGATGAATCCTCATCGTCGCGACCGCGGCGCATGAACCAGAACAACAGCCCGGCAACCACTACCAGGGCCGCGGCGATGCCCGCCCAGTAGCTTGTCAGCGCTTCGAGAATCCGCTCAACGATACCGGGTTCGGCCGTCGGAGCCGTGCGTATGACGGTTGACGGAGCCTCGGTCTCCGCGACATCCTCGTCGACAGCTGTTTCGTCGTCCGCAACCTCGGTATCGGTAGCCAGCTCGTCCTCTTCCGCAAACAGGTCATCGACCGGCGTCTCATCGGCGATGTCTTCGACGAACGGGTCGTCAGTGACGTCGGCTGGCGGCTCATAGACTTCGCCGCGGATGTTGGCCAGTTCCTGGCGCAACGTCGCGAGTTCGTTATCACGAATCTCCAGCAGTGACGGCTGGTCTGGAACATCGGCGGCTTCGAGTTCATTGATACGGTTCTCGATCTCCTGTTCGCGCGTCAATGGTTCCGCAGTAACGAGCTCATCGTCGTAAACGAGGCCGGTCGGTTCTTCATCGGGCGGCACGAGTGTAAGGCTCGGGCGCGTCTCGACGGGCGGTGGAGTGTAGCCAGTGCCGCTACCCCAGGCCTCGTTCTGCCGCCGCGCTTCAGCGAGCGCATCGTTACGACTGATTCTGAAAATTTCGTCAGCACTCGGGATCCGCAATGCGGCGCCCGCGCGCAGGAGATTGATGTTGCCGCCAAACGCGTCAGGGTTAGCCTCGAATATGGCCAGCATCGTCTGGTTCATCGTCAGACGACTGTCGGGTCGCATGCGGCTCGCAATACCCCACAGCGTTTCGCTGCGTTTTACGACGTAGTCGCCACCGCTGCTCGTGTCATACGGTGTGTCGTCAGCCGGAACGCTCGAAGCCGGCAGCGACGGACGGGGTTGCCTCGCCGGCGGAGCGGGCTGCGGCCGCGGCGCTGCAGGTTGCTGTCGTTCGATGCGGCCGCTGTCAGCTGGCGCAGTGCGGCTCGGCGCGCTCACGGCCGGCGCTTGTTTCGCGGCAGGCGGCGCATACGTTGGTGGATCGAGTAACACGGTGTATTCACGCAACAGGCGACCACCGGGCCAGTTAGCCTCGACAAGAAACGTCAGGAATGGCTCGGTAATCGGTTTGCGCGAGCGCAGCTGCACGACGCTGCCGCTGGGGCCGCCAACTACATTGAATTCGATTTCCTGCAGATAGAACGGCCGGTCAATACCGTAACGAGTAAATGTCGCCGCGGATGCCATTGCGATGTTCAGGGCAGCAAGTTCGTCGGGTGTTGCGGACAGCAATGAGATTTCTGCGCGCAGCGGCTCATTCAGGGCTGAGTCCAGCCGTATGTCACCCAGGCCGATGGCCCAGACCTCGCTCGAAAGCAAAAGGACGAGCACAAGCGAGAAGTGAGTAAGACGCTGCAACATAGTGTAATTCTCCAAACCCCAAAAACTCCGTTGACGGCGTCCACGCGGGGCCGTTTCATAGCAGGCAGTCTGCCCGGCTAATTGCCTTCGAACTATAGCCTAAAGATAGTTTTTTGCCAATATTTCAGCAATTTGGACGCTATTTAGAGCAGCGCCCTTACGTATGTTATCGGCGACGACCCAGAGGTCGATGCCACGCGGATGAGAGATGTCTTCGCGAATTCGGCCGACAAAAACGGGATCTGTGCCCGAAGCCTCGGTTACGGCCGTCGGATACCGACCCGTTTCGACACCGTCCAGGACCTTGATTCCGGGCGATTCTGTCAGCAATTCGACCACGGATTGCGCTGAAATCTTATCGCGCGTTTCGATATGCACGGCTTCGGAATGCCCGTAAAACACGGGTATGCGCACGGCGGTCGGATTCACCCGGATCGTGTCGTCGCCGAGGATCTTGCGCGTCTCCCAGACCATTTTCATCTCTTCCCGCGTGTAGCGGTTGTCCATGAACACATCAATATGAGGAATGGCATTAAAGCCGATCTGTTTGACGTCGCCTTCGATTTCCAGCGGACGCCCGTTCATCAAATTTGCCGTCTGCCGCACAAGCTCTTCAATCGCACTGCGGCCAGCGCCCGACACTGCCTGGTAGGTACACACATTAATGCGCTCGATTCCGACCGCGTCGTAGATCGGTTTTAACGCCACTAACATCTGGATGGTCGAGCAATTCGGGTTTGCGATGATGCCGCGCGCAGTGTAGCCGGCGATCGCGGCGGGGTTTACCTCGGGCACAACAAGTGGAATATCGTCGTCGCGACGAAAGTGCGATGTGTTATCGATCACGACGCACCCGGCTGCCGCGGCTTTCGGCGCAAACTCGGCCGAGACAGAACCACCGGCCGAAAACAATCCTATCGCAACTTTGGAAAAATCAAAGTCAGCGAGGTTTTCCACAGTGAGTTGCTTGTTGCCGAACGCGACGGTCTTGCCTACTGAACGTTCACTCGCTAACGCGTAAACAGTACCGACAGGAAATTTCCTGGCGCTTAATATTTCCAGCATCGATTCACCGACAGCCCCGGTAGCGCCGACGACTGCGATATCCCAACGGTCAGACATGAAAGTGCATTCCTGAGTGCATCCCGCGCGTGTCGCGCGCTTAAGATTTCGAGATTACCGGTGTTATCGATTCAACATCGGCATTTTGTGCACGATTGCGCAGATAGTGATCCATTATTACAAGCGCCACCATCGCCTCCGCGATCGGCGTGGCCCGCAGTCCCACGCAAGGGTCGTGGCGTCCCTTGGTGACGATTTCAGTTTCCTTGCCGGACCTGTCGATGGTCTTGCCTGGCACAGAGATGCTCGATGTCGGTTTCATCGCAATGCTGGCGAGAATATCCTGCCCCGATGAAATGCCACCGAGCGTGCCTTGATGCTCATGAGGCCATGCGCGAGGTTCGCACCGAGTTTGTCGAATACGGGTTCGCCAAGACCTGGCGGCATGTTGCTTGCCAGCACGCTGATTTTCGCGCCGATTGAATCGCCCTGCTCGCGCAATTCGTCCATGAACGTCTCAAGTTCATCGAGTCGCCCGGGGTCCGCGCAGAAAAACGGGTTGTCGTTGACAATTGAGAGATCACTGGCCGATAACACGATCGGCCCGAGCTGTGCGACGTAGCCATGAATGCCAATGCCGAGCCGCTCGCTGAGGTACTTTCGTGCTATCGCGCCGGCCGCAACCCGCATGGTCGTCTCACGGGCCGAGGATCGGCCACCGCCGCGGTAGTCACGAATACCGTACTTCTGTTGATAGGTGTAGTCGGCATGACCCGGACGAAACTTGTCCTTGATGTCACCGTAGTCCCGGGAACGCTGATCCTTGTTCTCGACAATCAGCCCGATCGGCGTACCCGTCGTTTTTCCTTCAAACACACCGGACAGTATCCTGACCTGGTCGGGTTCGTTGCGCTGCGTGGTGTGCCGGCTGCGCCCGGGCCTGCGGCGGTCGAGGTCCCCCTGAATGTCAGCTTCCGACAGCTCCATCCCTGGCGGGCAGCCGTCGACGATGCAACCCAGCGCAAGCCCGTGGCTCTCGCCAAAGGTTGTTACAACGAATGACCTTCCAAAACTGTTGCCTGACACGCTATTTGTCTTCCCGTTCCAATCCGGCCGCAAATGGCGCGAGATCCTGCTTCTTCAGCAAGAAGACGCCGCTGCCACCCTGCTCGAACTCAAGCCAGAGAAAGGCAACATCGGGATACGCTTTTTCCAGTGCCGCCTGGCTGTTGCCGACTTCACACACGAGTATTCCATTGTCCGTCAGAAATCGCGAGGCATCATGCAGAATCTTCCGCACCGAATCCAGACCCCTGTCTCCCGCCGCCAGCCCCAGCTCGGGTTCATGTCTGAATTCTTCGGGCAACGCGTCCATGTCTTCCCGGTCTACATACGGAGGATTGCTGACGATCAGGTCGTACTGTTTGCCGCCAAGCTCATTGAAAAAGTCGGAGCGGACCGGATGCACGCGGTCGACCATGCCGTGTCGTTGAACATTGATGGCCGTGACGGCCAGCGCGTCCTCGGAAATATCCACGGCATCGACACTCGCGGCGGGAAACGCGTCGGCAATGGCAATGGCAATGCAGCCACTGCCCGTGCCGAGATCAAGGGCATTCCGGACCATAGATGCCTCAATCCAGGGCGCAAACTGTCTGCGGATCAGCTCGGCCAGGGGGGAACGCGGTACCAGCACACGTTCATCCACGTAGAATTCCAGCCCTGCGAACCAGGCCTGGTTGAGCAGGTAGGCAAGCGGCAGGCGCTCCTCGATGCGTCGCTCGGCGAGCAAAAGCATGCTGGCTACCTGGTCATTCGCCACACTTTGCGAATAAGCGCCAGGCGCATCGTCATGCGACAGGCCGAGTATTGCAAAAACCAGCCAAGCCGCTTCGTCCAGCGCATTGTCGGTACCGTGGCCATAGCTCAGCGCCGCCTCTTCGAAACGGGCCGCAAGATCACGAATGATCTGTTCTACGGTCACAGGCGGACTGGTCGGATCGGTCATGATCGAAATGCGTCAGAAAGTGCGAATGCGACGGCGAATCTATCACGCTCACCACTCAACTGCCTGTAGAATTGCGGCTTCTCGATTCCGACACTCCTGTTGAAGATTAATGGGTCCAAAAAACTTTATCGTTGCAATTCTGCTGGCGACTGCCCTGTCCGCGGGAATTTTCGTGGCAACGCGCCTGCAAACACCGGCCGCGCTGAATACGGCTTTCGTACTGCCCGCCGCTACGCCGTTACCGGAATTCTCGCTCGTCGACCAGGCCGGTAATACAGTTACCCGTGATTCGTTTCGCGATCACTGGGACCTGCTCTTTTTCGGCTTCACGCATTGTCCCGACATTTGCCCGGCCACTTTGCAGGTACTGGCAGCGGCCAGGAACCAACTCGCAGATGCCGGCCAGGCACCTTTGCCACGTATTGTGCTGGTCAGCGTCGATCCGGAACGCGACACACCGGAGCTAATGGGAAAGTACGTCGACTATTTTGGCGACGGCAATCTCGGAATTACCGGAAGCATTGACGAACTGAGGAAGCTGACGTCCGCGCTCGGCATTTATTTCGAAAAGCAGCCCGGGCAAGGTGACGACTACGCCGTTGACCACAGCGCGGCCGTACTCATTATCAATCCCGATGGTGAATTTCACGCGCTGTTCAGCGGCCCACACACTATCGAAAACTACGTTCACGATGTGCCTTTGATAATGGAGGATCAATAATGCGACCTTATCTCGTCCTGGCGGCGATACTGGTCGGCGCTTGTGGTGTAGAGCCAGAGCCGCCGCTCGTCGCGACCGAGCTTGTGGTCACTCGTCCCATGCCCGGTACCGGAATGAGTGCCGCCTACCTGTCGCTGACAAACAATACCGAAAAGACAATCAGCATCACGCGGGTTACGAGCGCGCAGTTCGCGTCCGTCCAGCTGCATGAATCAATGCTCGAAAACGGTGTAGCGCGCATGCGGGCGCTTCCCGAACTTGAGATTCCGGCCGGCCAGACCCTTACATTGCAGCGCGGCGGCAAACACCTGATGCTGATCCGCCCGACAGGTCCGGCGGACATCGTGTCACTGCAATTTTTCGACGAAGATAGTCTCGTTCTCAGTGTCGACGCCGCGTTCGAAACCAAACCCCACTGACCTTCAATCAACGGTCTACTACAATGCTTGCAACCATTTTCGTAATCTTTCAATACCTGTTGCCACGGCACTTGCTCACGTCGCTGATCTATCGAATCGCCCGCATCAGGAACCCGCGCGTCAAGGATTTCCTGATCACACGATTTGTGCAGCTGTACGATGTCGATATTGAAGAGATAAAACTCGACGTGCCGCAGGACTTTCCGACCTTCAATGATTTTTTTGTGCGCGAGTTAGATGAAGCCAACGCGATCATTTCACCTGCCGATGGCACCGTCAGCCTCGCAGGAACCCTGCGTGCCGACAGCATCCTGCAAGCTAAAGGTCTTGACTACTCGCTCGATGACCTGCTCGCCACCGACCTCGAAGAATCAGCCTCCTATATCAACGGCCGCTTCGCTACTATCTATCTCGCGCCCTACAACTACCACCGCGTACACGCACCGTTCGACGGCGAGCTGCTCGCCGCGCGATACGTCCCCGGGGATCTCTTCAGCGTGAATGCAGCGACCGTATCGAAAATCGCGGGGCTGTTTCGGCGCAATGAACGGCTCGTCATGCACTTCAGTACAGCACATGGTTCGGCCGTCGTCATCCTCGTCGGCGCGCTCAATGTGGGCAGTATCTCAACGCCCTGGTCGGGCGAGATCCGGCCGCGCAAAGCCGGCGCCGTCGACGTAATCGATATTTCGGGGCACGATACGAAAGTCCGAAAAGGCGACCTTCTGGGCTGGTTCAATATGGGCTCAACCGTCATAGTCCTGATGCCGGATGGCGTTTGCGAATGGCACGACAAGCTGCAGCCCGGCGACGCTCTGCGCATGGGTCAATCAATCGGAACGTTTTCGGTCGACGCAAAATGACGGACGGGCCACCTGCCCCCGGCATTCAGGCCGCAAGGAACAGGGCTGCAATAATGCGGCGGATCCGCGCCTGGTTCGACGCCGCGGATATGCTCGAGGTCGACACACCGGCATTTAGTCGCTACGCGGTCAGCGATACGCAAATCGAGAGCTTCGAGATCCAGCGCAGCCTCGTTAGCCAGCGGCCAATATATCTGCACACGTCTCCCGAAGTCTGCATGAAACGTCTGCTGAGCGCGGGCTATCCAGACATTTTTTCGATCTGCCGCGTGTTCCGTGACGGAGAATCGGGCCAGCGGCACCAGCCGGAATTCACGATGATCGAATGGTATCGCCTCGGCTTCGGCCTGCAAGACATCATCGACGACACGACAAAGCTCATCGAGGCCGCCCTGGGTACTGATGTGCTTACGGAAAATCCGGACCAATACGACTATCGCGACGTCTTTTTACAGTCCGCAAACATCGACCCTCTGACCGCCACTATCGACGAACTGACAGAGGCCGCGAGCGCCGACAGTGAACTCCGGAAGTCTCTCGGTGACGAACGCGACGACTGGCTTGACCTTTTGCTGGCTACGCACGTTGCGCCTGGGTTTGACAATCATCGGCTGACCGTATTACGGCATTACCCGGCGAGCCAGGCGGCACTGGCGCGCTTGTGTCCTGATGACGAGCGCGTCGCCGATCGCTTCGAGGTCTTCCTCGGCCCGCTCGAACTGGCTAATGGTTACGTCGAGCTGGTGGACGCAGAAGAACAGTTACAACGAATGCACGCGGATAACGCGAACCGTCGCCGTCGCAACCGCACCGTGCGTCCGCACGATCGTTTATTGCTGGCCGCACTGGAGGCGGGACTGCCCGCTTCGGCGGGCGTCGCCATGGGATTTGAGCGCCTGCAGATGGTTCATGACCGGACCGACGACATACGCGACGTAATTACTTTCTCTTTTGACGCAGAGCAATGACTGATTCGGACTATGAGCTGCTTGACTCGCAGCTACGCGCGTTGCTTGGCGACGAGACCGACGCGCTCGCATCGGCCAGCAACTTTGTGGCACTGCTTTATAACGCGATGGACGACGTCAACTGGTTGGGCGTTTATGTGCTGCGGGCAAATGAGCTCGTGCTTGGACCGTTCCAGGGAAAACCGGCCTGCGTGCGAATAGCGTTGGGCGACGGCGTCTGCGGCACGGCTGCGGCAACGCTTACCACACAGCGAGTCGATGATGTTCATGCGTTCCCGGGCCATATTGCCTGCGACCCCGATTCGCGTTCGGAACTTGTCGTTCCACTGCTCGTGAACGATGAGCTGATCGGCGTACTCGATATTGACAGCCCGTCCCTGGCGCGATTTACCGACGTGGATCAGCGCGGCGTTGAAACAATTTGTGCATCGTTTTGCCGGCTGCAGGGGAACCGCCAGCGCTTTATTTGACGCGCGACACGTACTCGCGTGAGCGCGTATCGACTTTGATGATCTCGCCCTGGTCTACGAACAGCGGGACCCGCACAACAGCACCTGTCGACAGCGTTGCTGGTTTGACACCGCCACTGGCGGTATCACCTTTGACACCAGGATCGGTCTCGGTGATTTCGAGCTCGACGAAATTGGGCGCGTTGACAATGATCGGCGAATTATTCCAGAGCGTAATGCCGCAAACGTCGCCATCCGTGATCCAGTCCTTTGCGTCCCCCACGGCTTCCGCATCAGCCGCATACTGCTCGAAGGTGTCCGCAACCATGAAGTGCCAGAATTCGCCGTCGGAATAGAGGTATTGCATCTCCGTGTCCATCACGTCGGCGGCCTCTACTGACTCACCTGATTTAAAGGTCTTGTCGACCGTCTTGCCGGTTTTCAGGTTACGAATCCGGACGCGATTGAACGCCTGGCCTTTACCCGGCTTGACGAACTCATTCTCGACGATAATGCACGGATCGCTGTCAATGATGATGCGTAGCCCGGATTTGAATTCACTGGTGCTGTAGTTAGCCATGTTGATCGCCCTGTTCACTGTCTGCCCGCCCTCGGCGAGGCGCTATCATACCCGAGTATTTACGCGGCGCTAGCGCCATTTTCAGGCCTGAATTCGCCCAATACGGCTGGAAACATGATGGATGTCACGGTTTTGAGACCTCGGTCGGGACTACGGCGAGCGTTGTGACTAGACTCCTTTGACTGCATAGGGATATCAACAGACAACCCGACCTTGCCAGGGAATTGGATTTGAACGGGCGCCACAGCATCTCCATAGCCGTCCTGACCACCAACCAGGACGATGTTCAGCTGATCAACAGTACGTTGCGCGACGCAGGCCAT
>CAMYIS010000047.1 GCA_947258485.1 uncultured Woeseiaceae bacterium
GTTGATACTGACGATGTACGCGTTGCTGAGAGACTTGCCTGGCAGGTTGCCGGCGAGTTGGTCGTACAACAGCCGGTCGGCCGTGACAAACCACTGGGCCAGCGGACCGTAGACCAGCAACAGCAATACACTTACGAAGCCGAGCGCAATAAGGCGGTTGCGTTTTGGGTAATTTCCCGTCTTCAACGTATTTCATGTCCCTGTTTTAAGGGCAAAATTATAAGGAAATGGTGGCGCTCGTAATGAGATAGGGTTGGCACTTTTTATGTAATACAGGTTCTCAAGGCGGTGCTATCATTGGCGACGTCGCGGACAACGCGAATTTAACAATAATCCGGGCGAGCGTCGCGCCATTTCGAAATTAGAGACCATTAAACCCCGATATAACAACGTGTTAGGTGACAAGCGCGTGCGATTTTCGTGGCGCGTTGCGCGCCTGCGATCCGGTTCGCGACGGGATTCGGGGTAGCAGGGCCGTGGCGAAGGCCAAGAAAGCCTATCTCTGCTCGGAATGCGGTGCGCACAGCGTCAAGTGGGCCGGCCAGTGTCCCGATTGCCTGATGTGGAATACGCTCTCGGAGACGACATTTTCGACCCCGGCTTCGGTGGCGAGGTCCGACACCCGGGCACAACGACTCGATGAGCTGGCCGGGGATCTCGAGCAGCGGCACGGCACGGGATTCGGCGAGTTCGATCGTGTGCTTGGTGGTGGCCTCGTTCCCGGCGCCGTCGTGCTCTTGGGCGGTGATCCGGGCGTCGGCAAGTCGACCTTGTTGCAACAAGTATCGGCCAGCCTGATTTCAGAACTGCCGGTCTGCTATGCAACTGGGGAAGAGTCGCTGCGTCAAATCGGACAACGTTCAATGCGGCTGGGACTGGATGCGTCGGCGATGAACCTCCTGGCCAATACGTCAATTGAAAACGTATTGGAGCAGGCCTTGCGCTGTGGTGCGAAAGTTCTGGTTATTGATTCTATTCAGACGATGACCTGCGACCATCTTCCCTCAGCGCCCGGTTCCGTGGCTCAGCTGCGCGAAAGCGTGAGCCGTCTCGTGCAGTTCGCGAAACAAAACGAAGTGTCTGTGTTTGTCATAGGTCACGTCACGAAAGAAGGAGCGATTGCCGGGCCACGTGTCGTCGAACACATGGTCGATACGGTGCTGTATTTCGAAAGCGACCCGGCAAGCCGCTACACGATGATCCGATCGGTGAAGAACCGTTTTGGTGCGAGTGGTGAAATGGGCGTGTTCGCGATGACCGAAACCGGTTTTCGGGAGGTCAGTAATCCGTCGGCGATTTTTCTTTCACGTGATTCGGTCAACGAGCCGGGCAGCATCGTGTCTGTGGCGTGGGAAGGCAGCCGCGCACTACTCGTCGAGATTCAGGCGCTTGTTGCCGACGGCAATGGTAATTACGCGAAGCGACTGGCACAGGGCGTCGATCAGAACCGCCTCGCGTTGCTGCTCGCGGTACTTCAGCGCCACGGCAGTCTCGACATTGGCGATGAAGACGTATTCGTCAACGTGGTTGGTGGCCTTCGAATTGCCGAAACAGCCGTTGACTTGCCGACCTTACTCGCAATTGTCTCGAGTTTTCGTGATCGAGCCTGCGCGGAGCGACTGATCTGTTTTGGTGAAATCGGCCTCGCCGGTGAGATTCGGCCCGTGCGTTTCGGTACAGAGCGCATCGCGGCGGCGGCGAAACAGGGTTTTACACAGGCCATAATCCCGGTCGGTAACGTACCCAAACGAGCACCTGAAGGAATAAAAATCGCGGGCGTGCGGCGATTGAGCGAGGCTCTGGACGCGGCCTGGTAGGTGCCGGTACCGCCTAGGAAGGCGCTGGAACGTGCTGTCCGACCCTGACCGAGCGAATTCGATTGTCGTCGGTTTCCACAATCTCAATTGGGTAACCATTGATCTTCAGGCACGTGCCGGGCGCAGGTATGGTTTCCAGCATCTCGACGATCAGACCGTTAATCGTCTTCGGGCCGTCAGTTGGTAGATTCCAGTTCTGTGATCGATTGAGTTCACGTATGTTGGCTGTAGCGTCGACCAGAAAAGTGTCCGATGTTTCTTTGACAACATCATTCTCTTCGTCGGCCGGGTCGGTCGTAAACTCGCCGACAATTTCCTCGAGGATATCTTCCAATGTGACGATACCCTGGATGTCGCCATACTCATCGACAACCAGCGCGATACGTTCGCGACGCCGCTGAAACTGGACGAGTTGGGTACTTAACGGCGTACCTTCAGGAATGAAATAGGGTTCCGACAACAGGCCGTGCAGGCTGTCCTTGCTAATGTCGTGCTGTGCAAGGTTGGCGAGCCTGCGGAAGTGCAAAACGCCGACAACTTGGTCGATATCGTCCCGATAAACAGGCATTCGAGTATGCTGACTGTCCCTGATGATCGCCTCGATGGCGGCGATGTCACCATTGAGGTCGATGCCAATGATCTCGTTGTGCGGCACCATGACATCGTCGACCGTGACCTTTTCAAGATCAAGAATGCTCAGCAACATCTTGCGGTAACGTGGAGAAAGTCGTGCGCCAGCTTCGAAAACCAGGGTGCGCAGTTCCTCTCGTGTCAGGGACTGAAGTTCGCTGCCATTCTCCCGGACCCCCAGAAGATACAAGACCGCGTTTGAAGCCGTGTTTGTCAGCCAGACTATGGGATACGTGATTTTCAGTAATGGGTAGTAGACCACGGCTGCGGGAAACGCCAGCCGTTCCGGATGCAATGCGGCCAGCGTCTTTGGGGCTGCTTCGGAAAAAATTAGAACCACCAGCGTCAGGATCAACGTACCCAGTGCAACCGCCGGTTGCCCACCAATTTCGAACGCGATAACTGCGACCAGTGATGCCGCCGAGAAATTTACGAGGTTGTTGCCCAGCAGGATTAAACCGATGAGCCGATCGGGGCGTCTCAGCAGCCGTTCGGCGAGGCGGGCTCCACGATGGCCTTCGCGGGCTTTGTGGCGCAGCTGGTATCGGTTGAGGCTCATGAGTGCCGTTTCCGAGCCAGAAAAAAAGGCGGAAAGCAGCAGCAAGACAGCAAGCAGGCCGAAGAGACTTGCTAGTGGTATGTCGTCGCCCAAAAGAAGGGCACCTCCAAATCAGTCAGGGCCGAATCAGTTCAACAGGCCGCCAGCATGCTGTCAAGAACGCCGGTCTCAACCCCAGCTGCGGTTGAATATCTGTTCCAGGATCAGGCGGCTGCCAAAATAGGCCAGGCAGAGCGTAGCGAAGCCCCAGAGGTAGAGCTTCACGGCGCGTTTGCCGCGCCAGCCCGCCATGAAGCGACCGGCAAGCAGCACGCCGAAGATGACCCAGGCCAGCAGCGACAGCGCGAACTTGTGGGCGAGGTGTTGTTCCACCAGGTCGTTAACAAACGACAGGCCAGTAGCGATAGCCAGCGTCAGCCCGGCAAAGCCGGCTGCCGATATGCCGATGAGCAATTTTTCGGTCGTTTCCAGAGGCGCGAACAGCTGATTGACCGGGGTGATCCGCGCCGAGTGCAGCCGACGTTCCTGGATCAACGCGAACATAGCGACGATCGCACCTACCGTCAGCAAGCCGTAAGAAAGCAAGGCCACCAATACATGCCCACGGACTTGCCACGTCAACGCAACGCCAGCACTCGTGTGGTCGGTTGCGCTGATCAACATTGCGGTTACGGCTGACAAGATCAACATGCCGGCGCTCATGCCACGCAGCGATGGCTCGATCGCCGCAAGCAAAGCGATAAGTGCAAGCTCAAGCCCGATCATTGCGGCTGCGCTGCCGGCCGACAGGGCCAGGCCATCGCCAGGCAGAATCAAATCGAAAAGCACCTGTGCGTGCACACCGATACCGATCGCCGCGAGGATGCCTGCCAGGAGGAAATAGGGCCGGGATCGTTCTGCAAACCGGGGCAGGCGGCTCATCGCGAAACCCACGGCTGCCAACAGGTAGAGCAAAAGAATTGTGATTTGAGACACAGAAACCCGGTACGCATTGACCTAACGTCAGATCATCCCATAAGCACAAGTTCAAGAGAACCCTCAGTTATGCGAATTCGCGTGCTTGGTTGCAGCGGCGGTATTGGCGCAGGAGCAC
>CAMYIS010000048.1 GCA_947258485.1 uncultured Woeseiaceae bacterium
GGACCACTTCATGATCCCGAAACCGTTCGCGCGCGTCGTCGTGGCCATCGGCGAACCGATCGAAGTGCCGCGGGATGCGTCGCCGCAGGAATTCGAGGCCATTCGCGCGCGCATGCAGCACGCCATCGAAGCGCTGATTCAAGAAAGCAAAGCAGCCGTCGTCGACGCGACGTAGTCAACTTCGTCGTCGCGCATCTCGGGAAAGATCGGCAGCGACAAACAATGTGCCGCCAGATCTGTGGCAACGTCGAGAGATGCCCATCGACAGGTACGCGAGAAGTGCTTGTGCTGGTGCAGCGATTTACTGTAGTAGAGCGCGGTTGCGATGCCGGCATCCGCGAGCCCGACCCTGAGCGCGTCGCGGTCGTCGACGAAAATCGTGTAATAGCCCCATGAGTGGCGTGTATTGGCCGGGACAGCAGGTGTCCTGGCGCCCGCCGAGGAAAGGCTCTGGTTGTAGCGCTCGGCGATGTGCCGGCGGCGTTCGTTCATCGCATCGACGTGCGCGAGCTTGACGTCGAGCACCGCTGCCTGCAGCTCGTCGAGTCGGCTGTTGTAACCTAGTGCAACGTGTTCGCCGGCTGCGCCGATACCATGATTGCGCAGCTCGCGCAGCCGGCGATCGACGTCGACGTCATCCGTGGTGACCATGCCGCCGTCGCCCAGGCAGCCGAGGTTCTTGGTGGGATAGAAGCTGAATGCGCCGGCATTCCCGAATGTGCCGACGGCGCGGCCATCGATGGCGGCGCCGAAGCTCTGCGCGCAGTCTTCGACGATGAAGAGATCATGTTTGTTCGCGATCGCCATGAGCTCCGGCATCGCCGCTGGCAGACCGAACAGATGCACCGGAATAAGTCCGCGGGTCTTCGGCGTGATTGCGGCCTCGACCTTGCCGACGTCGATGTTACAGGTGTCCGCATCGATGTCGACCAGCACGGCCTGCGCACCGACGTACTGGATAGCCTCGACCGTTGCGGCGAACGTAAACGCCGTTGTGATGACTTCATCACCCTGCCGGAGTCCGAGTGCCGCCAGCCCGAGCTTCAGTGCATCGGTCCCGGAGTTGCACGCCACCGCGAACCTCGTACCGAGGTAGTCGGCGACTGCGGCTTCGAAGCGTTCGACGTTTTTCCCAAGCACGTAGGCACCGCTCGCGGCGACGTCGCGCATGCGTGCGTCGATATCGGTTGCATGAGTCTGGTAGCTGCGGGCCAGATCGAGAAACGGAATCTTCACCCGCTGTCCTGCGCGACGAGGTCTGCGATGATCGTGGCGGTCTCGAGTGCCTGCAATCCCGTGCGACCGCTGACGAGCGGCGGCGGTCCGCCGGCGACGGACTCGACGAAGGCCAGGGCCTGATCCATCAGCGCATCGCTGTCACCGAAGCTCTGCGCGTCTATTTTGACGTTTTCGGGTCCTGTGACCGGACCGCTGTCGCGCTTTCGATAGCTCGTCACAGTCTTGTTCTGCAGATCGGCGGACACGTACGAATCCGACTGGAATACGCGTAGCGAGCGCTCCGTCTTCATGCTAATACGGCTGCTCGTGACGTTGGCGACGCAGCCGCTCTCGAAACGGATGCGTGCATTCGCAACGTCGACGTTGTTGGAAAAGACGCGACGCCCGACCGCATCGACATTTTTCATCGGCGACTGCACGAAACTGTGAATAAGGTCGATGTCGTGAATCATCAGGTCGAGAACCACACTCACGTCGAGCGCACGCGGCCGGTACGGCGCGATCCGGTTGGACTCGATGAACTGGGGTCGATCGATGAAATCGGCCATCGCCAGCACGGCCGGATTGAAGCGCTCGAGATGTCCGATTTGAAAGACGAGCCCCTTGTTCTCCGCCAGCTCAACGAGCACGCGCGCTTCTTCCATTGTCGCCGCAATCGGTTTCTCAAGCAGAACATGCACGCCGTGTTCGAGAAACTCGCGCGTGATGTCGAAATGGGTCGGCGTTGGTGTCGCAATTACGACGGCGTCGATCCCGCCGAACAGGTCGTGGTAGTCCGCCACGCATTCGGTGCCGAGCTCATCGGCAACCGCGCGGCAACTCTCAAAGTCAATGTCGGCAACGCTGACCAGCCGTGCACGCTCGAGTGCAGCAAGCTTCGCCGCGTGTCGCTGCCCCTGGACTCCGACGCCTATTACGGCGGTCCTGACCGTCGTCATAATGCTCTCGATTCATGTCCGGCCGACTGTGTTGCCGGGCCTCGCGGGACTGCGGCGCTCAGGTCGACAGAATCGGCCCCAATGGCGTCCAATTTAAAGTAACAAGGCCAGTCGAACCAGTCTTGCCGGAACAAATATGGCGCTCGCGGTCACGATGGGCCCGCGAGGCGAAATATTTTGGACCGGCACGGCAAGCCTCAGCGGATGGAATGTGATCCCGGAAAACCTCGGTTCGACCCCGGTTTTCGTTGCTACATTTTTTGCGGCGCCAGGTAGCCAAGTTGCAGCAATCGGTCGGCCACCCAGATCATTGGCAGTCCAATTAGCGCGGTCGGATCGTCGGTCGTTACCGACTCGAACAACACAAAGCCAGCGCCCTCGATCTTGAAACTGCCCGCGCAGTCATAGGGTTTATCGTGATGCAGGTAAGTATCGGCGAGTCGTCGATCGAACTCCCTGAAGCGGACAGTTGTCTTGTCAGTGTGTTCGTAGCGAGTGCGTCCGATCGGATCGAGTATGCAGACGGCCGTCAGGAACGTGACAACATGACCCGACGCGTCGAGCAGCTGTTCGACCGCCGCCTGGTGATTGCCGGGTTTCCCCAGGACCGTGTTGTTCAGGACGGCCAGTTGGTCTGACCCGATGATCAGGGCGTCGCGTGCGTTGACGGCCACGGCCTCTGCCTTTTTTCGTGCGAGGTGACGAGCAAGATCCTCGGGCTCGAGCCCGAGGTCGTTTCGTTCGTCCACGTTTGGCGACACCGTTTCGAACTGCTCCAGGAAGCGCTCCAGCAGGTCTCGACGATACTGTGATGAGGAGGCGAGAACGATCGCCGGGGCAGACGGATTTTGCATAGACAAATCAGAACGTTAAGAGAATCGCTGCGAATATTACCGGGTTTGTCGACAACTGCTAGCATTTATCGTGAACGCCCCGGGCAACATGCTTTGACAGTGGCTCGCGGGGTCCTTATCATGCGCGCGCCATGGCTAATCCGCTGCGAGATCGCCGTACCGCGGCCGAATGGGCAGCGGCTGGGCAAGTTATTGATTTTGCTGAGAAACTTAGTTTTTTCGGGCGGCTTGCATCCGTTGTCGAAGAGGATCTTGCCGCGCTCGAACCTGCTAAGATGCCGGCCAGCTGGCGCGATTCGGTCGTCACCGGGAAGCTGGAATTTGGCTTTGCGGACGCGCAGCGGCGCGTACCGACAGTGGCTTGCAAGGCGGCAGTGACCGTGGATGCCGTCTGTCAACGATGTCTTGAAGCGTTCCGGCTGCCGCTGAAAACCGGGGCGGAATTGCTGCTTCTGGCACTTGAGGAAACGGCGGAAGGTTACAAGGACCACGAGGTTTGGGAACTCGAAGAGAGTACTCTTCGGCCCCAGGACATCGTGGAAGAAATGCTGATCATGGCGCTGCCGTTTTCAGCGATGCACGCTGATTTGGAATCGTGCAGGGCGTTGTCAGTTTCGGCTGACGATCAGGAAGACAGGACAAAGCCGTTTGCCGCCTTACGCGCGCAAATGACTCAGGATCAATAGAGCCCGGCCAGGCAATACGGGCAGGAGAAGATTATGGCTGTTCAAAAAAGTCGCAGGACCCCTTCAACGCGCGGCATGCGGCGCTCGCACGACAAGGCGAAGAAGCCGACGCTGTCGGTCGATCCGACATCCGGTGAAACCCATCTGCGGCATCGCGTAACTCCGGACGGTTTCTACCGCGGCACCCAGGTTGTCTCGCAGCCTGAGCCCGACGACGAAGAGTAAGCTCATCCCTTGATCGGCCGGCGCGTGTCCGGCCCGTCTCACGGTGGGATCACACTCAACCATTTCCCTGGATGCAATGAGCGGCGACTTAGGCGCCGAGATCGTTGTACGCGCGGCTGCCGCGACGCTGCAGAAATAC
>CAMYIS010000049.1 GCA_947258485.1 uncultured Woeseiaceae bacterium
GAAGCGCGGCAAGTTATTTACGAAGTTGATTCGTGAGATCACTATTGCGGCGAAGATGGGCGGCAGCGATCTGGACGCCAATCCGCGGCTGCGCCTCGCCGTCGACAAAGCCAAGGCGCAGAGCATGCCCAAGGATAATATCGAACGAGCCATTAAGCGCGGCGCCGGCGAAACTGAGGGCGCCGACTACCTGGAGATTAGCTACGAAGGCTACGGACCGGGCGGCACGGCCGTCATGGTGCATTGCCTGACAGACAACAGGAATCGGACGGTCGCCGACGTGCGTCACGCGTTCACCAAGTTCGGCGGTAACCTGGGCGCGGACGGGTCCGTCAATTATCTCTTCAACCAGGTCGGGCAGCTGCTGTTCCCGTCGGGCAGCGATGAGGATGCCGTCATGGAAGCGGCGATTGAAGCGGGAGCCGAGGATGTCATAGTCGATGCCGACGGATCCATCGAGGTTCTGACTGATCCCAGCGAGTTCGAGAAAGTTCGCGACGCGGTGCGCAAGACCGGTCTAAAAGCCGAAAGCGCCGAGGTGACCATGCGCGCGTCGACCAACGCGACGCTCGAGGTTAAGGAGGCAGGTTCAATGGTTAAGATGCTCGAGATGCTCGAGGATCTCGATGATGTGCAGGACGTCTACAGCAACGCCGATATCAGCGAAGACGTCCTGGCGCAGCTCGAAGACAGCAGTTGACCGATAAGCAACGCATACTCGGTATCGATCCAGGCTCGCGCCTGACCGGCTTCGGCGTGCTCGACTTTCAGGGCGACACGCCGGCCTACGTGGCCAGCGGCACCGTGGCGAGTATGGACGGGGCTTTCGCGGAACGGCTGCGGCAGATCTTCGACTCCGTCAGCGGAATCGTCCTCGAGTACCAGCCCGACATCGTCGTGGTTGAGAGCGTCTTCATGCATAAGAACGCGGGCAGTGCCCTGAAACTCGGTCACGCGCGTTCGGCCGCAATATGTGCCACATTCGAACACAACGTTGACGTTTTTGAGTACGCGCCGCGTGAAATCAAGCAGGCCGTTGTCGGCACGGGTGCGGCGACCAAGGAGCAGGTGCAGCACATGGTCGTCTCGATTCTGAATCTCGGCGGCACCCCTGCGCCAGACGCCGCCGACGCGCTCGCGGCGGCCCTGTGTCACGGTAACCAGCGCCGCATTCACGCGCGGCTGGGCAGCGGTAACGCGATTGCGGGTCAACGATGATCGGATCCCTGCGCGGACGTTTGCTCTCGAAACAGGCGCCGCAAATCGTCATTGAGTGCAACGGTATCGGCTACGAGGTCGAGACGCCGATGTCGACATTCCTCGACCTGCCGGCGTCTGGCTCCGAGTTGTTTCTCCATACGCACTTGGTGGTGCGCGAGGACGCTCAGATCCTCTACGGGTTCGCCAGTGACGACGAGCGCCTGCTTTTCCGAACGCTTCTCAAGGTCAATCGTGTCGGCGCAAAAATGGCATTGGGGATTCTGTCGGCAATGACCGCCAACGACTTTCGACGCTGTGTCGAGTACGAAGACACGACAACACTCTCGAAGATCCCCGGTGTCGGCAAGAAAACGGCCGAGAGGCTCATCGTTGAAATGCGCGACAGAATCGATAAGGTCGTGCCCACGACGGCAGGGGCCGTGCCGCTGACCGGGGAGGCCAGCGCGCGCAGCGAGGCTCACGATGCCCTGGTAGCGCTCGGCTACAAAGCGAAAGAGGTCAATAAGCTGATCAGCAAACTGGATACCGACGACAAATCCGCGGAGGACATCATTCGGCACGCATTAAAACAGGCGGCCCGATAAATGGCCGGCATTGAACGTGATCGTCTGACCAGTGCCGAGCCGGCGCCCGAGGATAAGGCGTTTGATCGGGCCATACGGCCAAAGACGCTCAGCGACTACGGCGGCCAACCCGGCGTGAAGCAGCAGATGGAGGTTTTCATCGAGGCGGCCCGGCGACGCGGCGAAGCGCTGGATCACGTACTGATTTTCGGGCCTCCCGGGTTGGGGAAGACGACGCTTGCGCACATTGTTGCCAACGAGATGGACGTCCACCTGCGCCACACCTCGGGGCCAGTGCTTGAACGTCCCGGCGACCTCGCGGCGCTGCTGACGAACCTGGAGCCCAACGACGTGTTGTTCATCGATGAAATCCATCGGCTCAGCCCGGTTGTCGAGGAAGTGCTTTATCCGGCGATGGAGGATTTTCAGCTCGACATCATGATCGGCGAGGGCCCGGCTGCGCGCTCCATCAAACTCGACGTACCGCCGTTCACGCTGGTTGGCGCGACGACGCGCGCAGGATTGCTGACCTCGCCGCTACGTGATCGCTTCGGTATTGTGCAGCGCCTGGAGTTCTACTCGAGCAATGATCTCGAGGCCATCGTCCACCGCTCGGCCCGCATTCTGGACCTGCCCATTGAAGACAAAGGCGCGACGGCGATTGCCACGCGCTCACGCGGTACGCCTCGTATCGCCAATCGCCTGCTGCGCCGGGTGCGAGACTTCGCGGAAGTCGAAGGCGACGGCGTCGTGACGGGCAAGGTCGCCGAAGGCGCGATGAATGTTCTGCAGGTAGATCCGCATGGCTTTGACGCGATGGACCGGCGCCTGCTGCTGACGATCATCGAGAAATTCGACGGTGGCCCGGTCGGTATCGAAAGCCTGGCCGCAGCTATCGGAGAGGAGCGCGGCAATATCGAAGATGTCGTTGAGCCTTTCCTGATCCAGCAGGGATTCATGATGCGAACCGCGCGGGGCAGGGTAGCGACCAGGAATGCTTACCTGCATTTCGGGCTCACGCCACCGACGTCGTCTGCCAACCAGGAGTTGCCGCTTGACCTCACGTGACGACAAGACCTTTGAATGGCCGGTCCGCGTTTATTACGAGGACACCGATGCGCAGGGGGTCGTGTATTACGCAAACTACTTTCGATTCATGGAACGTGCACGCACGGAATGGTTGCGGTCGCTCGGCGTCGACATGGTGGCGTTAATGGACGAGGAGCGTCGCATTTTCGTTGTTGCCGAAGTGCAGGTCCGCTTCGCCGCGCCGGCCCGTTTGAGTGACCGGCTGATAGTGACCGCTCGGCTCGTAAACCTGACTCGCGTATCGTTCGATATCGAACAGAAGATCTATCGAGACAATTTCGATGGCGAATTACTGATCAACGGCACCGTCAAAGCGGCGTACCTGGATGCCGATACGATGCGGCCGAAACGCATTCCACCTTCCTTATTCAGGGAACAGAGATCATGACTGGAGACATGTCCGTAATCGGGCTCTTGCTGGAAGCGAGCATACCGGTGCAGGTAGTGATACTGCTGCTGGTTATAGCGTCGCTGGTATCCTGGACAATCATCTTTACCAAGCGCCGATTATTGCGGCGGACGACGCATGCCTCAGACGAGTTCGAGGCCGCGTTCTGGTCGGGCGGAGACCTGAATACCCTCTACAGCAGCGCAACGCGAGCTAAAGGCGGCAGTGTCGGGATGTCTAGCATCTTCGAGGCCGGCTTCCGAGAATTCAATCGCGCGCTGCAGGCGGGCGGCAGCAGCACCGACAAGATTGTCGACGAGTGCCGTCGCGCCATGCGCGTGGCGCAAATGCGCGAAGTGGATCGCCTCGAGCAAAGCCTCGCGACGCTCGCGACGATCGGCTCGACGAGCCCTTACGTAGGCCTGTTCGGCACGGTGTGGGGAATCATGGTTGCCTTCATTAAGATCGGCAACCAGCAGACGGCAACGCTGGCCGTCGTTGCGCCGCCGATCGCCGAGGCGCTGATCGCTACGGCCATGGGCCTGTTTGCGGCGATTCCAGCCGTCATCGCCTACAACCGCTACGCTGACAAAGTGGTGCGCCTCGAATATCGCTACGACGGCTTCTCGGAAGAATTCGCGAGCATCCTGCAGCGGCACGCTCGCAAGAAGCAGGGAGCCTGAAATGCCTGCGTCGATAAAAAAGCGCAAACTCATGAATGAGATCAACGTCGTACCGTATATCGACGTCATGCTCGTGCTGCTGATCATCTTCATGGTCACGGCACCGCTGTTGACC
>CAMYIS010000050.1 GCA_947258485.1 uncultured Woeseiaceae bacterium
AGCCGCAAGGATTGGAACCACCTCCTCGAGGGTTTTTCCCAGGCAAGCCTCTACCTGAACGCCATTGATGCGTGCTAGCCACTTGTTGAGGTAGCGGTAGCGTAGGTCCGTATCGTAATAGCAGAGCCCGACTGGCGCGAATGCAAATAGACGCTCTATCTCATCAGACTGCTCAGATAGCGCATTGTCTTCCACTGTGTCAGTTACCATGGGGGCCTTTGGAGCCCGATGCCTTTTCGTTAACGTCTTTCAACCTCTGTGAAATCTACCTTCTTGAGGCGAGAATCTCTTCGAAGTTGGCCAGAAGCTGCCTATATCCGTGATGTGACTTTAGCGTAGTACAAAGTCGATGACTTTGCCGGGCGGCCGACTTATATGGGCCTATCCGCGCAATTGGGTTTGTCCGCTTGGGATCAGTAGCAGGCAGTCCGCATTTTAAAACTCGATCGGCTGCTTGCGGCCAGAAGCAGCCGGATCAGTCGTCATCATCGTCAGCTCTGGACAGGTCCCATGGGTACTTTCCGAAGAAAGAGACGTACAAGAAGATGAACCCTGCAAAGAAGCTGGCGAAAAGCATGAAATCAAGCTGCAGGCCGCCTTCTCGAGTCGTGTTGAATGCAATCGCCGCGAAACCGAGAACGCCGATTACGCCACTTGTCATTCGTACCAGCGGGGAGATTCGCTCGTGCTTACTCAATGAATGAGGCTCTCTTCATGAATGTCGCCTTTGGGTCAGTAGCAGTCGTTCATTTGAGCTTAGCTCGCTCGTTACGTGCGTCTTTGATAATCGAAACGCCGCCGCGAAAAACAACCAGGACAATGAGAGCGCCGATTATCAGGTCCGGGAGCCGCGTATCCAGAGCAGTAACCAAGATTCCGGCAAGAATTACGCCTGCGTTAGCTATCACATCGTTTTTCGAGAATATCCAACTCGCCCGCATATGGGCTTCACCTTCTCTGTGCCTGGCAATCAAGGAGAGGCAAATAACATTCGCTATCAACGCAATTGCGCCAACGCCAACCATGTACAGTGGTTCTGGCTCACTTCCCCAAATCAAGCGCCGCAAGATCTCGAAAGCAACTCCCATCGCCAAGATGACCTGAAATACGCCGCTTACCATCGCGGCTGTAATTTTTGTATCAGCGGCTCGTCCAACGGCATATAGGCCAATGGCGTATACAGTTGCATCCGCGAGCATATCGAGCGAATCAGCGATCAGGCCGGTTGATTCCGCGATGATTCCCGTTGCAAGTTCGGCGACAAACATGACGGCATTGATCGCTAGCAAGACCCAAAGTACGCGACTCTGCTCTCTGCTTTCGATTTCCAATGAACATTCGCAATCTGACATGGCTATCGACACAGATCCTTATTGTATCGCCCCGACCAGCTTTGCGTGGATATCGCGGTTTGCTGATCGTACCCGGTCGATTTCCACAACAAGTTCGAAACCTCGACCACCAACCTCGGCGATGTCATTCATGAACTCAATATCTTCAGCAATAGTCGGTAAAGGTGTAGACATACGGACAACGTGAAAATCGTCTGGAATTGAACTCAGCGCGCCAAACTCGCCCGGTGGAAAAAAGCGGACGTGCTTTCCCAACCGCACTCGCAGACGCTGTTGAGCATAGCTGTAGTTAGTAACGTAATCCTGTTGTAGGCGCATCTGATTAACCTCGTAATACTTAGTTAATGCTGCGCGCAAATTCTGATTCGAGATTACATGAAGGCCCAAGCCATTGCGTAGGGCAAGATAGGTCGGTCGCTGCTGTTCATATGTCCAGGTCAGAAAAAGCTGTGAAAATGCTTTTTCGATATCTTCAACGGCTATGTCTTCCCCCGCAACAGCCTGACGTATCAACTCTGCGGCTCGTGCCTGAGTCTCAATACCCTGCTGGGTATATTGAAGCGTCTCCAGATCAGTATCCAGGTCCTTTGCCAAAAGGCCCAAGTACTCTCTTTCCTTTACTTTATCCAACCGATATTCGCGGTAATTGTCGGCAAGCAGCCCAAGATAAACAGCAACAGAGATCGCAACGAACTCGGCAATTATGCGTTTCCATGGAAGCTTAGGATCAAGAAACACGGGTCACACTCCAATATTTCAGCTTTCGCCAAGCATACCGCCATTGGCTCAATTTCTATCTGTCACGATATCCCAAGCCCGACGCCCGCTTCGGGCCAGTAGCCAACATTTTACCGCAGATTGTTCGACTGGCCGCATTCATATCCACCTGCGCACAGCTGCCATGTAGTCGGCAAAATCGGATCCGAATTTTTCCAGCAATGCGCGTTCCTCGGGCTTGATTTGAAATCGTGTCATGTATGCAACAAATGCCGCAACCAAAAGCAGTGCAGCCAGATTCGCCAGGTAAATTGCCCACCCCAATAGTACGAATGCAAGGCCCAAGTACATCGGGTTCCTGGTGGTACGGTAGATGCCGGCAGTGACGATTGTCGCAGTTGTCTCCGGTTTCATTGGATTCACCGTGGTGTCGTGGCGCCTGAAAGCAAACACACCCGCGACTGCGATTCCGCCACCAATAAATGCGGATACAAAAGCGATGATTGATGCACCTGGCAAAGGGACCGAGGCTGCTGGAATAGCGGTTGAAACAGCCCACATGACGACGGCGAATATTACAACAAGTGCGACTGGGGGGACTTTGAGTTCGAATACTTGCATAGAGAGAAAACGTAGCCTGACTGGCAATTGTCGAGGATGGGCCTCAAGACTTATTGGCAATTATCCGAATTCCGTATGGCACGAACACAACCGCCAGCAATATCGACGCGATCAGATTGACAATTTCAACACCGTCGGGAGTGGCTATAAACAGAACACCAATCAGAAGCAAGGCGCTTTGCCATCGTGGAATAACGTTTGATCTGAGCAGACCAACAGCCTGGATGGCAAATCCAATTGGTAAGAGCATGATTCCCCACAATAGTACTAGCCAGCCCTCTTTCGCGAACATAACCAGCAGGCCCGGCATCATCTGAGCAAATTCCTCGTTGGGCAGCTTGTCCAGAGCGCTCATGGTCAAGCACAACGCGCCTTTGTCGGCCGCCAACATGAGCGCACCTGCAATGGCCAGTATTGCTCCAACAAAGCCAGCCCAGGCCGAAGAAGTACTATCCAGTCGCCTCATGAAATGGATTGATACCACCACAAGAAGGCCTGTATTCAGTGTGACCAGGGCATGACTAAATTGCAGTAAAGCGTCACCACGGGCCCTGACTATGAGTTCTTGCGGGGAAAGAAAATGTGGACTAAGTAAACCGGGATGGCACGCAAAGGCAAAAACAAACACTAATGGGAAAATGATGAACGCTAGACCCGTGCCGATACGCCTGACTCGCTCTGGGCTACTGCTCTCGTTCATTCTGTTTCTTCAATGTCGCGTCAAACCTTGAGATAGCGGGCAATGCCTTTGGCCGCTTCGCGACCTTCGTGTACCGCTGTTACGACAAGGTCGGAGCCTCGGACCATATCGCCACCCGCGAATATCTTCGGGTTCGTCGTCTGGTACGGATAGGCGCCGAGTGACGCAACTCGAACCCGCCCGCTTTGCAGAGTCTCCACCTTGAACTGATCGAACCACGCGGGCGGGTCGGGCCGAAAGCCAAACGCAATAACGACGGCGTCGGCGGGCAGAACTTCTTCGGAGCCGGGAATGATCTCCGGCTGGCGACGGCCGTCCGACCCCGCCGCAACCATGCGAGTCTCCACGACCTTGACGCCAGTGACGTGCGTGTCGCCGAGTATCTCGACCGGCTGCCGGTTAAACAGGAAACGAATTCCTTCTTCCTTGCTGTTGGCAACCTCACGCCTCGACCCCGGCATGTTCGCCTCGTCGCGGCGATAGGCACAGGTCACACTCTCGGCACCCTGGCGTATCGCCGTGCGATTGCAATCCATGCCTGTGTCACCGCCACCGAGAACAACAACATTTTTGCCCTCGAGATCGATATACGGCGTATTCGCTTCGTCGTGACCGAGCTCGCGGTAAACGTTGCCTACCAGGTAGGGTAATGCCTCGTGAACGCCCGGAAGATCCTCCCCGGGAAACCCGCCACGCACATAGCTATAAGTGCCCATGCCAAGAAAGACGGCATCGTATTCATCAAGCAGGTCCTGGAACGGTTTGTCCTCGCCAATGCGCGTGTTGAGAACAAACTTTACGCCCATGCCTTCGAGAATCTCGCGGCGCTGATCAACGATGTGCTTCTCGAGCTTGAAAGGTGGTATGCCGTAGGTCAGCAAACCACCGATCTCCGGGTATGAATCGTAGACGACCGAACCTATGCCGTTGCGTGCGAGCACGTCGGCAGCCGCGAGGCCGGCGGGACCCGCACCGACGATACCAACGCATTTGTCGGTGCCAACAACATTGGACATGTCCGGCCGCCAACCCTGCTTAACGGCCTCGTCCGTAATGTAACGCTCGATATTGCCGATGCTTACGGCACCGATGCCGTCATTGAGCGTGCAAGCGCCTTCGCAGAGGCGATCCTGCGGACAAATGCGGCCGCAGATCTCCGGCAGTGAATTCGTCTGGTGCGACAGTTCGGCCGCCTCAAACAAGCGGCCCTCTTCTATGAGCGCGAGCCAGTTCGGGATGTAGTTATGAACCGGGCATTTCCACTCGCAGTAAGGATTTCCGCAGGACAGGCAGCGGCCCGCCTGCGCGGCCGCGTTCGCGCCGTCGTAGTGCCCGTAAATCTCGCCGAAATGCTTTATGCGCTCCTCGGCAGGTTCCTTGTCTGGATCGCGCCGCGGCACTTCCAGGAACTGTAGTGGATGCTTTGCCATTACGCGGCCCGCCGCAGTGATTCAATGAGCGAACCCAGCTCGACTGCCTTCGGCTTGATCATCCAGAACTTCGACAGAAAGGTGCGGTAATCATCGAGAATCGCTGATCCCCATTCGCTGCCTGTCGCTTCAACATGTGCCGTAATCAGCGAGCGCAGGTGGTGCAGATGCGCTTCCATGCTTTCAGGCGTAATGCGGTGGATATCGATGAGCTCGTGGTTGTAGCGATCGACGAAATCACGATCGAGGTCGAGGACATAAGCGAAACCGCCCGTCATGCCGGCACCGAAATTAACACCGGTGCTGCCAAGCACGACGACAACGCCGTCCGTCATGTATTCGCAGCAGTGATCGCCCGAGCCCTCGATGACGGCCGTAGCCCCCGAGTTTCTTACGGCGAAACGCTCGCCCGCACGACCCGCTGCAAACAGGCGGCCGCCGGTCGCACCGTAAAGGCAGGTGTTACCGATGATGGCGGTATCGTGTGCGATGTAAGCGGCCTCGGCGGGCGGGTGAATCGTGATTTGCCCACCGCACATGCCCTTGCCCACGTAATCGTTCGCGTCGCCGGTCAGCGTGAGATTAAGGCCCGACAGGTTCCATGCGCCGAAGCTCTGACCCGCCGTGCCGCGCAATGCAATGTCCAGCGGTGCTTCGTGCATACCGTGGTTACCGTGTCGGCGGGCGATTTCTCCGGCGAGGCGTGCGCCGATCGAACGATTGAAGTTCCGCACGTCGAACTCAAATTGCCCGCCCGTCATCGACTCGATCGCCGGCAGGGTTGCTGCGACCATTTTCTCCGCGAGCTCACCTTTGTCGAAAGGTTCGTTGCGCAGGTCGGTGCAGAACTGTGGCCCGTCGTTCGTGAGGCCAGCGCTCGACACAATCGGGCCGAGGTCGAGGCGCGACTGCCGCTCAGTTTCGCCGGGCTGCAGCTCCAACAGGTCAACGCGGCCAATCAGCTCTTCGAGCCTGCGAACGCCAAGCTCGGCCATGAGACGACGCACTTCTTCAGCAATGAAATGGAAGAAGTTAATCACCATCTCGGGAAGACCAACGAAATACTCGCTGCGCAGGACGTTATTCTGCGTAGCAACGCCGGTTGCACAGTTGTTCAGATGACAGATGCGCAGGTACTTGCAGCCTAATGCGACCATCGGTCCCGTGCCGAAGCCGAAACTCTCGGCGCCCAGCATGGCTGCTTTGATCACGTCGAGGCCGGTTTTCAGGCCGCCGTCCGTTTGCAGTCTTACTTTGTGGCGCATGTCCTGCTTTCTCAAGACCT
This sequence comes from uncultured Woeseiaceae bacterium, assembly GCA_947258485.1. Taxonomy (GTDB): domain Bacteria; phylum Pseudomonadota; class Gammaproteobacteria; order Steroidobacterales; family Woeseiaceae; genus UBA1847. The sequence goes on from CAMYIS010000050.1 coordinate 6,106, forward strand.
GGTGCGTCTCGGATAAACCCAGCTCCCAGGGACTGCCTGCATATTTGACGGAGCTCAAGGGACTGGCGCCCGTGCCCCCGTCGTAACCCGAGATCGTAATCAGGTCCGCGTAGGCCTTAACGACGCCGGCGGCGATAGTGCCAACGCCGGGCTCGGCCACGAGTTTCACGGATACCAGCGCATCGGGATTGACCTGCTTCAGGTCGAAAATCAGCTGCGCCAGGTCCTCGATGGAATAGATGTCGTGATGCGGCGGCGGCGATATCAGGCCGACACCCGGCTTCGCATAACGAAGTTTCGCAATCATCTCGTTAACTTTGTGACCCGGTAGCTGCCCACCCTCGCCGGGCTTAGCGCCCTGGGCGATCTTGATCTGGATGACCTCGGCATTGATGAGGTACTCGGCCGTCACGCCGAACCGTCCCGACGCGACCTGCTTGATCTTCGACATTCGTTCGTTGCCGTATCGCGCCGGATCCTCGCCTCCTTCCCCCGAATTGGAACGTCCGCCCATGCGATTCATGGCAATGGCGAGCGCTTCGTGAGCTTCGGGCGACAGTGCACCGAGCGACATTCCAGCACTATCGAAACGCGGAAGTATTTCCTCGACGGACTCCACTTCGTCAAGCGGTATCGCCGGGCCAGCCGGCGTGATTTTCATCAAGTCACGAAGCGTCGCGACCGGACGTTCATTAACGAGCCGCGCATACTCCTCATAGTGCGCATAGTCGCCCGACCGCACGGCAGCCTGCAGCGTCGCGATGACATCCGGGTTGTAGCAATGGTATTCGCCGTCATACACGTACTTGAACAGGCCGCCCTGCTCGATCGACAGGCGTGGATCCCATGCGGCGGCGGCGAGCGCCTTCTGATCGTTGATCAGGTCCTCGAAGTTAGTGCCTTGAATGCGCGACGTCGTGCCTTTGAAGCACTTCTCGACGACCTCGTTGTGCAGGCCGACAATTTCGAACAGCTGGGCGCCGCGATAGCTCGAGATAGACGAAATTCCCATCTTCGACATGATCTTGAACAGGCCCTTGCGAATTCCGCGCCGGTAGCTGCGACCAAGCTGCTGCTGCTTGCTGACATTACCGCGCCGCGCGATATCGTGCAGCGACTGGTAAACAAGGTAGGGATAAACCGTGGTAGCTCCGTAACCGATCAGGCAAGCGACATGATGTGAATCACGGGCGACGCCGGTCTCGACGATAATATTCGCGTCACAGCGCAAACCGGCTTTGACCAGGTGGTGATGCACGGCGCCCGTCGCCAGGAGCGCGTGTACCGGGATCTTGCCCTGTTCCAGGTATCGATCGCTCAGCATCAGCAGCAAATTGCCGTCTCGCACACCTTGCTCGGCCTCACTGCAGATTTTGTCGAGGGCTTCGACCAGGCTCATGTTCTCGTCAACATTAAGATCAATGAACCTATAGCTGTCCTCGAACATGTCAGGACCCAGCAACTGGCGCAATTTCGCCTGCGACAATACGGGCGAGTTGATAATGACGTGCTCAGCGTGCTTCGGACCGATGTCGAACAGGCTCGACTCACGACCAATATTGGTCTGCAATGACATGACGATGCGTTCGCGCAATGAGTCGATAGGCGGGTTCGTTACCTGCGCAAACTGTTGCCTGAAGTAGTCGAATGGCGAGCGTATTTTCTTCGACAGCACGGCCATCGGTGTGTCATCGCCCATCGAACCAACCGCTTCCATTTCGGCTTTAGCGAGAACAGCAACGATCTCACTGAGTTCCTCGCGCGTCAGGTTGAACATCTTCTGATAGGCCGCAAGGACTTCCGGCTCCATGGGCTCCGCGGCCGTCGCCGTGTCGACGAGCAGGGAATCGAGATACCTGATGCCCTTTTTCAGCCACTTTTTGTAGGGCGCGCGCGTCTTCAATATGTCGTGGATCTCGTCGTTATCCAGCAAGACGCCGTTTACAAGATCGACCGCCAGCATTTCACCGGGACCGAGTCGACCTTTGGCGACGACATCCTTTTCGTCGTAATCGTAGACACCAACCTCTGATGCAACCGTGATATGGCGATCTTTGCTTATAACGTAGCGAGCCGGGCGCAGACCGTTGCGATCAAGACAGCAGGCCGCGTACCGGCCGTCGGTAAGCACGATGCCGGCGGGTCCGTCCCAGGGCTCCATTTGGCAGTCGAAGAACTCGTAGAAAGCACGTACGTCAGGATCGATGTTGTCGACAGTCTGCCAGGCCGGTGGCAGCAAAATACGCATGGCCTGTATGACGTCCATGCCACCGGCTCGCAGTACTTCAAGCATGTTGTCGAGACTGGACGAGTCGGACCCGGTCAGCGAGATGACCGGATCAAGATCGGATATGTCATCCAGTTTATCGGAGCGGAAGTTCTTGGCGCGCGCTGTTGCCCAGTTGCGGTTGCCCTGGATGGTGTTGATCTCGCCATTGTGGGCAAGAAAGCGAAACGGTTGCGCCAGTCGCCATTCGGGCAGCGTATTCGTGGAGAATCGTTGATGAAATACACAAACGGATGACTCGAGTCGGGGGTCCCTGAGATCCGGATAGAACACGGGCAACGCTGCAGGCATGATCATGCCCTTGTAGCTTATCGTCACCGACGACAGGCTTGCTATGTAGGTCTCGGAATCGGACAGCCGATTCTCTGCACGGCGCCGCGCGAGAAACAGGCGACGGTTGAAGCGACCGCGCGGCATGTTGTCAGGCGCGTTGACATAGACCTGTTCGATTCTTGGCAAAGTCGCCAGTGCCTGCTCGCCACAAGCTGACGCATCGATCGGAACCGCACGCCATCCGGCGACGTCGAGGCCCAATTCACCCACGGCGTCGCTGATGACGTTTCGCGCCGCATCGGCGACCGATTCCTCTTGGCTCAGGAACACACTGCCTACAGCAAAACGCTTGGCTAAAGTAAGGCCAGATTCTTCACCGACGGCCCGAAGGAATTTCTTCGGAGACTTGATCAGCAGGCCGCAGCCGTCCCCCGTCTTGCCGTCGGCCGCGACGGCACCACGGTGCGTCAATCGCGCCAGTGCGGATATGGCCGTTTCGACCACCCAGTGGCTCGGTATATCGTCCAGGTTGGCGATCAGGCCGAAGCCGCAGCTATCGCGATCGAATGCGGGGTCGTACAAGGTATTGGCGGTTTGCTGTGTCATACGTGCCGTCGGGAGCGCGCGGGCGCCCCCTTTTTTACTCGTTACAATGGTTTGGCGCAGGACGCCGCGAACCCATTAGTATAGAGCAGGAACCCGCAGTGATACTCGAGCCTGTCGAAAACAGGGCTTTTTGCGCCGTAAACCTGTGTTTTTACAGGGTTGTCGCAGCCGACCGGGCACCGGGCCGGATTGTTGCGCGCGTAACCAAGGGGCGCGCCAATGCCGGCGTGCGGCGGCAGTCCTTACAGGCCGTAAGGGCTCAGGCGAATTGTCCCGGTATTGCGGTACGAAACGGACGGGGTTAACGGAATGTCAACGGCCAGTACTCCCTCGAGTTCGTACGTCACGTCTTCACGGACGCTTTGGCGCACGATCGAAAGCAGCTGCGGCGCGGTCTGCAGCAGGTTCAGATCAACACTTATCGCGAACTTGGTGTCGCCGTTTGCGGGCACTGAGAATTCGCCGGGCGTCTTGCCGCTCGCAAAACGCTGTCCGTCGAGCTTGATGCCGTAACTGACAGACCTTACAGGAAGCGCAAACGGATTCGGGTTGCTGACATCGAATGACAGCAGGAAAGTCTGGCTGTTGAGGCCAAGACCCACGATCTGGACATTTTGCAGCTCGACGCTGGGGCTTTTTACGAGATTGTCCAGGGTCGTCGCGCAGCCGCCGAGGCCAATTGCGAATACCACAGATGACATAGCAAGCTTCCGAACCAGCGTTCTCATCGCAACTCCTCGCCCAGCTCGCCCCAACGCGCCGAGATCAGCGCCCAGTCATCGTCATCTTTCTCGAGCTCCAGCGAAAACCGGTAGGCGTCGGCGCTGAAACCAAAGGTGCCATCGTGAGTTCCCGCCATCCCTACTGTAAGCGACAATTCTGCTGCCGAGTCACCGATGACATTGATTTCTTCGATGGCTGTTAGCAGTTCGATAGTGTTCATGCGCAGGAAATACGCCCTGAATATGTTCTCAATTCTATCCCGGTCGTTGCCACGGGCATCTGCATAGGCTGGCGAAATCATGCCAACGAGTACGCGACGCTCGCCATTCTCGGCCGCCGTGACACCGCGGCTCACCCAGTCGCGTAACTGCTCTTCCGGGCCTGTAGACGGCTGCCCACAGGCGCACAAGAGCATGATCACGACACCAGCGAGAAGCCAGCAACGAAGCATGTCCCATTCGCAATATCGGGTTGCTTTGCCTTTCATCTGCTAAAGTCTACTGGTATCCGGTACGCCAATTGAGCCATTCGACCCAATTTGTGACCGGGTTCGCACTTCGCATTGTGCGGGCACCGCACACTGGCCTTTAAACGACAGCTGGGATGGGAAAAATGTCAGTAAAACTCCTGAGCGAGAGTATGGACGCCACAATTACCGATGATGACCAGGTTCGCATTGAGGCCATTCTGTCATTCTGGTTCAAGGAACATGAGCTTTCCGCACCGCAAATCGACCAGCGCATGGAAATCTGGTTCAGCGAGGATCCGGTTTTCGATCATGAGATTCAGAAAGAATTTGCCAATGACGTGGCCAAGGCCAGCAAAGGCGAACTCGATCACTGGGGGAAACAGCCGCATGGCCGACTTGCATTGATCATTCTGATAGACCAGTTCCGGCGAAACATTCATCGCGGTACGGCCAAGGCCTTCTCTAAAGACCAGCTCGCGCTGAAATTGTGCGTTCAGGGCGCCATGGAAAAAAAGGACAAGGGTCTGACGGCAATCCAGAAAGTATTTTTCTACATGCCATTGCAGCACGCGGAATCTCGCAAGGTACAGGCGAAATCAGTCGAGCTTTTTCGTCGCCTTGCCGAGACTGTCTCGCCAACCCTTCGCGAAACCTTCATGACCGTCGCACAATTTGCGGAGCTGCACAAAGACATCATCGATCAGTTCGGACGCTTTCCGCATCGCAACCAGCTCTTGAATCGCGAGAACACACCCGAAGAAGATGAGTACCTGGCCGGCGACAGCCCGACGTTCGGTCAGGGCGGCGGCTAGATCCTTCAGGCCTTGATTTTCGACAGGCGATAATAGCGCCACGTCAATAATATGGCGGCAACACCCAGCCCAACGACGAACCCGCCCCAGATATAGTTCGGCGGTGCCTTGTATGTAATCGCGGCAAGAAATGCCAGCGGAAATGCCAGGATCCAATAAGCGAACATGTTGACGGCCATTGGAATTCGAGTGTCCTTGTAGCCGCGCAGCGCGCCGGCTGCCCCAATCTGCACGCCGTCAGCAACCTGGAAAATTGCGGCCATCAGCAGCAGGCTGATCGCTATGCCCCTGACGGCGGGATCATCCGTATACAGATCGACAACGGCGTCCCTGAAAACCAACAAGAATATGGCCGAGAGAGCCATGAAGGACGCACACAGGCCGATACCTACGGCACCACTGGTTCTCGCGCCGTGCATGTCGCCGGAGCCGATGCGCTGGCCCACCTGCACAGTTGTTGCCGAACTCATTGCCAACGGGATCATGAACATCGTAGCCGAAAAGTTGATCGCTATCTGGTGTGCCGCCGTTATTTCCGTGCCCCTGGTACCCATGAGAATGGAAACTGCCGCGAACAATCCCGCCTCAGCTGTAATCGTGATCGCGATAGGCACGCCGAGAAATACAATTTCAGTAAGCGTTGACAATCGTAGCGGCGCGATTCGCGAGAATATTTCGAATGGCCGGTAATGCTTGCTGATGAAAATGTGTGTGCCAAGTGCGAGCGCGACGATCCACATCGTTATAGCGCTGGCTATGCCGCAGCCGACGGCCCCCATCGCCGGCGCACCAAACTTGCCGAACATCAGCACGTAGTTCAGAAACACGTTACAGACCAGCGAAAATACCGAGGTAAACATTATCGGGCGCGTATGGCCGATGCCCTCTGTCGTGAACCTGAGCGCGAGGAAAATGAAAATACCCGGCGCTCCGAACATTATTGCTGCGACATACCCGACCGTCAGATCGCGAAACTCCGGATCGATACCGATCAGCGTCAATAGTGGATCAACCGCAAACTGGCCGATCAGGATCAGGGGGATGCCCAGTCCGAGACCAAGATAAATACCCTGCCGCGTGTACCGCCCGATCTGCCCGTGATCGCCGGCACCGAAATGTCGCGCGACGATCGGCGAAATCGCCATCAGCAGCCCGAGGCAGAATGAGAACCCCAACATCCAGACGCTGCCACCAACCGCGACCGCTGCCAGTGCATCGGCCCCGAGCTGGCCAGCCATGACCGTGTCGGCAAACTGCATGCCAGCGACCGCCAGGTTGTTGACAATAAGTGGGCCACCGAGTCGCAACAGCGATTTCGCCTGCGCGCGCCAACCGCTATCGTGTCTTGCCCCCATGAGCGGCATCTTAACCTAGAGGTGAAGTCCTTGGATGGTGTAAAGTTGCGACGCGCCCTGAGTCACAATAATAAACGGAGACACGTATGTTGCACGATGGACGAGCTATTCGGGTTGCGGTAGTCGGTGGAGCGCGAATTCCGTTCTGTCGATCGCACACGGCCTACAAGAACTGTTCGAATCAGGATCTTATGGTGGCGGCAATGTGTGGCCTGGTCGACAAGTTCGACCTCAGGGGTCAAACATTGGGCGACGTGGCCCTCGGCGCGGTCATCAAACACTCGAAAGACTGGAACCTCGCTCGCGAGTGCGTTATTGACTCTCGCCTGTCTCTGCGGACGCCGGGCGTGGATCTGCAGCGCGCCTGCGGCACCAGCATCGAAGCCGCCATCATGATTGCCAACAAGATCGCCCTCGGCCAGATCGAAGCCGGCATGGCGGGCGGCACAGACACGGTCAGTGACGCACCGATCGTTTATCCTGACGACTATCGCAGCATCCTGCTCGAGATCCACCGTTCGCGCTCACTGATGGACCGCATCAAACCGCTGTTGCGCATTCGCCCCAAACATTTCAAGCCCGTGCTGCCCGGTGTCGAGGAGCCGCGCACCAAGCTGTCCATGGGTGAAAGTACCGAGATCACCGCCAAGCAGTGGGACGTACAGAGAGAACACCAGGACCAGTTGGCTCTCGCCAGTCACATCAAGGCGGCCGCGGCTTACGACGCCGGATGGTATGACGACATCATCGTGCCATTCATGGATGTTGAGGAAGACAACAATATCCGGCGCGATACGACGTTTGAGAAACTAAGCACTTTGAAGCCGGTTTTCGACAGAACCGGCGAAGGCACGATGACCGCGGGCAACAGCACGCCGCTGACTGATGGCGCCGCGGCTGTGCTGCTGGCATCGGAAGACTGGGCGCGCCAGAAGAACCTGCCTGTCATGGCGTACCTGACGTTTGCCAAGGTTGCAGCAGTCAATTTCATCGATGAGGAAGGGCTGCTGATGGCGCCCGCGTATGCTGTCTCGGATATGCTAAAGGAGGCGAATCTTCGTTTGCAGGATTTCGATTTCTATGAGATTCACGAAGCATTTGCAGCGCAGACCATCGCCACAATGAAGGCGTGGCAGTCGGAAGAGTTCTGCCGCACCAAGCTCGGCCGAAATGAACCCATGGGCCCGATCGATTTGTCGCGGCTCAATACGAAAGGCGGCAGTATCGCGATTGGCCATCCATTCGCGGCAACTGGTGCGCGTATCATCGGCGCCATGGCGAAAATGCTGCAGGAAAAAGGCTCCGGCCGTGGCCTGATTTCGGTGTGTACGGCGGGCGGCATGGGCATCTCGGCGATCATGGAGGCCAACTAATCGAGATACGGCAAACCTGATGGGAGACATTAGCGGGTTGCTTGCCACGCT
>CAMYIS010000051.1 GCA_947258485.1 uncultured Woeseiaceae bacterium
CACACCGATATCCTCCGCTGAATCCCCGGCATCAAAGCGGTGCTGATGCTCGAGCAGGAACACGAGCGAGCCTGAGTCCGGCGTGTCCTGGCCGGTCATAGTCCAGGACCCGGCGAGTTCGAAAATGCCGCCTGCGCCACGATCGCTGGTCAATTCACCGCGATCCCATTGACTCACGGCGTTGTAGTGCAGGCCCAATGCCAGTCCTTTTTCCTCGTTGAGTCGTTCTTTCGTGGTGTACCACTTTTCGTTGAGCAAGTCGGCCCAGGTCTTCGCGGGAACGGTGGTGTCCTTAACCCGGTCCGCACGCTTCAACGCGACCGGTGTGCTACTGGGCCCGCCAAAACCAGGAACGGTCTCATAACCTGACTTGGTTTCGGTCTCGTTCTGCTGGGCCTCGTCGGCTCGCAGATCAACGGGCAGTACCACGGCGACAAGGAAATGGCTCGCAAACACGACGCGTGCAAATAGCGTCCTCACATTGCTGCAATGCCTCACACCGCTGCTCCCGTGGAAAACCAGGCTTCGCAGAGCAGACTAGATCGTCGTTCGTATCAAGGCATGGCCCATGCAGGTGCATTTCGCGGTCCAAATTGGACCTCCAATTGGCTCCATCGGGTGCATGCCTGTTAGACCAGTGATCCATATGCTTCATTCAGACATGGCGGCTTGCATGTCTGATCCACTCAATTGCAAAGAGGAAAACGCGATGAATAGGCACATGGCCCTTACTTTGATGGTCACGCTTCTAGTTGCGCTCGTGACCGGATGTACGTCCACTCCCCCGAGCATCGATACCAGCCCGAGCGCGGAAGTGACGTTCGATGGCTTACACGAGGTTCTCAACAGCAGTGCCGACAAGGCCTGGGCGCAGCCCGGGATGGACCTGTCCGGCTACAGCAAAATCATGATGCAGGGTGCAGGCATTGAATACCGTCCGGGAGGCGAGTCCGGTCGGACGTCTATGGCGCGTTCCCGGGGCGGCCCCTACGAAGTGACCAAGGAACAAAAAGCACGCTTCGAGCAAGTTGTGTCCGAAGCCTTTAGGGAGGAGATGGCGAAAAGTGAGCGCTTCGAGATCGTCGATGAACCAGGTCCGGACGTTCTGCTGATTCGTGGCGCGTTGTTGGATGTAGTCTCGTACGTACCTCCGGATGACGTTGCCGGTCGCGTCGAGGTCTACCTGAGTCGTGTCGGCGAAGCGACCCTCGTCCTTGAGATTCGCGATTCTATTACCAGCGCCATCTTGGCGCGGGCGATCGATCGCGGTGCAGCAGAAGACATGAGCGGTTTTTCCAACTCGAACCGCGTCACGAATCGCAGCGAGGTTCGGCGTCTTGTCCAGCGATGGGCCCGCGCGCTTCGAGAAGGGCTCGAGGGATTCGCCAGTTAGTAAATACGAGCCCGGCGAGAGAGATAGTTATTGGGAGCCACGGTAGTGATGACAAACGAGATCGTTGATTACCCCACGATGAGCGGACCGGCGATTTACCGTATCCGGGTACGCGGCCTCCTGGACGCTGACCTGTCGGAGCGGCTCGAGGGAATGCGCATCGAGAACCTGGCACGCGACGACGGCAAGGCTGAATCCGTACTGGAGGGGCGCATTCTCGACCAGGCTGCGTTGGCCGGTGTTCTCAACAAGCTTTACGAGCTGCACCTTCCGGTGATGGCCGTCGATTGTCTCGGCGGCTCTGACGGCGAATAGACGAGAAACCGAAGTGATATTAGAAATTATTGGAGAGACAAATCATGAGTAGATCGTACTTAAGAGTAGGCCTGTACACCGTGCTAGCCGGTGCTGCAGCTCAGTTCATGCTTGCGCCAGCTGTGGCGCAAGTCAGCGATGAGGTCGTGGATTCGATCTCGACTCCGGATCAGGTAGAAACTTCAATCGGTACGCTCGAGTTCTTCGATGGGATCCCCACCAGGGAAACCGCTGCGCTGCTCTACGACAACCTCGATCTTTTGCGGGGTGTGGAGACCTTTCTGAGCGGGATACCCGCAACCTCGCTGGAAGGGATTCGGCTCGGCCATGTGTCCCTCGACGCAGAGAATTCAAACCAAGCCGTGATTTTCGACGAGTTAATGGACAGCAAGCCGCTGTTTCTCACGGGTAACACCGATACGGTCTACCTCAGCGTTATTCTCGATCTCGAGAAGGACGGCCCCACCGTAATCGAGGTCCCGCCGAATACCGGCCCGGGAACGGTCAACGACGCCTATTTCCGCTTCGTGATCGACACTGGCTCCGCAGGCCCCGACAGGGGCAAGGGTGGCAAGTACCTGATTCTCCCACCCGACTACGAGGGTGCGATCCCCGATGGCTACTTCACCGCGAAGTCGACCAGCTATGTGAACTGGCTGATCCTGCGCGGATTCCTCGTTGACGGCAAGCCGGACTTCTCCAGCAATCTGTTCAGGTCGGGTCTGAAGGTCTATTCCCTCGCCAAGGCGGAGAACCCGCCGAAGATGGAGTTCGTAAATGGCTCCAGGAAGTCCTTCAACACCATCCACGCCAACAACTACGAGTTCTTTGAGGAACTTCATACCGTCATCGATCGTGAGCCGATCGAGATGCTCGATCCCGAACTGCGCGGTCTTTTCGCGTCCATCGGTATCCAGAAAGGTAAGCCTTTTGCACCTGACAAACGGATGAAGAAGATCCTGACCGATGCTGTGGCTGTGGGCAACGGAACTGCGCGGGCGCTGCTGTGGCACGAGCGCAACGAGGCGGAGTTCCTTGCCGAGGGCTCGCATTGGAAGAAGGGTTTCGTCGGCGACTCCTGGGAGTACCTCAGGGACGAAGGCATGGGCGGACGCCATCTGGATGCCAGGACCCACTTCTACTACTTCGCAACGGTCAACACGCCGGCAATGGCAATGAAACTGATCGGCGCGGGCTCGCAGTACGCCTGGGGCTATCTGGATTCTGAGGGCAATGCCCTCGATGGCGGCAAGGCTTACACGCTGAACCTGCCCAAGGATCCTCCGGCTGAGGCGTTCATGTCGGTCGTGGTTTACGACCCGCAGACTCGCTCGGAACTCCAGACCAGCCAGCCGTTTCCCAGCAAGAACAACGTACGCGACAAGGAAACGCTGGTTTACAACGACGATGGGTCTTTCGATCTCTACTTTGGCCCGACGGCGCCTGCCGGCAAGGAGGGAAACTGGATCCAGACAGTTCCCGGCAAGGGTTGGTTTAGCCTCTTGCGACTCTACAGTCCGACAGAGGCGTGGTACGAGCGTGAGTGGCTGCCCGGTGAGTTTGAATTGGTGAAGTAGTCGAGGGCTGAGACAGCTCTTGTGACACCTGACTGCCCGAGAGGAGAGACAAATGAAACGATTACTGGTGCTTCTGTTGTGTGGCGGCCTCCTGGCCGCGTGCGCCGACGATGCGAAGGAGGTTGGCGATCCCTCGGGCACGACCTCTGCGCTGCCGGCTGCGCAGGATACAACGCCTTTGTGGGCGAATGTCCCGGAGACGATCTCGCCCGAATGGGGCGCGTTCTTCTCCGAGAGGGGTCAAGGCCGCGAAATGCCAATGCCTGCCCCGGATGACCTCGAGGGTTGGAAAGCCGTGCAGGCCGCCAACGATGAGGCGAAGGAAGCCGCGGCGGACGAAAAGGCCGCAGCGTTTGGCGTGACCTACGAGGAGAGCGAAATCGCCGGCATTCCCGTGGTCGAGGTGACGCCTTTGGAACTTGCTAGCACGGACAAGATCGCGGTCTACACTCACGGTGGCGCATACGTGCTGAACTCGGCCAAGGCCGTGATCGAGGCGGCGATGTTCTTCGCCGCAGAAACCGGTCTGCGGGTCATTGCGGTGGACTACACGCTGGCGCCGCATTCCAAGTGGCAGGAGACGACCGACGAGGTCGTCAGTGTCTTCAAGGCACTGGCCGAGCAGGGCTTCACGGCCGACGACATTGTCCTTTATGGTGACTCCGCAGGCGGTGGCCTCGCGGCGGGTGTCACGCTCAAAATGCGCGACCTCGGTATGGAGATGCCCGCGGCGCTTGT
>CAMYIS010000052.1:0-14009 GCA_947258485.1 uncultured Woeseiaceae bacterium
GTGCGCGAGGTGCAAGGTCGGCACGCCGCTCTTGAACTCATCTTTCAACTGATCGGCCGTATCCAGCGCGAGTTCGATTTCTTCGTCCGACCAGTCCTGCGTCATCAGCCAGTCGCGGCCCTTCATATGATCGGGAATCGGTTTTTCTTTACGAGTCACTGTGAGTGTTCTCCTGTTTTCATGTCTTCGCGAACTCATCGACCAGCGCCGAGTAGAATGCCGCCGCCCGTACGAGGTGCTCAACCTCAGTCTGCTCGTTCGGTGCGTGCGCGAATCGTTCATGGCCCGGGCCGAATCCGATTGTCGGAATATGGTGTATGCCGGCCGTGGCGACGCCGTTCGTACTGAACGTCCAGTGACCGACCTCTGGTTCCTTTTCGAATGCATGCTTGTAAGCAGTCACTGCAGTTGTTACCGGCAGCTCGTCTTCTTTTGTCTCCCAGGTAGGATAGTACTTGCGAGTCGGGTAGCTGAGCCCGGTGTAACTGGGTACGTCGTAGTCGAGTACCGCTACGGTTGCGTTCGCTGCTCTTACCGAAGGCAGCGCCAGGATTTCCGCAACGGAGGTGTCTTCCGTTTCGTCGATCGTTAGCCTGCGATCGAGATGTATCGTGCAGCCATCGGCGACGGCGCAGAGGCTCGGCGAGGTGGAGCGGATTTCGCTGATAGTAACCGTGCCCTTGCCCAACGGATCTCGCGCTGGCAACCGTTCATTGAGCTTCTCGATGTCGGCGATGATGCCCGCCATTTTGTAGACCGCGTTGTCACCGCGCTCGGGGGCGGATCCGTGACAGGAGACGCCCGACGTGTGGACTTCGATTTCCATCCGACCTCGATGACCACGGTAGATGCGCAGGCTCGTGGGCTCGGTGATGACGACAAGGTCGGGGCGCAGGCCACCTTCGTTGATAATGTATTGCCAACAAAGTCCATCGCAATCTTCTTCCTGGACGGTCGCCGTCGCGTAAAAGGTGACGTTGTCAGGGATGCCTCGTTTTTTCAACAGCGCGCCTGCATAGACGCTGGAAGCGACGCCGCCTTTCATATCGCTTGCACCGCGCCCGTAGAGGATGCCGTCCTCAATGTCTGCGGAGTAGGGGTCGCGATCCCACAGGTTCGGGTCGCCGACGTCGACAATGTCGCAGTGACCGTCGAACGCGATGATACGCGGCCCGGATCCGATGCGGCCCAGGACATTACCCATTGGGTCGACTGTGACTTCGTCGTAACCTATTTTCAGCATTTCCTCGCGGATACGTTCGACGACGGCACCTTCCTCGGAACTCAAAGACGGAATGCGGATAATGTCCTGCATGAATTTCACGAGGTCCGTTTTGACGTCCATCGCGTCCGCATAATAGCTACTGCTCATTACTTGTCTCCGTCATTGTTGAAAGCATCGATCAGACGATCCCATTCGTCCACGACATCCTGTGAAAAAATTTCACGCCAGAAGTCCTCGTCCCAAAGTCGCCGCAGTTCATCTGATGTGCGTCCCTGCTGCTCGACCCAGGTGAAATACTTGAAGTTGTGCAGTGCCTTCTGGTCGGCATAGCCGAGTTCGCGCACATTGTCCGCAGTCGTCCCCTGCAGATAACGTCCGTAATGCTGGTCGGCGAGGTGTGCATTGTATGGCCCGTGCGTCTTCTTCATTTCCTGCATGCGCGATGCATACAATTCCATCGAGTCCGTTATCGGCGTGAAGATCACATCGCGTGCGTCCAGGTCGTAATAACGCGCGGCCTTGATACTGGCGACAAGGTTGCACAGGCCGGATATTCCTATCTCGCCCAGCGTGTTGATCATGTCGTTGCCAATACCTTCGCGGTGCAGGCACGCTCGGCCCTCATCTTCACTGAAGAGGCGCATGAGTTGCATGGTCTGTTCGTCATCGACGGCGACAACGAGATTCGTGTTGCGCACGTTATGAATCCAGGGGACGTGCTTGTCGCCAATGCCTTCGATACGGTGCTCACCGAATCCGAATTGCAGCAGGGTCGGACATTGCAATGCTTCGGAGGCGACAACGCGGATGTCCGGATGCTGAGTACGCAGGTAGTCGCCGGCTGCTATGGTACCGGCGGATCCTGTCGCGCTAACGTAGGCCGACAGTCTGCGTCCATGCGAATAATGATTCTGGAAGATCTCTTCGATTACGGACCCTGTCACCTGGTAGTGCCAGATTGCGTTACCGAATTCCTCGAACTGGTTAAATACAACGATGCCATCGCCGCGCTCCTTGCGCAGTTCCCAGCACTTGTCATAAATCTCCTTGACGTTGGATTCTGTGCCGGGCGTGGCGATGATTTCATCGGTGCCAATGTCCCTGAGCCACTCGAAGCGTTCGCGACTCATGCCTTCGGGCAAAATCGCGACAGCCGGGCAGGAGAGCAGGGCACAGTCGTAGGCGCCGCCACGGCAATAATTGCCTGTAGAGGGCCACACGGCCTTTTGCGTGTCGGGGTCGAAGGCGCCGGTCACGAGACGTGGCACGAGGCAGCCGTAGGCAGCACCGACTTTGTGCGCTCCTGTCGGAAACCACTGGCCGACAATACCGACGATTGTTGCATCGACGCCCGTCAACGCCGGTGGAAACTCGATCCAGTTGCCTTCCCCGAATCCGCCCCCGTGTTCGACGGGCTCGTTTTTCCAGGTGATGCGAAACAGGTTCGCCGGGTCCAGGTCCCAAAGTCCTACGTTTTTCAGCCGAGTCTTGATCGCGTCCGGAACCAGCGTCGGATCTTTCTGCTGGGCGAACGTCGGCAGGATAATATTTTGTGCGCGCGCACGCGCGATGCTCTTCTGCCGCACGTCTTCGCGAATTTCAGGTATCAGGTTCACTGTCCCCCTCCGAAATTTATTGTGGGGATGGGCGTACGGTCACCCCATGCGAGTTCAACTTCGTTTGCCCCGGAGCGAATGGCTTGAAGCAGCGCATCCTGGTCGACTGGCAGACTGCGAACACGTACTCCGATTGCGCGGTAGATTGCGTTCGTAATCGCCGCGCTGGTCGGAATACTGGGTAATTCGCCGACACCTTTCGCGCCGAATGGCCCATCGGTGGTGCCGTGCTCCACGATGTGCGAGACAATTTTGGGAGCGTGCGTGATGCTGGGTGTCTTGTAACGCGCCATGACATTCGTCCATGGCTTGCCGTCTTCCTGGATATAGTGTTCGGTCAGTGTGTAGCCTATGCACATGACGATGCCGCCCTCTATTTGTCCTTCCAGCGTCAGCGGGTTTATGGCACGACCAACATCGTGCGCGGCAACGATTTCGCGAACACTAACTTCGCCAGTTCGCATGTCGATCTCGCACAATGCGGCCTGTGCGCAAAAGCCGAAGGCGACGTGCATATCGCCACCCTTGCCGAGCGGCTTCGTCTTGGGTGCCCAGTATTCATGTCGTACTTTGATTCTCTCTGCAGCATCCGATTCTGCAAGCTGCAGTGCTACTTCTTTTGCTGCCAGCCGTGCCGCGTTGCCGCTGACGTAGGTTTGTCGGCTGGCCGTCGTTGGGCCGCCGTCCGGACAGTAATCGGTGTCGCCAAGCAAGACGCTGACGCGCTCCGACGGAATGCCGAGTTCTTCGGCTACGCAGGCCGCGAGTACGGCTGGCAGGCCCTGGCCCATTTCTGCTGAAGAGATTCGCACTTCGGCCATCAGCCCCTTGTCGGGATCGCTCCATGCCTCGACTTCGGCCGTCGCTTTGTCCGGCGCACCGCCGCCCAGCCCCGTGTTCTTGTAGCCGACGGCCACACCCCATGCGAACCGGCGATGGCCCTCATCCCAGGTCCAGCGAAAGCCCTCATCGCGTACGTCGCGTTCGACTTTATCAATACATTCTTTCAGGCCGACGCTTTCTCGCATCACTTGTCCAGTCGAAGTCTCAGACCCGACATCAAGCGCGTTGATGCGGCGAAATTCTATTGGATCGAGTCCGAGCTTCTCGGCGAGCATGTCCATGTTGCTCTCGACCGCGAAACAACTCTGGGTAACGCCGAAACCCCGAAACGCGCCGCAAGGGACGTTGTTGGTATAGACGGCGAAACAGTCGACTTTTGCGTTGGGTACGTCGTAGGGGCCGGTCGCATGGGTTGTCGCGCGGGTGAGGACTTTTTCGCTAAGACTGGCGTAGGCGCCGCCGTCGCCATAGAGCGTAGCCTGCACTGCCGTCAGCTTGCCGCTTTTCGTTGCACCGGTACGAATACGAATGATCGTGGAATGCCGCTTGGGGTGCACCAGCAGGCTTTCCTGTCGAGAGTACAGCATCTTCACGGGCCGCCCCGTAGCCTCGGCGAGCAAGGCCACATGAATCTGGCCGGCGATATCCTCCTTGCCGCCAAAGCCACCGCCCATCAGCGTAGCCACAACACGAACCGCATCATGTTCAACTCCCAGTGCAGCCGCAGCCTGGTCACGATCGATGTACGGTATCTGGCTGCCGACGTATATCGTCGTCTTGTCGTGCCTCGCCGCTTCACCGCGCACGGCGAGCGCGTCGCAGCGACCGCCAAATTTTGTCGGAATGTAGCCAGCGGGTACACCGATCGAGCACTCGGGCTCAAGGAAAAGGTGTTCCGTTGTCGGCGTGCGGTAGGTTTGATCGACAACGACATCCGCATCCGCAAACCCGGAATCGATATCGCCCTTCTTGACCTTGATGTGTTTGAGGAGGTTGCCGTCGGGCCGCTCTTCGTGAACCAGCGGTGCGTCGGGTGCGGTAGCCAGTATGGCGTCGGTCACGGCCGGCAGTTCTTCATAATCTACATGGATCAAATCAAGCGCCGCGGCCGCGATTTCCTGCGTTTCAGCCGCCACGATTGCCACCGCATCGCCGACATAGCGAACCTTGCGGCCACACAGTACCGGCCAGTCAACGCTCACCACGCCGTGCGCGTTTCGGCCCGGTACGTCCTCGTGCGTCAAAACGGCATGCACACCGTCAAGCTCGCGCGCAGCGGAAGCATCGATGCTTCGGATTAGTGCATGCGGTACGCCGGCGCGTTTGGTACGAGCATAAAGCATGCCCGGGAAATCGTAGTCATCGGCAAACCGGGCGCTGCCCGTGATTTTTTCCAGTGCATTCGGGTTGGGCTGTGCTTTGCCTATGGCCAGGCCCGCAGCCCGGGTTTCGGGCAGGTAAGGTGGTACATCCTGGCCCGACGCCTGGAGTATGGCGTTGATCACGCTCTGGTAACCCGTGCAGCGGCAATACGAGTCCTTGAGCGCTGTCCGGATATCGTCCTCGGTCACAGCTTCGTCCGCATTGCACTTTCGATCCAGCAGCCCTTTGGCCGTCATGATCAGCCCCGGCGTACAGATGCCGCACTGAACCGCGCCGTGCTCCAGGAACGCCTGCTGCAGTACGTGCAACCTGCCGCCGCGGGACAGGCCTTCGATTGTCTCTACATTCGCACCCTGCGCTTTGAACGCCGGGAAAACGCAGCTGACAATCGCGGTGCCGTTCACGAGTACCGTGCAAATGCCGCATTCAGCCTCGGCACATCCGATTTTTGTGCCGGTCAGTCGAAGGTCCTCGCGCAAAACCTCGGACAAATAGCGCGATTCAGACACATCGATGTCCACGGGGGCGCCGTTCACTGTCATCTGCAGCCGGCTCATAATCGGGCTCCGGCACGCTCGGCGGCCCTGGCCAGAATGAGCGGCAGATAGGTGCGAATCATTGCCGATCGATATTCCTCGGTAGCCCGGTACTTGCTGGTCCGCAGGGTGACGTTCGCGAGGACGATCGCCACAGCTTTTTCGAATTGCTCACGATTTACGGGTCCTCCCACGAGCACCTCGGCGGCCGGTTCCGCGAACCAGGGCACCGGACCAACGGGCCCCATACTGATGCTCGCGGCCGTGATGCTCCCACCATCCACGGTCAGTCGCGCCGCCATGGAGATGATAGGCAGACAGAGACCCTGCGGCCGCATCACGCGGTGAAATGCAGAACCTTCGCCGCTGCGCGTTGGTTCGAATCGCAGTCTTGTCAGCACTTCCCGGTGCCGATCGATGACGCTCTTGCCCGGACCGATGAACGTGTCCTTGGCCGGCATCCAGCGGTGGCCTGACGTACCGGCGATTTCGACTTCGCCACCTAGCGCCAACAGGCCGATCGTGCCGTCGCCGGCGGGCAGCGCATGGGCCACGTTACCGGCGAGTGTGCCGACATTGCGGACCTGTGGCCCACCGATGACGCTGCAGCTTTCGGCGAGGCATTGACCGTGCCGAAGGATGCGTTCGTCGCTGACGATCTCGGTGTGAGTCACGCCGCAACCAATCACAATGCCGTTTTCGGTCTGGCTGATTGTATTGAGACCCGCGATGCGCGAGGCGTCGACCATGGCTTCATAGGGCCGCCTCATGCCGCGCCGGGTTTCCACGAGGAGGTCGGTGCCGCCGCCGATAACGCGGGCGCTGCCGTCGTAGTCGTGCAATACGGCGATCGCTTCCTCGACCGTCCCGGGCGTATGGTAGTTTTTCCAACCCCCCATATAAATTCAACTATTCCAGTATTTTATCAATGTATTCTCGCCCAAATTCTAGGTACTCGTTCGGCGCAGCGCGCGCGGATTTCGTCCTCGTCGAGGTGTGGCAGGCGGCCCTCGTCGACAATGACCCGGCCTCGCGCAATGCTCGTGCGAACTCGCGCAAAACTTAAGCCGAACAGCAGGTGCCCGTAGAAAGTCTCGGCATTCAACGGCGTAAACGGCACATAGTCGGGAATGATGATGTCGGCCAGTTGCCCTGTGGCAAGCATGCCTCGAGGTTCACGAAACAGGCGATTGCAGATCTGGCGGTTGTTCTTGAGAAGAATCTCACAGGCCTCTGTAAAGGCCACGGTCGGGTCCCGGTGATACGTGCGTTGATGGAGGTACATGGCGCGGGCCTGGGAAATCACATGAGAAGACATCCCATCAGTGCCGACGCCGACGGTTACGCCATGCTTGAGCATATCCAGAATCGGCGCGACGCTGAGCCCATTGTTCATATTGGATTCGGGGGCGTTCACGAGCATCGAATCGGTGGAGCGCAGGAGGTCCAGCTCCCTGGGCCCAAAGTGGATGCCATGCACGAAGATCGTCTTGGGACCGGGGATGGCAAAGTCGAGAAAACGGTCCATGATGCGTCGTCCGTAGCGCTTCATGGTTACCGTTACATCGATTTCATCTTCGGCGGCGTGTACGTGGAAGCCTGCGTCGAGGGAATTGCCGACATCGGCGCAGCGATCGAGCGTCCGGGTGCCGAGCGTCATCAATGCGTGCAGGCCGAACAGTGCCGCCATCTGGCCATCAGCCGAGGCGCGGCATTTCCGGATGTAGCGTTCGTTTTCCTCGATTCCCTGGCCCACCTCGTTGCGGTCTGAAACCTCGTAGCAGAGGCAGCCGCTCAGGCCCACATCTCTGAATGCTCGTTCGACTTCATCGAGACTGCCGTCGCAACAGGATGGCGAGGCGTGGTGATCAATGATCGTTGTGCAGCCGGCGCGAGCCGCGTGCATGATCGCCAGCAGTGCGGAGTAGTAGACGTCATCGGAATCCAGCGCGGCGTCCAGTTTCCACCACAGGCTCTTGAGATTATCTTCGAACGTCGTGGCCGGCGGTCCGGGTGGCGTGAATCCGCGTGCGAAAGTCGAATAAAGATGATGGTGAGCGTTGATCAACCCCGGCATGACCAGGCTGCCACGGGCGTCGATCGTGCGGTCCACGGTGTAGGTGTCAGCAGGGAAGTCGCCGACATCGATGATGTCGTGCCCATCGATGTAGATGCTGCCATTCTCGATAAAGCGATTGTCGGCATCGAGCGTGACAAGGTGGCCGTTGGTAATCAGCAGCGAGCTCATTTCATTCCTCGTAACCCGGGTGTGCAATTCGTCCTGCCGCGGTCACATCAAGCGGCAAAGCCGTCGGCAGGAATGGCAGAGACCGCTGAATCCCCTTGAGCAGCACGAACATCGCCGCGCATGGCTCCAGCGTGTAGGTATTATCGCGACGCGTCATTTCAGCACGCTCAACTTCAAATGTGAGTGGATCGATACGTGCGCGAAATGAGGGGCCGGTGTAGTCGAGTTTTCCGTTGAGCTCGATGCGGTGGCGAGCGCCCTGTAAACGTGCATCGAGTGCCCAGATATTCTCGTCCATCGAGACCATGAAAGCGTTGTCGGACTGTTCCTCGAAATCGGCTCGATCAAGATACAGGCGAGGCTTGTCCCGGTACGGCCGCCCGGAGGTCGGGCAAAACGTCGTGCAGTTGCCGCACTCATTGCAGAAATCGGTCAGCACGGCAACCTGGAATGGCTGCATCACCCGGTACGGTTTGCCGACCTCGACGCGGAACCCGTCTTTTTCGAACTTCAATCCGGGCAAGCAAACATCAAATGGCCCGGTTTCGTAGGTTAACAACGCGAGGTTCGGGCAGACACCAACGCAGATACTGCAAAAAGTATCGCAATCCAGGCAGCGGGCAGCTTCCGTCTTGGCCTGTTGCCCGGAAAAGGTGAGTACGACCTCGTTGAAATTGTCTCGATTATCGAGGTCCGTTTGCGGAGTCGGCACTCGTCGTTCTTTTTGACTCCTGCGGCGAAGCAACGCCGTAGTGTCAACAGGCACAGGTTTAGCTGAGTTACGCTCTGACGGACGACGGCCCAGAATGTCGTCGGCAATTGCTTTGCCCGCCGCGGCCGCTTGCACGACAGTTGAGGGCCCGTCATTGACAACATCGCCGCCGGCATATATGCCGGCTACCGAGGTTTCGAAGGTCACCGGGTCAACCTTGATGTAGCCACGATCGTTTACTTCGATCGGTTCCTGATCGAAGAAGTCGAGCATCGCATGTTGGCTGATCGCAAGAATCAATGTATCCAGCGGCACGTCGAATTCCGAATCGGGTATCTCGTACGGAATCTTTCGGCCGGAGGCATCGCGATCGCCGGCGTACCGCGTGCGGCAGCACTGCAGCGCTCGCAATTTTCCGTCTTCGACCACGAGTCGCTGCGGCTTCGACAGTTCGAGCACCTCGACACCTTCGGCAATCAGCTGTGTTATTTCTTCGCGGTCGGCAGGCATCTGGTCCAGCGTGCGGCGGTAGATCAGGGTGACGTGGCTTTGGTTTTGGCGCCACGCAACGCGCGCGCAGTCCATCGCGGTGTCGCCTGCGCCGATAACACCGACCCGTTTGCCGATATCGAGCACACGATCCTCGCGGGACTCGCGTAAGAACTGTAACCCGTCGACGACACCATCACATTCTTCACCATCGAGAGACAGCATTTTGCTGAGCTGTGCGCCGACCATAATCACGACATGGTCGAAGCCATTGCGACGCAATTGCGACAGCTGTATATCCCGGCCTACACGCTGCTTGTAGTGAACTTTGACGCCGAGTTGCTCGAGTACGCCAAAATCCTCGTCGAACACGGACTGCGGGAGGCGATATTCGGGGACTACGGCGCCGACCATGCCACCCGGGCAGGCGTGCTGTTCGAATATCTCGACGGCAAGCCCGCCACGGGCAAGTTCGATCGCGGCGGACATTCCTCCGGGACCGGCCCCGATGATTGCGACTTTCTTGCCGGACGGTCTCGTTGCCGGGGCGCCGTTCGAAGCTGACGGGGAATCCATGACGTAGCGCTTGATATCGCGGATCGCCAGCGGTTCATCCAGGTGCGTGCGAATACAGGCCTGCTCGCACAAGTGGTCGCAGACCCGTCCCAGTATGCAGGGCAGCGGGTTGTCGCTCTGGATGACGCGACGCGCACCTGGAGTGTCGCCCTGCCGCACGGCATTCATATACCGCGGTACTTTCTGGTCCAGCGGGCATTCGTCTACGCAGGGCGCCTTGATACAGTCGAAAAGGCCAAGCGCTCTCGCTGTCTTGGTGTGCGAGGTATCGAAACCGTCTTTCGCGTAATCCGGGTTCTTTCCAACGACATCTGCGTATCGTCGCAAATTGAACAGGGCCGCGGTCTTGATATCAGAGTCCGAGCTTGTCGAATTCGCGGACCTGAGAGTAAATTCGCCGATTCCCGATGCGTCCACCTTGCGGATCGATGCGTCGACACTGGCGATGTAGTCGAGCAAGCGCAGGTACCCTCCGGTCTTCAGCAGATCGGAACAGATCGTGATCGTCTGCATGCCGGCGGCCAGCAGGTCGGGCGCGTTGAAGCAACTCGCGCCGGCTGAAAACGACATCGGCAGGTCGCCATCGAATTCTTGTGCGAGCCTGCGGGCGAGATTCACCGTGATCGCATGCAGCGGACGCCCGGAGAGATAACTCATCTCTTCCGTCGAATCGAATACCGAACGGACATTCTCAACTTCCAGCGTGTTAGAGAGCTTCACGCCGAATTCCAGGTCACATTCACCTGCAATGCTTCGAAGATTGACTAGCATCGGTACGGCCGCCGAGTATTTCAGATCATGTTCGAAAGCAATATCGGGCACGATCACTTCTGCGAATTTCAATTCCTTGTTCAGAAGCTTTCGCACTCGCTCGGGGCCTAACAACGTCGGGTTGCATTTGACGTACGTATGCAGGTGCCGCTCTCGAAGAAGGTAGTTACTAATGCTCTCGATCTCGTCGGGTGGGCAGCCATGCATTGTCGAGAGAGTAACGTTATCGGAGATACAGTCCGGTATATCAAGCTCCCGAACCCGGGGATACGATAACGCAACCTGGTCGATCATGGTTTGCTTGTAGTCAGAACAGTCGCGCATTTGATCCAGAAACCACTGCATGTTCGGTTTCAGCAGTCCTTCGAGGTTGTAACCAACGCTAAGGTTAAAAACGAGCGCTGGCGAACTTCCTGGAAAACCGAGCTTGTCGTGCAAGGCGTGAATCAAGACCCAGGCCCGGAGGTACTCATCGAAGGACTGGTAGACCTTCAGTTCCTGCGACCACTCTACGTTATAGCCCTCGTCCTCCATGTCGATGCACGGTTTGCTGACATCCAGTACGTCGAGCGTTTGTACCGTCTTTAGCTCAATGTACCGGGCGCCGCACAACCAGGCCGTAATAATATTCTGAGCCATCTGCGAGTGGGGCCCGGCGGCCGGACCGAACGGTGTATCCAGGGGGTGCCCAAAAGCGCTGGTGCGATACACAGCGTCTGTGCGCGGCACGAAAAAGTGCTGGCGAGGAATACCGAAGATCGAATCGCGGCTTTCCAGTTCGGCAAATAACCAGGAAGCGAGTTGTTCTATTGAAATTGGCCGGAACAACTCGGACATGATTGCCTGCCTCCCGTTGCGCCGAATCAACCGATTGCTGACTCTCAATTGAACCGCTAATGGCTAAATCGTAGATATACGCAATTGCCGCAGCCCTGCGGGGGGTTTCCGGTAGTTTGGCAGATTGGGGACATTCTTATTTAAATGCATTAATACATTAAAATAAGAATGTCCCGATTGTTTCAAGTAGCTCTGCAAATGCCCGAGGGTCGGTTACCGCGACAAAACCGAGTCCACTCAGTGCGCCGCACAGATGCGCATCGTGGTTAATGCGCCCGCGCGACTGCAGCGATGCCCAATATGAGTACGCCACGTACCCGACCGCGAATAGCACGGCCGGTATGGGTATCGGAATCGGAATGATCATGAGTGTCGTTGTCGGGAAGTACACGATAAACGCGAACAAGACGGCAGAGATCGCGCCGGATGCACCGAGCGAGGCGTACTCCGGATTATTTCTTTGCTTGACGTAAGTGCAGGTGTGGCTGAGTACAAGACCGGTAAAGTATAGGACCAGGAACGGTATCGTTCCCACGAAACGTTCGAGCGGAAACGCGAAAAAGTAGAACGTGACCATATTGAACAAAAGGTGCCCGAGATCGGCATGCACGAAGCCGCTGAGGATCATCGTGTCGTATTGTTTTTGGCGCAGGAAAAAATACGGCCGGAACAGGCATTTGTTAATGACCTGGGGCAGCCGAAACAGGCCGAGGAGGCTGATTCCGACCGTCAGCGCCATAATGGCTGGTGCGGCTATTTGTCCGTTTTGAAGCACAGGTACTCGTCGTTATCGGTTGTGTCGCAGGTCGATAGTAATCGATTTTAAAGGCAGCCGGCGCTGCCAGGATTACTGGTATCCGCGCGCCTGGAGTTTGAAGAGGTGTGCATATTGCCCGTCATCGGCAAGCAGGCTCTCGTGATTGCCGCGCTCGAGAATCTCGCCTTGATGAATGACAATGATCTGTGCAGCAGCGCGCACCGTGGAAAATCGATGCGATATGAGTATGGTCATCTTGTTGCCGCTCGCCTCGCGAAAGTGATCGAATACGGCGGCCTCCGAGGATGCGTCCATCGCAGCCGTCGGTTCGTCGAGAACCAGGATGTCGGCGTCGCTGCGCATGAAAGCGCGCGATAGCGCAATTTTTTGCCACTGCCCGCCCGATAGCTCACGGCCGCCTTTGAACCAGCGCCCCAGCTGCGTCTCATAGCCTTCCGGCATGTCATCGATGAACGGCGCCGCCATACCGGTCGTTGCCGCTTTTTCCCAGCGCTCCGAGTCTTCGATATGGCGAACATCGCCGGCCCCGATGTTTTCGCCAACACTGAATTGATAGCGGCCGAAGTCCTGGAATATGACGCCAATCCGCTGCCGTAGCGTCTCTACGTCCCACTCCTGCAGGTCGAGTCCGTCCAGCAGAATGCGACCCTCGGTAGGGTCATACAAACGAGTAAGCAGCTTGATCAGTGTTGTCTTACCGGATCCATTTTCGCCGACCAGGGCCAGGCTCTCGCCGGGTCGAATCTGCAGGCTGATGTTGTTCAGCGCCTTTTTATTTGCCCCAGGGTAATTGAATGACACGTTCTGGAATTCCAGACCGCGATCAGGTTCAGGGCCACGGACCGAAGCACCGCGTCGTGCCGGTACGGGTTGCTCGAGGTATTCGTACAGGTTAGACAGGTACAGATTGTCTTCGTACATGCCGCTAATTGCGGTCAGGATCGCGGCGACGGCTGATTGCCCCTGCCGAAATAGCACGAGGTACATCGTCATCGCACCCAGCGTTATGGCGCCGCTTATCGTTGTGACGACTATCCACGCATAGGCCGCGTACAGCGCGGCTGTCGAAAGCAATCCCAGAATGAATCCCCAGGTATCGCGTCGCAAAGTCAGTTGGCGATCTTCAACGAAGAGTTTCTTGAATATGTCGCGATAGCGTTGCAGCAGGCGAGGGCCGAGCTGGAATAGCTTGACCTCTTTCACGCCGTCTTCGCGGGCGATGACTGTCTCGAGATACATCTGCATGCGTGTGTCCGGCGAGCGCCAGCGAAACAGGCGGAATGCATCGCCGGAAAATTTTGCTTCTGCAAAAAATGAGGGCAGACCGGCACCGACAAGAATGACAACCGCCCACGGCGAAAAGGCGACCAGCAGCACGGCATAACTGGTTAGCGAAATGGCATTTTGTACGAGGCCGAACGTTCGTGTGACGAGGCTCAGCGGCCGGCTGGAGGCTTCGCGCCGCGCTTGTGTCAGCTTGTCGTAGAATTCGGAGTCTTCAAAATGCGTGAGCTCCAGCGTCATCGCCTTTTCGAGAATCATGACATTGACGCGCTGGCCGAGCAGGGCACGCAGCAGCGACTGGCTCGCCGAAATACCTCGCTGTGCCGCCGCGACGGCGATGACAACCAGCGCTTCGAGGAAAACGAGATTCAAAACACCGCGTGTGTCGGGGTTGGCCGCGCGCGTTGCCTCGACGACACCATCGACGATTAGTTGACCGATATAGGCAATGGCAGCAGGCAGAACGCCAGCCACCAACGTCAACAACGCCAATGTTATCGTTAGCGGCCGACTCGTCGTCCAGACAAGTTCAAGTGCACGGCTGCTGTAGCCGAACACGCCCAGACTTCGGGATAGCAGGCTAACTGGTTTTTGCGGCTCTTCAGGCATGAGAGAGCCAGAATACTTCAGACCCAGTCGAAGTGGGCCGTAAAATGCCGCAGGTACTTCGGCGCTTGCACAATCTTCATGCCGCGGATGCTGTCTCGCCTT
>CAMYIS010000052.1:14044-15664 GCA_947258485.1 uncultured Woeseiaceae bacterium
GCGACGCGGAACCGCGAGACGCAGCAGGTCGAGCCGGGCAGGGTGTTCTTCGCCCGTGTGCGGGTCGGCACCGAACATCACGGTTCCAATCTCGACGGCGCGAATGCCGGCTTCGACATACAACTCCACGGCTAACGCCTGGCCGGGATATTGTAGTGGCTCGATATGTGGCAGGAAGCGCCGCGCGTCGAGGTACACAGCATGTCCGCCGGCTGGTGCCATGACCGGAATCCCCGCTTCGCGCAAATGGTCCACGACATAGGCGTTCGAGTGCAGGCGGTAGTCGAGGTAGTGCTCGTCCAGTATTTCTCGCAGGCCAACGGCGATCGCTTCCAGATCGCGCCCGGCCAGCCCGCCGTAGGTTGGAAATCCCTCAGTGAGGATCAGTATATTGCGCTCCTGGTGCGCTAGCTCCGCGTCGTTGGTACACAGGAAACCACCGATATTGCCGAATGCATCTTTCTTGGCCGACATCGTGCAGCCATCGGCATAGCTGAACATCTCGCGGGCGATGTCGATGGTCGGAGAATTTTCGTAGCCGGGCTCGCGTTGCCTGATGAAGTGCGAATTTTCGGCGAAGCGACAGGCATCTATATAGAAAGGAATACCGGCAGCCCGCGCGACGCGGCTGATTTCGCGAATGTTGGCCATCGAAACGGGCTGGCCGCCGCCCGAGTTGTTGGTCACAGTCACCATGATGACGGGTATGTTCTCCGCACCCTCTTTGGCGACCAGTTTCTCGAGGGCAGCAATGTCCATATTGCCCTTGAACGGGTAATCGGAATCGAGGTCATCGGCTTCGGGGCAGACAAGATCCACCGGCGTACCGCCAACGAACTCAACGTTCGCCCGTGTCGTGTCGAAGTGCGTGTTATTGGGCACGGTGGAGCCGGGTTTGACCATCACGCTGAACAGGATGTGCTCGGCGGCGCGTCCCTGGTGCGTGGGAATGACCTGCTCGAAGCCGAAGATGTCTTTGACCGTATCGCGAAACCGGTACCAGCTGCGGGCGCCGGCGTAGGACTCGTCGCCCCGCATCATCGCGCCCCAGGCTTCCGACGACATGGCGCTGGTGCCGGAATCCGTTAGCAAGTCGATGATGACGTCTTCGGCGCGCAGCAGGAACGGATTATAGTGGGCCTTTTGAATCAGGTTTTCGCGTTCCTCGCGAGTGGTGAGCTTGATGGGCTCAACCATCTTGATGCGGAAAGGTTCGATTACCGTTTTCATTCCGTGACTGTAGCCAGCGAGTCGGGCCCGCGCGATACGTAAATCTACTGCGGGACTATGCCTGCAACGAGAATCGCTACAAGGTGCTGACCAGAACCAATCCGGTGGACGCGGACCGGCTGATGCAGACAGCGCAGGAAACCATGAATCGTCGCTGGCAGACCTGCGAGCACCGGGCGAGCCAGGAGCCGAAGCAGTTCGAGCAAGCCGGCTGGCCACTCGATCTGGCCCAAAAAAAAAGGCGAGACCGTAAGGTCTCGCCCTTTGTTTCTAAACCGTTTCGAGCTTAGAGCGGTACGATGTTCTCAGCCTGCGGACCTTTCTGGCCCTGCGTCACTGTGAACTCGACCTTCTGGCCTTCGGCCAGCGTCTTGAATCCATCGCCCTGGA
>CAMYIS010000053.1 GCA_947258485.1 uncultured Woeseiaceae bacterium
TTATCAGGTATAGGCGGTAGGCATCGTCAAGCTTTTCAATTGAGCAGGCAGTTTTGCCGCGATTATCTGATTCGACAGAACTGATCCCCTATAATGCACCGATGCGTGCATTCTTTGACG
This sequence comes from uncultured Woeseiaceae bacterium, assembly GCA_947258485.1. Classification (GTDB taxonomy): domain Bacteria; phylum Pseudomonadota; class Gammaproteobacteria; order Steroidobacterales; family Woeseiaceae; genus UBA1847. The sequence continues at coordinate 121 of CAMYIS010000053.1, forward strand.
AACTCCGCAGACGGAATGTGCTGAAAGTCGGCATCGCTTATCTTGTGGGTGCCTGGCTGGTCCTGCAATTGGCGGATGTCATATTCCCGGCAATGCAACTCCCGGATTGGTCGACGTCGCTGGTTCTGGGAATCCTGATCGTCGGTTTCCCGCTGGCGCTGATACTAAGCTGGGTCTTTGATGTTAAACCCGGCGGGATCGAGAGAACCGAAAACAAAGCGGCCGTGGAGTCGCCAACAAGTGAAGTTGCCGAGACGACAGAAAAGACGCCGTCCGTGGCCGTGTTGCCGTTTGTCGATATGAGCCCCGCTCACGACAATGAGTACTTCGCCGACGGGTTGACTGAAGAATTATTGGGTGTCCTCTCGCGGGCCGGCGGCATGCGTGTCGCGTCCCGAACGTCGAGTTTTGCGTTCAAGGGCAAAAATGCTGACATCAAGACGGTCTCCGAAAAGCTGAACGTCGAGCACGTAGTTGAGGGCAGCGTTAGAAAATCCGGTAATCTGCTTAGAATTACGGGTCAGCTCATTGAGGCGGCCTCTGACTCGCATCTCTGGTCAAGTACATACGATCGTGAGCTCGATGACATATTTGCGATTCAGGATGAAATTGCTTCGCAGATCGCCAGCGCACTGCAGGTGCAACTGGCACCGCAACAATTGAAACGTCCTAAGACCGAAGACGTTCGCGCCTACGATTATTACCTTCGCGGCAACAGTTTCCTTCGCAATCTGGGTATGAAAAATGCGCGGCGGGCCATCGAATTGTACGAAAAAGCGATTGAAATTGACCCTGCGTACGGCCTTGCGTGGGCGGGAATTGCCATTTCCCATGCGACGCTCGCTCTGCTCTTCATGGTGGATGGCGAAGATCGATCCGCTGCCATCAGGGCGGCGCACGCGGCCGCCCGCAGAGCAACCGAGCTCGATCCCGGATGCGCAATCACGCATTTGGCGAACGGCATGACATTGAACGCCGATGGCCGCCCCGACGAAGCCGAGGTCGAATTTGCGACGGCGATCCAGTATGACCCTCAAATGCATGAAGCTTATTACCAGTATGCGCGGGCAGCGTATATGCAGGGGCGAATGGACAAAGCGGCCGAGCTTTTCGAAAAAGCGATTGAAGTCGATCCTGATGACTACGAGAGCTCTCTTCTCCTGTCATCCGTGTATCGCAGCTTAGGTAAATCCGACAAGCAAGAAGCAACAATAAGGCGTGGTGTGGCGCTGGTCGAAAAACATCTGGAGAAACAGCCGAACGACGCAAGAGCTCTGGCACTTGGCACAGGCGCCATGCAAGCAATCGGCAATTATGAAAAAGCAGAGCTATGGGCAAAACGTGCGATCGCCGTCGACCCCGAAAACGAGAGCACGTTGTATAACATCGCATGCACCTACTCCCTGGCCGGCAAGCTCGACAAAGCAATGGACCTTATCGAGCGTTGTATCCACTCAACATCCTGGATCAAGCGCGACTCGGACCTCGACCCGTTACGCGAATTGCCGAGATTTAAAGCATTCATGAAGAGTCTTGAGTAGTCCATGAGCGACAAGGTGCTGGTTTACCGGGGGGAGTCGATCGCTGCGTACGGGTTTGGCGATCCGCATCCATTCGGCACCGATCGTCACGACGTTTTCCATTCCGAACTCGACAAAGCCGGTCTTGGAGACGTAATCGACTATGGCCACCCGCGACCGGCGCTTGTCGACGAGCTGGCGCTTTTCCACACGGCGGATTACATCGACAAAGTGTCGCGCATGTCCGAGGCGGGCAAAGGTTGGCTCGACGAGGGCGATACACCGGCCGTGCCCGGGATCTACGACGCGGCATCGTCAGTTGTCGGCGCCGTGCTTTGCGCCGTCGATGAGGTCATGCACGGGAACCACAAGCGCGCATTCATTCCTATTGCCGGACTGCATCACGCGGCGCGCGCAAGCGCCGCCGGATTCTGTGTTTTCAACGACTGCGGGATCGCGGTCGAGTATTTGCGCAAACAATTCGGGATCCAGCGCGTTGCCTACGTTGATATCGACGCCCATCACGGGGACGGTGTCTTTTACGGTTTCGAAGACGACCCCGATCTGCTGTTCGCCGACCTCCACGAAGACGGCCGCTTTCTTTACCCGGGCACCGGGGCTGCCGAGGAGACCGGCACGGGCCGCGCACGTGGCACCAAGCTGAATATCCCGCTTGCGCCGGGCGCGGATGACGATGACTTCCGCGAAGCCTGGAAAAGGGTCGAGGCCTATCTGCATGCCGTGAGGCCACAGTTCATCATCATGCAGTGCGGCGCCGACAGCCTCGAGGGCGATCCGATAACGCACCTTTGCTGGACCGAAGAAGCGCACGCACAGGCCGCAGCGTCGCTGTGCCGGCTCGCCGACGAGTATTGCGATGGCCGGATTATCGGTACCGGCGGTGGCGGCTATAACCGGCAGAACCTCGCGCGGGCCTGGACCCGGGTCGTGCAGTCCTTCGCCGAATCGCACTAGGCTTGTGCTGACGGTGCCATCTCCGCTGCTAAACAGGTAATATCGCCGTCTTTTGCGCCCCCCTCCCACGGAGATACCCGGATGTTCGACACATCGACGACGATCGAGTCTTTCGATCCCGAAGTTGCCACAGCCATTACCCAGGAAATCCGACGTCAGGAAGAGCACATCGAGTTGATCGCTTCGGAGAACTACGCTAGCCCGCGTGTAATGGCCGCGCAGGGCAGCGTGCTGACCAACAAGTACGCTGAGGGCTATCCGGGCAAACGCTATTACGGCGGCTGCGAGTATGTCGACGACGTCGAGACGCTCGCGATCGAGAGAGCCAAGAAGCTGTTCGGTGCCGACTACGCCAACGTGCAGCCGCACTCGGGTTCTCAGGCTAATGCCGCCGTCTACCTTGCGCTGCTAAAGGCCGGTGACACGATTCTCGGAATGAGCCTGGATGCCGGCGGCCACCTGACGCACGGTTCCAAGGTCAACTTCTCGGGCAAGTTGTTCAATGCCATCCAGTACGGCCTCGATGCTGAAACGGGCCTGATCGATTACGACGCGATTCAGGCGCTTGCGTCGGAACACAAACCGAAGATGATCGTGGCGGGTTTCTCAGCCTATTCGCAGGTCGTTGACTGGGCTCGCTTTCGCGAGATTGCCGATAGTGTTAGCGCTTACCTGTTCGTCGATATGGCTCACGTTGCCGGACTCATTGTTACGGGACACTACCCGAATCCGCTGCCGTACGCCGACGTTTGCGCCAGCACGACGCATAAAACGCTGCGCGGCCCCCGCGGCGGAATCATCGTCGCGCGCAAGAACGACGAGCTGACGAAGAAATTCAATTCGCTCGTCTTTCCCGGCACGCAGGGCGGTCCGCTGATGCACGTGATTGCGGCCAAAGCGATCGCATTCAAGGAAGCGATGGAGCCGCAGTTCAAGGACTACCAGGAGATGGTCTGCAAGAACGCCAAGGTGATGGCCGAGGTGCTCGCCGAACGCGGCTATCCGATCGTGTCCGGCGGCACCGAGAACCACCTGATGCTCGTCAGTCTTATTGACAAAGGCATTACCGGCAAAGCGGCCGATGCAGCGCTCGGCAGCGCGTACATCACGGTCAACAAGAACTCGGTGCCCAATGACCCGCAGTCACCGTTCGTGACAAGCGGCCTGCGTCTCGGCACGCCGGCCATTACGACGCGTGGCTTCGGCGTAGAAGAAACGCGTCAGCTAAGCGGCTGGATTGCGGATATACTCGATGACATCGAAAACGAGGAAACAATCGCGCGCGTCAAGGGCCAGGTGCTGGAGCTTTGCAAACGGTTCCCGGTTTACGCCTGATTGGTCCTTCGCCCGAAGGAGTTCTAGTCGGTCATGCACTGTCCGTTCTGCGCCCACGAAGAA
>CAMYIS010000054.1 GCA_947258485.1 uncultured Woeseiaceae bacterium
ATCTTCGAGTTTGATCATCGTTTCGGCGACCGGTATCGCGATCAGCATCAGGATCACGACCGGAATAATCGTCCATATGACTTCGGCCGTCGTGCTGTGTGAGAACGTGGCTGGTTTGACGCCCTGCGATTTGCGGTGCCGGAACAGGGAGACAATCATGACGCCGAAAACGATGATCCCGATCGCGACGCACCACCAGAAAACCATCATGTGGATATTGTAGGTTTCGACGCTGAGATCGGTAATTCCCCTGGGCATATTCAGCGCCCATTCCGCGTTCGCCGTGCCGGCAAAGCAGAAAGCCAGCAGGCTCAAAAACGATTTTCTTATCATTGATTGTTCACCCTGCGATTCGCCGCGGCGACCACATTTCATTTCCAATTCCGGATGTGACGAGTAATGGATCGATGAATCCCATGCTGACCCGGTGACCCCGGGACATCGTCTGTCGGCCGGTTTGACCGGGCGAGCCGGCCAAAAAAGCACGCGAAGTGTACTTAAATCGGGATGACCATGCAAACCTGAAGCGCCGATGCTAGCTGAGATTAATTCTTATTTAACAGCGAGTTATCGTTTGCCCCGTAGCCGAAAAGTTACAAACAGGAACAGCTTGTGACGTCAGGGGCGACGCCGCGGGATTCGAGATGCGTCAATGCGGTAATTCGAGGGGTCGACCCTGGCGCCACCGCCCCAGCAATGACCGTAGACGAGTTCGAGCTCGAGGCCGATCCTGGCATCGCCATCGCTATCCGTGAGAGCGCTTAGCATTTCTCTGAAACGGTGCTTTCCGACCAGCGAGCGATTGCGTTGTTGCAGCGCGTTTCTTGCGCCAACGGCCGTCAGGTCGGCGAACAATTTTTCGGCCTTTTCGTAACTCACGGCCAGTCGATCGACGTCCAGAACGGGGTCCCTAAGACCGGAGCGGACCAGGGCGTCGCCAATGTCGTGCATATCCAGGAAGCGATTGACGTGTGCATATCCGTCCAGGCCACTCCATGCGCGGCTGATTTCAAGCAGGCTGTCGGGACCGAGGGTTGCGAAAGCGAACACGCCGCCTTTGCGCAACACACGTGCGACCTCGTCGAAGACAAGCTCAGGACTATCGGTACAGGGCAGCAACAGGTTAGAGAACACGAAGTCGACGCTCTGATCTTTGAACGGCAAGCTCAGTGCATTCGCCTGTACATGGGAAGAACGGGAAAAGGAAAACCGGGGACGCTTACTAATGCTCTTGCGCAACATGCTGCGGGAAATATCCAGCGAGATAATGTGTGCGCGACGGAATCGCTCGCGCAAATTTTTGCCGGCACTGCCGGTCGCTGAACCGAGGTCGAGTATCGTGTTCGCATCGAGCACAAGAGGCGCCAGCCGGGTGAACAAGCCCTCACGTGTGACGGCGTGTACAAAATCAGCGGAGTCAAAGGTCGCCGCCGCACTGTCGAAGCGGCGTCGAACATCTCGCAGATTCAATTTCGGTCTATCGTTCACTTTCCGCAGCAGCCGGTGACTACAGGACGACAAACTAACATGCTTTTCAGCGCCGATTGCCGCGATTGGCGCATGGCACGTGGCTGGTTGTTGAGCTACCAATAACTTCATGAAACGCCTCGCACTACTGCATGCGTGCCGCACGCGAACAGCCAGGCTGCTGCGTCAACTGGATGATTCGATAATGCCGTTGCGCTGCGTCTTCTGCGGCACACCGACCGATCGATCCGAAGGGCGGATCTGCAGCGGATGCCGTCGCGACCTGCCCTGGATCGAAAGCGCCTGCGCGCGCTGCGCCGAGCCGCTTGCTATTGGTTTGCCTCGCGGCGTGCTCTGCGTCGCCTGCCAGGCGCGCCCATCGCCTATTGAAACGACTGTTGCTCCGCTGCTCTACGAGTTTCCCGTTGATGCGGGTCTCAAGGCCCTGAAGTTCGGCCGCAGGCTGCACTACGCGCCGGCGTTCAGCGAAGTACTCGTGGCGCAGATGCGGCGATTTCCTGCCGATATCGATGCTTTGCTACCCGTGCCGCTGCACTGGCGGCGACAGGCGTTTCGCGGATTCAACCAGGCGCTGGAACTCTGCAGGCCGCTGGCCAGGCACTCTGCGCTACCGATCATGACGGGTATCGCCCGCCGCCGGGCTACGCCGTTTCAGTCCGGTCTCGCGGCCGTGCAGCGCCGCAAGAATTTGCGACGGGCATTCGTCGTCCGAAGAACGCCGGGGTTTCGGCACGTATTGATCGTGGATGACGTTGTCACTACGGGTGAAACGACGCGCCAGCTCGCGATGGCGCTTATCCGGCGTGGTGTGAAAAAGGTCAGCGTACTGGCGGTGGCAAGGGCGGCGTGATTCAGCCTGCGCCGGAGGGGTTGAACGTGTAGTGGAGCACGATTCCAATGAATACAACCATGCCAATGAGATGGTTGTTCAGAAAGGCCGCAAAACAACCGGCGGGTTGGCGGTCGCGCGCGAGCCACTGGTGCCAGCCCATGAGCGCAGCTGCGACTGCAACGGACAGGTAATACCAGAACCCGAGCTCTGCCCGATAGCCGATCAGGACAAGCGCAAACAGCATTAGTACCTGCAGGCCGGCAATAACGAACAGGTCGACTTCGCCGAACAAAATGGCTGTCGACTTGACGCCAATCTTCTTGTCGTCTTCGCGATCAACCATGGCATAAAACGTGTCGTAAATTACAGCCCAGATCATGGCCGTGCCGAATACCAGCCATGCGAGTTCCGGGAGAGTGCCCGTTTGCGCAGCGAACGCCATCGGCACACCCCAGCCGAATGCCGCGCCGAGCACGAACTGCGGGATTGACAGGTAACGCTTGACGAATGGATAGGCAATAGTCAGGCCGGCACCAATGATGGCAAGCAAACGCGCCGGAGTGTTGAGCATGGTCGCAAGTCCGACGGCAATCAGACCGAGTGCGGCGAACAGGGTCAGTGCTTCCATCGGTGCGACAGCGCCCGAGGCAATCGGTCGCGTTCTCGTGCGCTCAACGTAGGGATCGATCTTGCGATCGGCATAGTCGTTCAAAACGCAGCCGGCGGAGCGCATGACGACAACGCCAAGAACAAAAACGACGAACAGGCCCTGGTCGGGCACACCGTTTCCCGCGAGCCACAGTGCCCAGAGTGTTGGCCAGAGCAGAAGCCAGATGCCAATCGGCTTGTCGACACGCATCAGCTTGCCGTAGTTGCGCAACTGGCTGACGAGTTGAGGTTTGAATGCGTTGGCGTGCGCGGGTTTCATGAATTCAAGTCTACACCTTGCCGTATTTTCGCGTGTCACCAAGCCAGCGACGCACGATCGCAGCCGCGTTTTTGTCGGAAGCAGTGCGCATTGCCTCTGCCGTAATCTGTACCTGCGGCATCAGATCGGCGTCGCGAACCAGGTTCGCAATGCGGTAATCCGGCAAACCGGTTTGCCGGGTACCGAGCAATTCCCCCGGGCCACGTAGTTCCAGGTCGCGCTGTGCGACGATAAAGCCATCGTTGGTGTCGCGCAATACGGCGAGGCGCTCCTTGGCAATACGGCCGAGCGGCGGTTTGTATAGCAGCACACAGTGACTTTGTGCGGCGCCCCGCCCTACGCGGCCACGTAGCTGATGCAGTTGGGAAAGGCCCATGCGCTCCGCGTTTTCAATGATCATGAGACTGGCATTTGGCACATCCACGCCGACTTCGATAACGGTCGTCGCGACGAGCAGCTGGATCAGGCCTTCCTTGAAGGCCCGCATACCGCGCTCCTTTTCGGCGGGCCGCATGCGTCCGTGCACTAGCCCCACGCGCAGGTCTGGCAGAGATTCAGTCAGCACCTGGTAACTGGCCTCGGCCGCCTGGTAGTCGAGTACTTCTGATTCCTCGATCAGGGGACACACCCAATAAGCCTGCTGCCCCGAGGCGCACGCGGAGCGTACGCGCTCTACGATTTCGCCACGGCGAGTATCAGGAACGGCAATGGTCGAAACAGGCTGGCGGCCCGGCGGTAATTCATCGATGACGGATGTGTCCAGGTCGGCGTAAGCGGCCATCGCCAATGTTCTCGGTATTGGAGTCGCCGTCATTACAAGCTGATGCGGATGACCCCTGGCCGATACTCCTTTGTCACGCAACGCCATGCGCTGGTGGACGCCAAAACGATGCTGCTCATCGATGATGACAAGCCCAAGGCTCTCGAATTCCACGCCCTCCTGGAACAGCGCATGTGTGCCAACAACGAGCTTTGCGCGGCCATCGGCGATCGATTGCAGTGATTCGCGGCGTGCAGCCGCGCGCTGGCTGCCGCTTAGCCAGGCGGGTTCGATGCCGAGCGGCCGAAACCACTCGGAGAAATTGCGCCAATGCTGCTCGGCCAGGATTTCGGTAGGCGCCATAATCGCAGCCTGGACACCGCAGGCGATCGCTTTCAGGCAGGCAATCGCGGCAACCACGGTCTTTCCCGAACCGACATCGCCCTGGATCAGGCGCATCATCGGATGCGGTTCCGCCAGGTCGGAAAGAATTTCATCGATGACACGCTTTTGTGCGCCAGTCAGCTCAAACGGCAGATCGCTGATAAAGCGACCGACCTCGGAGTCACCGTTGGTCAGCGCGGGCGCCTCTTCCGTTTCGGCAAGCGCCCGCAGGCGCCGCAGGCTCAGGTAATGCGCCAGCAGTTCCTCAAAAGCGAGCCGCTGCTGGCAAGGATGCCGGCCCTGCAACATCTGCTTCACATTCGCATCGGGCGGTGGCCTGTGAAGGTAGCGAATTGCTTCGGCGAGTGACGGCATGCCGAGTTTGTTCGTCACGCTCGCGGGCAGCAGTTCGACAGGCGGGTTCTCCTGCATGAAACCTAGTGCCTGGTCGGTCAGGTTGCGCAATCGTCCTTGTTGTACGCCCTCGGTCGCGGGATAAATCGGTGTCAGTGATTCATTCGTCGACGCATCCTGGTTCTCGCGCAAGATGCGATACTCGGGGTGAATCATCTCGAAGCCTGCCGAGCCGCGTCGAACTTCACCGAAGCAGGTAACAGAGGTGCCCACGTGAAACTGCGCCTGTTGCTGCCGCGAAAAATGAAAAAAGCGCAGCGTCAGCTGGCCGCTGCCGTCGCTGATCCGAACCAGCAGATTGCGTCGCCCGCGATAGACTGTTTCCGAGAGCAATACCTCGCCTGTCACGAGACAACGGCTCCCTGCGACAAGCGCGCCGATCTTTACGAGCTGGGTCCTGTCCTCGTAGCGCAACGGCAGCAGGAACAGAAGATCCTCGACATGAAAAAGCCCGAGCTTCTCGAGCTTTTGTGCAAGCGCCGGTCCGACGCCCTTCAGGCAGGTTAAAGGCGATTCCATATCCAATATTCGTGTTCGTCTGTTGTAGGAGCGGCCCCGGGCCGCGAAGCATCGCGGCGGCCGTTAGGCCGCTTTACAGAGTCGCGACCCGGGGCCGCTCCTACGAAAGCGAGATTATCGCGTCGGCCTCGACGTCGACACCCTTCGGCAGCGACGCAACGCCAACCGCGGCGCGCGCCGGGAAAGGTTGTTCGAAGAAGTCTTCCATGACCGCGTTGACGGTCGCGAAATTGTCGAGGTTGGTCAGAAATACCGTGATTTTGACCGCATCGTTAAGGCTGCCGCCCGCCGCAGTGGCGACGGCAGCCAGATTGGAAAATACCTGGCGCGCACGCGCCTCGAAATCGCCGTCAACGATTTCCATGGTCTCGGGGACGAGCGGGATCTGCCCCGAAAGGAACACCAGCTGATCCGCACGTATCGCTTGAGAATAAGTGCCGATCGCGGCCGGCGCGCTGTCGGTGTGAATTGTCTCTTTAGTCATGGGGCTTTCCTGGGTTCGAAAAACAGTCGGCTATGCGCAGTCGCGCGACACGCGCAAAACGTTCGGCATCTTGCGCACGTCGCGCATGATTTGCGCGAGATGACTGCGGTCCTTGACGCTCAACGAGAAGGTGAGAACGGAGCAGTCGTCATGCCGGCCGAGAACTTCCACCTGTTCGATATTTGAGCCGCAGTCCGCAATGGTCGCGGCAACCTCGGCCAGCACCCCGGTCCGGTTGCGTGTTTCGGTCTGAATCTGGGAAGTGAATTCCCGCTCGATATCTTTTTCCCAGGTAACCGCAATCCACTTTTCGGGCTGCTTGCGGAAATTGCTCAGGTTGCCGCAGGTATTCCTGTGAATCACGACACCACGACCGGCCGTGAGGTAGCCCATTACGACGTCCCCGGGAATCGGGTGGCAGCACTTGGCGTAGCTGATGACCATGCCTTCGGTACCGGCTATGACGAGGCCGGCCACGTTGTCATCAGCGGCGTCCTCGTCGCCCGCTCCAACGAGGATTCGCGCCGTCAGGGGCGCCAGTCGCTTGCCCAGGCCCAGCTGTTCAAACAATTCGTCGGCATTGTCGAGACCCAGTTCCTCGAGCGCGCTGGCCATGCGCACCTTGCCGATCTTGCGCAGCGACGAACCCTGGTCTTTGAGGGATTTGTCGAGCAGCCGTTTACCGATGTCGATTGACTCTGCGGAACGCAGGTTTTTCATGTGATTGCGTATCGCGGTTCGCGCCTTGGCCGAGCGAACGAAGGTCAGCCAGTTCGGGTTTGGTTTGGCACCGCGCGCGGTGACAATCTCGACGGTCTGACCGTTCTGCAGGGGTGTCCTTAGGGGCACCAGCGCGCGATCGATTTTCGCTGCAACGCAACGATCGCCGATGTCGGTATGCACCGCATAAGCGAAGTCGACAGTTGTTGCACCTTTCGGTAATGGCATGATGTCGCCCTTCGGCGTGAACACGTAGATCTTGTCCGGAAAAAGGTCGACCTTGACGCTTTCGAGAAATTCTTCGGACGTGCCCGAGCGCTGAATCTCGGCGAGGCTCGACAGCCATTCGCGAGCACGCCGTTGCGGCGTCGCATCAGACTTCTCGTCGGCCTTGTAAATCCAGTGTGACGCGACGCCGGCCTCGGCGACCCGATCCATTTGGCGGGTGCGAATCTGAACCTCCAGTGGCAGGCCCTTGGGCCCGAACAGCGTCGTGTGCAAAGACTGGTAGCCGTTGATGCGTGGTATCGCGATGTAGTCCTTGAACCGGCCCGGCATCGGTTTGTACAGCCCGTGAATCAAACCCAGTGTCTGGTAGCAGGTGTTTACATCGTCAACGATGATACGAAAACCGTAAACATCAACGATATCCGACAATGGCCGTCTTTTTTCGGCCATCTTCCTGTAGATGCTGTAAAGGTGTTTTTCACGGCCGATGACTTCGCCGTTGATGCCTTCTTCCGTCATGGCCTTGCTGAATTCTTCGGAGATGCGCTTGACGATCTGGCGCTGTGTTCCCTTGCTTTTCTTGAGCGTTCTTTCGAGCACGCGATAACGCAATGGATAAAGGTGCTTGAAGCCCAGGTCTTCGAGTTTGATCTTAAGGCTGTTAATGCCAAGCCGGTTTGCGATCGGCGCATAGATATCCAGCGTCTCGCGAGCGATGCGTTTTTTCTTGGCGGCCGGCATCGCGCCGAGCGTCTGCATGTTATGGAGTCGATCAGAGAGCTTGACGAGGATGACGCGAATATCCTCGATCATTGCCAACATCATCTTGCGGAAGCTTTCCGCCTGCGCTTCGGCACGGCTGCGAAATTGAATCTGGTCGAGCTTGCTGACGGCGTCCACAAGTTGCGCGACCTCGAGACCGAAGCTCTCCTCGATGTCATCCAGCGAGGCGGAGGTATCCTCTACGACGTCGTGCAATATTGCGGCCGTAATGGCCTGCGCATCGAGGTGCATGTCGGCGAGTTCCTGGGCCACGGCAACGGGATGCGTGATATAGGGTTCGCCGGACTTGCGAGTCTGCCCCTCGTGGGCGCTGGCGCCGAATTCATAGGCGCGCAGAATCTGATCGATTTGATCGTCTGAAAGGTAGGATTTAAGCGTATCAACGAGACGCCGCATTCCGTGATCTCGCCTCGAAGCGCCGGGGAGCCTGGACAGAATTGTCGCCGCGTAATCCATGCTCCGATAATAGCGGTAAAAACCGCGTAACGGTCAAGCGGCGGCGGCTGCCAGGGCCGCTATTCGCGGGGATATCAGTCGCCGATCGAGATGCCGCGAACCGGCAGGATGTCCTCGGGTGCCTCGGAATGCAGAAGCTCCTCGGCGGCCGGCTGATCGATCTCTTCGAGAATCGCGGGCGTGATATGACCTTCGGCAATTTCGCGCAGAGCCAGGACGGTCGGCTTGTCATTCTCGAGCTCGACCATCGGGTCCGCCCCGTGCGCTATGCGCCGTGCGCGCTTGGCGGCAACGAGCACCATTTCGAAAATGTTTTCGATGTTTTCCAGGCAATCTTCGACCGTGATTCTGGCCATGTGTCAGTTTCCTGTGCGTGTGGATCGTGGTTGGACCCATAAATGAGGCCCACGAGTCTAGTTGAGCGGTGGGCCAGAAAGCGAAGCTATATAACCAATTGTTATAAGCGCCTCCGACGCCAGGCTTCAACCGATGATTCTTGAAATGATGCGCCGCAAGGCCACATTTGAGCGCGCACACGTATCGCCCGACCCGTTCAATACATCCTCGAGATCATCGACCGCCCGCTCCAGCCTGTCGTTGATGATGATGTAGTCGAATTCATCCCAGTGCGACATGTCGCCCAGTGCGTCGCGCAGCCGGCGCTCGATGACCTCCGGGCTGTCGGTACGGCGGTCTCTCAAGCGACGTTCGAGCTCTTCGAGCGAGGGCGGCAAAATGAAAATCGTGACGCATTCCGGCATGGATGCACGAACCTGTCTTGCGCCCTGCCAGTCAATTTCGAGCACGACGTTTTGGCCTTCGGCCAGGTGCTTCTCCACCTGGCTGCGACTCGTCGCATAAAAATTGTCGAATACCTGTGCGGACTCGAGCAACTCTCCCTCTGCGTCGAGGCGCTCGAACTCATCGAGATCGACAAAGAAATAATCGACCCCATCGACTTCCGTGCGGCGCTTCTGCCGTGTCGTGTACGAAATGGAAAAGCGCAGGTCGGGGTTGCGTGCAACGAGCGCTTTGACGATGGTGGTTTTGCCAGCACCCGAGGGCGCCGCAATAACGAACAGCTTCGCGTTGTTTTTTTCCACCCGAACTTACTCGACGTTTTGAATCTGTTCGCGCATCTGTTCGATCAGGACTTTAAGGTCGACGGCAGCTTTGGTGGTCTCTGCGTCGGCAGACTTCGAGCCCAGCGTGTTGGCCTCACGGTTCAGTTCCTGCATGAGAAAGTCGAGCCGCCGACCAACAGGTTTTTCATTTCTTAGCGCGTCCCGAATTTCCACGAGGTGACTTTCGAGTCGGTCGAGTTCTTCGTCGACATCGATTTTTTGTGCGATCAAAGCGAGCTCTACTTCAAGTCGTGCGGGATCTGCCTCGACATCGAGCTTCTCAATTCGTTCTTTTTGTTTGCTGCGAGTTGCCGCAAGAACCTCCGGCATACGGCTGCGAACGGAGGCCGCAATTACCTCGATGTCGCCGCAACGGGTGTCGAGCATCTCGGCAATTCTCTCACCTTCACTCGCGCGCATGTTCTCGATCGCGCTCAGCGCCTTGTCCAGTAGGGCCGTGGCCTGCTCGAACAGCGGTTCGGTATCGATCTCGGTTTGCAGCACAACGCCCGGCCAGCGAAGAATTTCGATCGGGTTAACCGCGGCGACATTGGGTAGTTTCGAGGTCAGCTCGGAAATTCGATGGCCGATCAGTTCGACAAGACCCTTGTCCACCTGCAGCTCGTTTTCCTGATGGACCGCACGACGGAAATAGAGAGAACATTCGACTTTGCCCCGCCCGAGGACCGCGCTCGCCTGCTGGCGGAAAAACTGCTCCTTCGGTCGCAGGTCGTCGGGCATCTTGAACTGGACGTCCAGGTATCGATGATTAACCGCGCGTATCTCCCACGTCAAAGTGCCGATGCCGGTTTCAACGGACTCTCGCGCGAAGCCTGTCATACTGTGTAACATCAGCATCCTTCTCCCAGTAACGACGCAGTTTGCCGCCTGGGTCACGTTTTTCCGAGGATCGTCATTCTAAGCTGTGGCCGCTGTTGAAGGCCAATCAAGGCTACCTTTACGCCATGCAGATCGAATACGCCAAAGTTTCAGCGCTCGGTGACCGCAAGGACAACCAGGATCGTGCGGCTGTCGTCGTTGCCGACGAAGCCGCGATGATGCTTGTTTTTGACGGCATGGGCGGACATTCCGACGGGGCTCGGGCGGCAGAGACGGGCCTCAAGGTTGTGCAGGATCTATTCATGGAATCGACACTACCCGTGCTCGATCCGCAGGGCTTCCTGTATATGGCGCTATCACGCGCACACGACGAGGTTGTCGGACTTGGCCGCGATCTCGCTGTCGATTTTCGACCACGCGCAACCTGTGCAATCTGCCTTGTGCAGGAAGGCGGCGCATTCTGGGCACATATTGGTGACAGCCGGATCTACCAGGTGCGGGACGGGCGCGTGTTGAAGCGCTCACGCGACCATAGCCATGTCGAAGTATTGATCCAGGAGGGCGCTATCACGGAGGAAGAGGCCAATGACCATCCGATGCGCAATTTCGTCGAGTGCTGTATTGGTGGCGACTTCCCGGTTCCGGACATGAGCATTACGAATTGCATCAAGCTTGCTCCGGGCGATGTATTGCTCGCCTGCTCGGACGGTTTGTGGTCGGGACTGAAAGATGAAGATATGGCCGAAATCGGCGCCACCGGCGACAACGATGACGAAGACAAGCTCGTCGAGAATCTAAAAGACCTGAGCATCAAGGCGCTGAGCGTTAACTCTCCCTACAGTGACAATACAACAGGCACCGCGTTAAGGTGGCTCGGTTAGCCTGGCTGCGAGCAGGAGAGTAATCATGCGTCCCAGTGGTCGCAAAGCGTCACAAATGCGCGAACTGCGCTTCATTCCCGATTTTACGAAACACGCGGAGGGCAGCGTACTCGCGACCTTTGGCGATACCCGGGTATTGTGCACGGCCAGTATCGAAGATCGCGTTCCCGGTTGGATGCGCAATACCGGGCGTGGATGGGTAACCGGCGAGTACGGGATGCTGCCAAGGGCGACGCACACGCGCTCGGGCCGTGAAGCGTCGCGCGGCAAGCAAGGCGGACGAACCGTCGAGATCCAGCGTCTCATCGGTCGCTCGCTGCGCGCGGTGACGGACCTCGAAGCCCTCGGCGAGCGATCGGTAACGCTGGATTGCGACGTCATACAGGCCGATGGGGGCACACGCACGGCCGCGATCAGCGGTGCGTACGTCGCACTTGCCATCGCGATGAACAGGCTCGAGAAGGCCGGCGGAATAAAGAAAACGCCGCTTTACGGGCAGGTTGCAGCTATTTCGGTCGGCATCTATCGCGGTACGCCGGTGCTCGATCTCGACTATGCGGAAGACGCAGAGGCCGAAACGGACATGAACATCGTCATGAACGATGCCGGCCGTTTCATCGAGGTGCAGGGTACTGCCGAAGGCCACGCGTTCACCGACGATGAGTTCAGCACGATGATCAGCCTGGCACGCGCCGGAATCAGCGACATCATTGTTGCTCAAAACGAGGCGATTGCGTCTGTAAGTTAGGTGACCTCGCTGCCCGGTAAAGTCGTCATGGCCAGCAGCAACGCTGGCAAAATTCGCGAGATCGCGCGCCTGCTCGAGGGACTTGGTGTCGAGGTCGTGGCTCAGTCGGAGCTGGGTGTCAGTGACGCCGATGAAACAGGCACCACATTTGCCGAGAATTCGTTGATAAAGGCACGACATGCCGCCGATGCAACCGGCCTTCCTGCTATTGCAGACGACTCCGGGCTGGCCGTGGACGCACTGGACGGGCGGCCGGGCGTTTATTCGGCACGCTATGCAGGTGCTGATGCGACCGACGAGCAAAACATCGACAAACTGCTTCGGGAGCTCGTCGACGTAAGCGACGAGTCGCGCGGCGCCGCGTTTCACTGTGTCGCGAGTTTCATCATGCCGGGAACATCGCAAGCCGTTGTTGCCGAAGGCGTGTGGCGGGGAACCATTCTGAGGGCGCGCAGGGGTGACGGGGGGTTCGGTTATGACCCGATATTTCGCGATCCGGCGAGCGGCCTCACGGGCGCCGAGCTGACGCCATCAGAAAAGAACGCGCGCAGTCATCGAGGACAGGCATTGCGCGGGCTGGTGGCGCTGTTACAGCAACAGTTCTCGTGAGCCTGCCGCCACTTTCGCTGTACGTGCACTTGCCCTGGTGCGTACAGAAATGTCCGTACTGCGACTTTAATTCGCACACGGCGGGAGAGGCCGCGCCGCGACAGAGATACCTGGATGCACTGCTTGTCGATCTCGAGGATGAGGCATCCCGCGGCGAAGGCCGAAAGCTGGAGAGCATTTTCCTGGGCGGCGGAACACCGAGCCTGTTCTCGCCTGACGAGATTGGACGGCTGCTGGAGGGCATCCGGGCGTGCTTCGACATTGCCGACAACGCGGAAATCACGATGGAGGCAAACCCGGGCACGGTCGAGTGCGGAAAGCCGGCCGGTTATCGCGATGCCGGTATCAATCGGCTGTCCTTCGGTGGCCAGAGCTTCAATGATCAGCTATTGAAGAAGATCGGACGAATCCACAATAGTGAAGACATAGTGCGAGCCGTTAATGATGCGCAGGCGGCCGGTGTCCACAACGTGAATATAGACCTGATGCACGGCCTGCCTGGCCAGGATGTCGCGGTCGCACTCGAGGATCTCGAAACGGCTATCAGCCTGGCGCCCACACATATTTCCTGGTACCAGCTGACGCTCGAACCGAACACGGTTTTTTATGCGCGGCCGCCGGGCGACCTGCCGGACGAAGAGACCCTGTACGCAATTCAGGACCGAGGGCAGGCATTGCTGGCTGAAAGCGGTTACCGGCAGTACGAAGTCTCGGCGTTCGCACGCGATGACAAGGTGTGCGCGCACAACCTGAATTACTGGCTATTCGGTGACTACCTGGCAGCGGGTGCCGGCGCACACGGCAAGATAAGCGACGCCCTGGGGGTCTTCCGATATCAAAAGCCCGCAAACCCGCTTCAATACATGAAGACCATTGAGACACGGGGGCAGACTGCCGCAGCGGTCCGGGTGGCCGGAACGGAGCTGATCTTCGAGTTCATGCTGAATGCACTGCGACTGAGCGACGGCTTCAGCGATGCGATTTTCTGCGAAAGGACAGGGCTGGGCGCCGATGAGCTGGAGGCGGTCATGCGAGACGTCTGCGAAAAAGGGCTGGTCGCGCGTGTCGACGCATCGCGCTGGCAGGCAACGCCGTTGGGCAGACGTTTCCTCAACGACCTGCAGGCTGAATTTCTGCCCGACAAGCCCTGAAACCGGTCAAATAGGCAGGGCTACGGCGCGCGCTTTGAACGGTCGCGGCGCGGCAATTCGATCGTCTGAAAACTTTCCGGATTGTTCATTTATGCACAAGGATTACGGGAGGCCTTTGATTATTAGCAAAAGAGGCGTCCGAATTCACTCTGTAGGTCGTGAAGCGCCTATAAGCTGTTGTTTTTTCTCTGAAATCAAATATGGACATAAAATAGTCAAATTGACAAGCTTGCTTGCAAATCCGCACCTTAGGTCATTCACTCAATTTCAATCCACAGTCTTATCCACAGGTTCTGTGGATAAGAGACCGGGGCTTGCGGCTACAGGCGCTTCGCTATATCCTACGCGACCTTTTTGCGAAGTAGCGCGCTCGGGAGAGCCAAAATGAAAGCCGACATTCACCCCAATTACACTGCCATCAAGGTCACCTGTAGTTGTGGCAACGAATTTACGACGCGCTCGACGCTCGGCGAGGATCTCCTGCAAATAACCAGCCGCTGTCTCGACAGCAATCCTGGTCCCATTGCGTCATTCCACGACTCCTCGGGTCGCGGGCGCTCTGCTATGCTCGTAGCGTTTGATTCAAGTACATTGAGGAAGAAACATGAGCCAGGATGCATTCCGCCTTATTAGCCCCGGCGGGTCTGAAATAGAGCTTCCCGTGAGGACCGGAACGATCGGTCCCGACGTTATCGACATCGCGAAGCTGTACAAGGAACAGGGTGTCTTTACCTACGACCCCGGGTTCGTCTCGACAGGCAGCTGCGAATCGGACATCACTTACATCGATGGCGAGGAGGGTGTACTGATGTACCGGGGCTACCCGGTAGAGCAGCTCGCTGCCAACTCCAACTTTATTGAAGTTTCTTACCTGTTGTTGCGCGGGGATCTGCCGACATCCACCGAGCTCGAGAAGTTCGAACGAACGATTCGGCGGCACACCATGCTCAACGAGGGCATGCTGAACTTCTTCAAGGGATTCCGTTACGACGCGCATCCAATGGCGATGTTGTCCGCCGTCGTCGGATCCATGTCGGCTTATTATCACAGCGAGATGGATGCATCGAACCCTGATCATCGCGATATTTTCGCGCACAGGATTCTCGCGAAACTGCCGACGATCGCCGCGGCCGCATACAAGCTGAATATCGGTCAGCCGTTTATTTATCCTCGCAATGATCTGAACTACTGCGAGAACCTCCTGCATATGCTGTTCGCGGTTCCGGCAGAGCCCTACGAAATCGATGAAGTCGCCGCCGAGGCGCTCGACCTGCTTTTCATATTGCATGCCGATCACGAACAAAACTGTTCGACCTCGACGGTGAGGATGGCGGGCAGCTCCGGCGCAAATCCCTACTCGGCGATTGCTGCAGGCATATCCGCACTTTGGGGGCCCGCACATGGGGGCGCTAACGAGGCTGTTCTCAAGATGCTCGAGCAAATCGGGGACACCAGCCAGATCAAGAAGTACGTCGACAAGGCCAAAGACAAGTCGGACCCGTTTCGCCTGATGGGCTTCGGACACCGTGTGTACAAGAACTTCGATCCGCGCGCGACGATTATCCGCGACATGTGCCACAAGGTTCTGCAGCGGCTCGATCGCAAAGACACGCCCTTGTTCGACCTGGCGCAGGAACTCGAGCAGGTGGCTCTCAAGGATGACTATTTCGTCGAGAAGAACCTCTACCCGAACGTCGACTTCTACTCAGGGATAATCTACAAGGCCCTCGGTATTCCGACCTCGATGTTTACGGTGATGTTTGCCCTTGGGCGCTCGGTGGGATGGGCGTCACACTGGCGGGAGATGATCGCAGATCCGACGACCAAGATCGCGAGACCGCGACAGCTCTACACCGGGCCGGCACAGCGGGATTACGCGCCAATCGAAAAGCGGTAGATCACCCCAAGCACCCAACATTCAAGCCGTGGGCGCCGCTTGGGGAGCTTCCTCTCGCTTAACCTCGCTCGGCGTCCTGCCTCGCTCGCATCGGGCTCCGCTTGCTTTGGCGTCCATGCGTCGCTGCGCTACGCACGACGCTCTAGGAACTCCCCAACCCGCGCCCGCAGCGCGATTGGACAGCGGCGGTGAGTGCCGGGGTGTCTCATAAAGCGAGTTTGCGAAGCAGCTGTCCGAGCGACTGAGATTCCCCGGCGATCGACGCCGCTGTCAGAATGGTAGGTGGTAGGTGGTAGGTGGTCGGTGCGGTTAAACGTGTTCGAGTAGCAATTGCACGGCATTCAAATCGACCCGTTTCATCGGCTTGCCGTCGATCGGACTCATCGGCGCCTGCCGAATTCCGTCAATCGGAAACACGGTTACCTGGATCGAGTTGTTGCTGTGATGAAACTCAAAACCGGCGAAAGTCTCGACGCGGTTGCGGCGGCTCTTGAGGCGCCTTTCATAAGGGCGGAAGCTGATTCCTATGTCACCGAGTTCCAGCGCGACGGCTTCGGGACTATCGGCGAAGACATGGAGGTTAACCGCCGAGTTTTCATCGGCAGTACCCACGAGCACGGGCCCGACAAGTCGTGGCGTAAACGACTCGAGCAACTTCATGGCCGAGAGTGCCGCAACGCGCATGAGGCGCAATTGATCGGCGTGTGATTCGCGCCCGAAAATTTGCAAATGCTCTACAACGGCTGCCTCGATTTCGGCATTGCCCGGTAGCGCGCCACGCCCGGCGATTCCCAGGCGCTCGGCTGCCTTTTGCTTTGCCAGTCGATAATCGCGAATGCCGTGATCGACAATGATGCGCGCGGCTTCCTGTGCTACGACCTGTCGCGCCCGTTCGGTCTCACTGTTTTTTTGTCGGCCCATTGCGTTAGAAGAGCGGCTCGCTTTCTTCGTCACTTTCCCCTTCCTCTTCGGGCGGCGCATCGATACCGGACGCGTCATTGAAAATGTCAGGTAATTCTTCGACGAACTCGCATTCTGGAACGTTACCGGCGCGGAAAACCTCGAACACGACGTTGCGCTGCCCGGAACGTGCAGGACAGCCGGTCTCGCGATCAATAAGCACCGAGACAATGCCTTCAGGCATTGGCATCTGATTCTCTGGCACGCCCGCGAGCGCGATGCGCGAGAATTCAACCCAGATCGGCAGTGCGGTCCTCGACCCTTCTTCGCCCGCGCCAAGCGGCCGGTCGTCGTCGTAGCCAACCCAGACGATACTGGCCAGGTCGGCGTTGAAGCCCCCGAACCAGGCGTCGCGCCGGTCATTCGAAGTGCCCGTTTTTCCCGACAGATCGTTTCGGCCCAACGCCATAGCGCGGCGACCCGTGCCGCGGCGCACGACGTCGCGCATCATGTCCTGAATGAGAAACATGTTTTGCGGACTTAGTGTTTGCGGGGCCGTGATGACATCCTTGTATAGCTCCGGTGCCGTGCTCGCATCCGGTCGGTAGTCGAGCGCCACATCGGCCATCGCGTCCAGCGTCATTTCGCGACGTGGCGCGTCGCCAAAGCGATAGTCCGGTTCTTTCGCGATACATTCATCACAGACGACAGCCGGTGCGCTGCGGTAAAGCGTCTCACCCTCGGGCCCGTAAATCGCATCGATAACGTAGGGCTTTACGGCGTGTCCACCGTTGGCAATTATCGCGTACCCCTGCGCCATATCGAGCGGGGATGCCGCGCCGCCGCCCAGCGCGAGAGAGCCATTGCGGGGCAGCGCAGCGCCGCCGAAGCCGAACTTTTCGATATGGCGAACGGCATTGCCGATACCCGTGTTGAAAAGTAGCAGCCGAACGGAAACGAGGTTCATGGAGCGAACCAGCGCTTCGCGCATGCGCGTCGGCCCGTAGAATCGGCCGCTGTAGTTGATTGGCCGCCAGACGGCCTCCAGTTCCGACGAATTAATGACAACGGGTGCGTCCAGAATGACGGTCGCCGGCGTATTGCCATTTTCGAGCGCGGCGGAATAGATGAACGGCTTGAATGACGAACCGGGCTGACGGTAAGCCTGTCGTGCGCGGTTGAACTTGCTCATCGTGAAATCGAAGCCGCCCGTAAGGGCTCCGACCGCGCCATCGAACGGATCTATCGCTACGACTGCCCCCTGCGCGTCCGGCACCTGTGCAAGTGCCCAGCTGCCGTTTGCTGTCGGCATCACGTAAACAAGGTCACCGACCGACAGTACATCGGTAACGGCTTCCGGTTCCGGGCCTGTCGTTTCACGATCGATAAAAGGCTTGGCCCACTTGATACCGCTCCAGGGCAGGTTGGCTTTGATGCCTCCGCTGAATACAACGCTCGCCGAGTTATTTTCCGAAAGGGCCGTGACAAGCGCGACAGAGAGGCCACCCGGGGCGTATTGCTCGAGCAATTCGCGAATTTCTATAGGCCATTGTTCGAACGGTGCTGCCAGGACTTCGTCGCCGAGTTCCAAAGTCATCGCCGGTCCGCGGTAGCCGCGTCGTCGCGTAAACTCAAGCAGCCCGTTTCTCAATGCGTAGTTGGCTGCCGTTTGCAGACGCGAGTCGAGGGCGGTGACGACCTGGTAGCCAGCCGTGTAGGTGTCCTCCCCATAACGCTTCAGCATCTCGCTGCGGACCATTTCGGCGACGTACGGTGCGTTCAGTTCAACGGCAGCCCCATGCAACCGTGACTCGATCGGGAACGCCATCGCATCGGAGTAAGCGGCATCGTCAAGATAGCCAATATCGTGCATTCGCCCGAGTACATAGCCCCGGCGCATTTCTGCGTTGGCTGCGCTGTAAACCGGGTTGTATCGAGAAGGCGCCGGGAGAACGCCCGCGAGAGTCGCGGCTTCTGCTGCATTGATGTCCCTGAGGTTCTTGTTGAAGTACACCTGCGCTGCGGCAGCGACACCATAGGCGCGCTGACCGAAAAACATCTTGTTGAGGAACAGCGCCATTATCTGTTCCTTGGTGAACTCCTGCTCGATCTTGTAGGCAAGAAAAGCCTCGCGGAGTTTTCTGGTGAACAATTGTTCGCGCGTAAGAAAGTAATCGCGGGCCAGCTGCTGCGTTAGCGTGCTGCCACCGCCACTGATCTCCCCGCTTCTGAGCAACCGCGCGAACGAACGCGCGATTCCCTGGTAGTCGATACCCGGATGCTCGAAGAAGCGCCGATCTTCGGCCGAGATAAACGCATGTACGACATGCGGGGGCAGATCCTCGAAAGTGACAAGGATGCGCCGCCGTTCGCCGATTTCCGATATCAGGTAGCCGTCGCGACTGAAAATTCTGAGCGGGATTTGAAGTGGAATGTCCCGGATAGTCTCGGCCCTGGGCAAGCCGGGTTCCACAAAGTAATACGCCCCGACCACCGCGGCGACGGCCGCTATGGCCCCGCTGGCCCCGAGACCAAGCGTCACAATGAGGCTCCTGACCAGCCGTCGCCTGCGAATGTGACGTAGATTCTTGTTTGTTTTCCGTGGTTTATGCATAGTTGCTGGCGTTTTCCGCCGAATACCCGGGTTTGCCGGGCTGCTGGCTCACTTTATATAAAGGTATGGTGGTGGTCGGCGGATGCCGAAAATATGGCTTTTTAAGGGCAAGGCTTTTTTGCATACTTCAAGGAGGGGCCGATAATAGACGCGCATTGCTGAATGCTGCAATAACAAGTCTCGCCCGCAGTCGCCGACTGGTTCACGGAATGTGTCCGTACAGGCGCATTACTATAGGGATTGTTGGATCGTGAGCAAAGTCACGTTTTAATTAACATTTTATTGATATATAGTTAAATCGAATTGCTAAGGCCCAACCTACGATTGGCTCGCAACTTACCGACTTAGAAGGAAAAATACGTGCTTTTTGGCAATAAATCACAGCCATTGCTGGGCCTCGATATCACGACAT
>CAMYIS010000055.1 GCA_947258485.1 uncultured Woeseiaceae bacterium
GGTATCACCGCTACCGTTGCTCCCTTCCGGGCCTGGCGGAATTCACGGCTGACCGTCGCGGAAAAGCCGACGCGGACCGGCGGGGATTATCGCCGCTAGGCGGCCTCAACACAACGCGATTGCCGGAAAATCCCTCAGCCCCAGAGGTGGCGGTCTTTTTCGATGACCTGGGCCGAGGAGCCTACGATCAGCGGATCGGGGCCGTGCAGGACACGGGCATCCTTGCGTGAATAGTCGAGTACCGAAAGGAAATGCTGCATGCAGTTCAGGCGGGCGCGTTTTTTGTCATCCGATTTGACGATCGTCCACGGCGCATCGGCCGTGTCCGTGTAGAAGAACATGGCCTCTTTCGCATCGGTGTACTCGGCCCACTTGCCCTGCGACTCCTGGTCGATCGGACTGAGCTTCCAGTGTTTAAGCGGATCCAGGCTGCGTGCCTTGAAACGCCGCTGCTGCTCTTCGTGCGTCACCGAGAACCAGTACTTGAACAGGCGAATGCCCGAGCGAACCAACATGCGTTCGAGATCCGGCACCTGGCGCATGAACTCGAGGTACTGAAGCGAATCGCAGAATCCCATGACGCGCTCGACGCCCGCGCGGTTGTACCAGGAGCGATCGAAAAAGACCATTTCGCCTTCGGTCGGCAGATGCTGGATGTAGCGCTGGAAGTACCATTGGCCGAGTTCGTGCTCTGTGGGCTTTTCCAATGCCACGGTGCGCGCAGCACGTGGATTCAGATGCTCCATGAACCGCTTGATAGTGCCACCCTTGCCCGCCGCATCGCGACCCTCGAATATGACGACGATTCGCTGGCCAGTTTCTTTAACCCAGCTTTGCACTTTGAGAAGCTCAACTTGCAGCTCTTCCTTGTGTCGCTCATAGGAGGCTTTGCGGATCTTGGTCTTGTATGGGTAGGTGCCGTTGCGGAATAATTCTTTGATCTTCTCCGGATCGTGGCGCATCGTGCCGAAGATATGTGCAGGGGATTCCGCTCTGTCACTCGAGTCGGTGTCCGACTTGGACATCGAAACCACGGTCTTCGGCTGGCCTTGCTTGCTCTCTGTCATGAATCCACTCTCACTAACGTTAGTATTGTTCCGTATTCTCCGCCTCCTTTGAGAGGTGCAAAATACGGAAAACTGCCTATTGAGCACGAAACACGGTGCCATGTCCGCAGGGCTGCCGGCAAGTCCCGAACGCCTCCGCCGTGGGCATGCAGCCCAAATTCTGCTTGTAAAGACTTACATAGCCAGGACCGCAGGAACCAATCAGATATGCCTTACGAAGTCGACATTCAAGCACAGCAGGACTATGTGCGTGTCCACGTAACCGGTGAGCGGCGCTATGGCGATGCCGCGTTGGAAGCAAGCCAGGCTGGTAGACAGATTGTTGAATCTTGCCGAAACGCAGACAATTATCGAGTATTGCTCGTACTCAATTTGCGTGGGCGGCTCTCGGCGACGGACTCCTATGAAATTGTCGAGGATGCAAAAGACTACGGCTGGGACCACGCCTACAAACTGGCATTTGTCGATACGAATAGGGAATCTGTTGAAGACGTGAGGTTTACAGAAACTGTTGCGGTCAATCGCGCCTATTCGGTGAAGGCGTTTACTAAAGAGGCAGAGGCGATCGAATGGCTGCTTGATGGACCGGCGTAGAAGCAGTTCCGATTCGAATCGCCTGGCACAGGGATCCCATCCTCCACCGCACTCGGCAAGATAAACAAAAGGCCCCTTGAAGGGGCTTTTTTCCGGCTGAAAGCACGGTGCGTCCTGCGCTCGGTGGCGTCTGGCTGCTCCGGCCGCCAAACGCTCGAGCTTCGCGAGGCGCCACTCGAAATATTGGATAAATCAGAGATTATGTTATAATTCAGAAAATTACATAACCTACCTAACGTAAAATCGACTAGCTTTAGCCTCCGGGGCCAGCGTGCGCGCGACGCGAAACAGTCACCGCGGCACTGGTCCCTGGAAAAAACAATAAATACAGGACGGCAGGGAAATGTCGGAAAAAGAACGCCCATCCGAGTTGGCTATACTCAAAGCGATAAGAGACCAGCGGCATCCGAGTGGTGAGACTGATCGGTCAAACCTCAATGCCACGTTGGTAAAGAGCTCGATCTGGAAAAAAAACACCCTGCAGAAGATTGCCCAATCGGCAAAGCCGATCACGATGCGTGACGTGCGCTCCGAGGGCGAGAGTGCCTTGGGCACAGAAGGATCCTCCCCGCTAGCTGAGAACGACGAAAGTGCTAAACAAGAAGAGCGCAGGAAATCAGCAATACTGCGAAGACGCAGCGAAGAAATCGACCGGTTGCAGCGGAAAATTGCGAAGCTCGACGAGGAAAATGCGAAGCTGACGGAACTTCATCAGAACAAACTCGATGCGCATCGAAACGAATTATTGGAATTCCAGCGGGCTTTTGAACAGTTCCAGCAGCAATCCGATCTGCTCCTGACCGAGCTCGATCAGGAAAACGAGCGCCTGCGGCTCGAATGCAAACTCAATAACAAGCGATCAATGCTCTGATTCTCAGGCTTTTGATTGCGCCGGTCCCGGTGAGCCCATTATATTGATTGATCGGGCGTCCGATTTTCGGTCAACGAGAATACCGACTTCCAGTAGATCGAGGCTCTCACCGTCACGATAATTATCGGCCGCACCCGGGCGCTGCGTGAGAATTACATGACGATGCACAAGCTGCTAATGCGCAGAGCTCGCGAGCCACAGCAGCATACTGCGCGCTATTTGGGACGAGAATAATGGAACAACTATCAGGACTCGACGCATCATTTCTTTACCTGGAAACGGGCAACATGCCGATGCACATTGGCGGTCTCGCTATCTACGATCAGTCGACCGCACCGGGCGGTGCGGTAACGTTCAAGGATATCTTGCGATTCTTCGAGAAGCGCCTGCACAAAGCGCGCGCATTCCGGCAGCGCCTCGTGAACGTGCCGATGAGCCTGGACTACCCTTACTGGATCGAAGATCCGGATTTTGATCTCGAGTTTCACGTGCGGCACATCGCGCTACCCAAACCCGGCGACTGGCGGCAGCTTTGTATCCAGGCCGCACGCTTGCACGCGCGGCCTCTGGATACCAATCGACCGCTTTGGGAGGCCTACGTCATCGAGGGTTTGGACAATGTGGCCGGGGTACCCGCGGGCAGCTTCGCCCTCGTGACGAAGTTTCATCACGCCGCGATCGATGGCGTGTCCGGCGCGGAGATTTCGGCCGCTATCCACGATGTGTCGCCCGAGGACACGGTGCAACCGCCAGACAAAGAGTGGCAGCCGGAGAGTTTTCCCACCGCCCTGGGGTTGCTGGGCCGGACGGCAGTAACGACCGCAAAGAAACCATTCGAATTCGGTTCGTTGGTCGCACGGAACGCCTCGACGGCATGGCGATTCGGTCGCGGACTACTTAATAAAGAACTGCATCTCACAACGAACGTGCCGCGTACGCGTTTCAACGGTAACGTCTCGCCGCACCGCGTCTTCGATGGCCGCAGTTTCTCGCTGGACGAGATACGTGCAATAAAGAGCCGGGTCGAAGGGGCCACCGTCAACGACGTGATTGTCAGCGTCTGCGGCGGCGCGCTCAGGCGTTACCTCGAATCCAAAGGCGAATTGCCGGAGGAATCGCTCGTGGCGATGGCGCCGGTTTCCGTACGCCCGGACGATATGCGCAAAGCTGCCGGCAACATGGTGTCGACGATGAGCCTGCCCGTACGCAGTGACATCGCGGACCCGTTGGAGCGGCTGCGTGCTGTGCACGGCGAGAGCGAGCAGGCCAAGAAACTGACGCGCACCCTGGGCGCCTCGCTCGGGACCGAGCTGGCTCATTTTCTGCCGTCAACCATTACTGGTCTCATGGCGAACGCCTACGGTCGTTATGGTCTCGCGAAGCGCTTGCCGCCGATCTTCAATACGGTTATTACCAACGTTCCGGGACCGAACTTCCCGCTGTATTCCATGGGTTCGCGGATGATTGCCAGCTTCGGCCTCGGCCCCATAACGCACGGAATCGGGCTTTTTCAGCCCGTGATCGGTTATAACGGCCAGATAACGGTGAGCGCGATTTCGTGTCGCGAAATGATGCCGGACCCGGAGTTTTACTGCGACTGTCTCACGGAGGCGTTCGAGGACCTCAAGAAGGCCGCAAACCGGCCGGCCAAAAAAAGTCAGGCAAAAGGTTCCAAAAAGCGGCGCAGAAAGACCAACGGTTCGGGGCGCGGTAAAACCAATGGATCGAAGAAAGCGACCGACGGCAAGAAACCCGCCCGCAAGAAAACCACGCGCAAACGCGCAGCGAAGCGAACAGAGAAGAGGTGAGAGAACGCGTATGCATGGCTTGATGATGGAAACGCCGCTGTTGATCTCGTCGCTGATGAGATTTGCGGACGCCAACTACCCGAATCGCGAAATCGTCTCGGTGACGGTGGACAACCCGGACCAGCGTTACACCTACCGCGAAGCTTTCGCGCGCACGCGCAAGTTGGCCAATGCGCTAAATCGCCTCGGGATCAAGGCCGGCGACCGCGTCGGCACTTTGGCCTGGAACGATCATCGGCATTTTGAGCTGTATTACGCGCTCTCCGGCAGCGGCATCGTTTGTCATACGATCAATCCGCGCCTTTATCCTGAACAGGTCGCCTACATCGTCAACCATGCCGAGGACCGCTACCTGTTTGTTGACCCGTTGGTAATGCCGCTGGTTGAAGCGCTGGCGAAAGGATTCAAGGGCGTCGAGGGCATCGTCGTCATGACCGACGAGGCGCACATGCCGGCCAGCAAGCTCCCGAATGTAATCTGCTACGAGACGTTGATAGCGGATGAGTCTGACGAATTCGATTGGCCCGAGTTCGATGAGCGCACGGCGTCTACTCTTTGTTACACCTCGGGTACCACGGGCAACCCCAAGGGCGTCTTGTACAGCCACCGTTCCGTCGTTTTGCATGCTTATGCCGGCTGTCTGCCCGACGTGCTGGCATTTTCAGGGCACGACTGCGTACTGATGGTCGTGCCCATGTTTCACGTAAACGGCTGGGGCATTCCGTACGCCGCGGCGATGGTGGGCGCTAAAATAGTAATGCCGGGCCCAAAGATGGCGGATGGCGAAACCTTGCATGCGCTCATAGAGAAAGAAACGGTTACGGTTGCCTCGGGCGTGCCCACGATCTGGCTCGAGCTGTTGAGCTACCTCGAAAAGAACGGAAAGGCGATCGACAGCGTCAGTCGAGTGAGTGTTGGCGGTGCGGCCTGCCCGCGATCGATTATCGAGGACTTCGACAAGAAGCACGGCGTAACGGTCCACCAGGGCTGGGGAATGACCGAAACGAGCCCGCTCGGAACGGTCTTCAAGATCAAGCCGGACATGGGTGAGCTGTCGCAGGAAGAGTGTTACGAGCTGCAGGCAAAGCAAGGCTGCGGCGTATTCGGCATCGAAATGCGCATAACGGACGACAACAACCAGCCGCTGCCATGGGACGGCGTGGCATTCGGTACACTCAAAGTTCGCGGACCGTGGGTGGCGAGCAATTATTTCCGGCTCGAGGATGCCGGCAGCCCGCTTGACAAAGACGGTTGGTTCGATACCGGCGATGTCGCCACGATCGACCCAAATGGCGTGATGCAAATTACCGACCGTACAAAAGATGTCATCAAGTCTGGGGGCGAATGGATCAGCTCAATCGACTTGGAGAATGCCGCCGTGGATCATCCAGACGTTGCCGAGGCTGCCGTTATTGGGCGCTATCACCCGAAATGGACGGAGCGGCCGCTGCTAATCGTCGTCACGAAAGACGGACAGGAAATCGCCAAAGACGAGATGCTGGCCTGGTTCGATGGCCGTGTTGCGACGTGGTGGAAGCCCAACGATGTTGCGTTTGTCGACGAGTTACCGCACACGGCGACGGGCAAGATAAACAAGCTGGCTTTGCGAGAGCAGTTCGCGGAATATCAGTTTCCCGACGCCTAGAGCAACAAGTCCAGCGTACGCTGGCTAGTCCTTCTCCCGCCCACCGCGAAACCAGAAGTTCAGGCTCTCCTCGAGCATGTCGATTCCGCCGCGGGTCGCCGTTTTCGTCGCTTTCTCCCGAAGGTCCGACAGACCGTTGCCCATGCCCTCGCGAACACCCTCACTGACCCGCTGTTTCAATAGCAGCCCGAGCTCATCTGCTTTCGCATCAACCTCCGTCCACATCCGCGACTTCAGATATCGGTCGAACGCGAACCACGCCGCGGTGAGCGTTAACACGCTGGTCAACAGCGACGTCAACAGAATTACAAATACCTGCGTCAACATGATTAATCACCTCTCGTCGACATCGATGGGGCTGACTGAACCGGGTGCGTACCAGCTCACTCGCGGTAAGACGAATCCCGCCTGTCCAGTTTTCGCAGCAGGCCCGGCCAGACCAGATTACCGCCCAGTCCCTTCGTGACCTCTTCTGCCTGTGCGCTGATGCCCTCTACGATAGGCTGGGGCACGGTCACCAGCTCGCCGCCCGTGGATTGCGCCAGCAGTTGAATCTGACAGGCCGTCTCAAGCACGTACATCAAAAGGAATGCGTCGGCAACAGAGGCGCCCACGGTCAACAGACCATGGTTTCTGAGGATAAGTGCATTGCGATCGCCAAGGTCTGCTACGAGCCGGGGCTTCTCGTCATCATTCAACGCAACGCCTTCGTAGTCGTGATAGCCAAGCGTGGCATACGGAAACAACGATGTTTGCGATAACGGCAGCAAGCCATCGGCCTGCGCGGAAACGGCAATTCCGGACCGTGTATGCGTATGCAAAACGCAGCCGACGTCCGGGCGTGCTTCGTGCACGGCACTATGAATAACGAAGCCGGCCGGATTCACGAGCTGCGAGGATTCAAGCACCTTGTTTCCGTGCAGGTCGACCTTGACCAGGCTGCTTGCTGTCATCTCCTCGAATAACATGCCGTAGGCATTGATGAGAAAATGTTCATCAGGCCCAGGTACGCGTGCCGAAATATGCGTAAAAACCAGGTCATCCCAGCCGTACATCGCGATGATGCGATAACACGCCGCCAGGTTTATTCTGAGCTGCCACTCCTCGTCGCTGACCTGACTGCGTATCGACTTTTTCATACTCACCGTATCCATCTTCGTTATCTCACTCCGGCCACATGGAGATGATCTGGCCGCTGGCCGGATCCGCTTTGCCGGCAAGAACCGCCTGGTAAGTGCGGGTGACCGCTTCCGGGCCATAGTTGCGTTCTACCTTGAGCCAGCTGTCGGCGAATTGGCGGAAGCCAACGTAGGCGGTACCCATGCGCGTCATTAATTCCCTTGCTCCGAGTTCTTCGCTGCGTGACTTCACGTGTGACGGCGCGAAGAAGAACTCCGGCCGAGCGCCTGGCAGTCCCTTCACAGGACCCGTATCGTCATAGTGGGTGGCACCGATGCGACAGGAATGCTTCATGTTGTCAGCAAAGTGATGGTGCAGGTCGCTGATCACTTTCGCGCTGCCGGCCATGTCTACCATGACGGCGGCCTGTGCCGCGTCGAGACGGGCAACGTCCTCGTAAGTCACGATCTTGTCGTAGCACCCCAGGCTCTCGCAGAATGCGACGTTGCCATGTGACGTTATTCCAATACCGGCCAGCTTGCCACGCTTCTGCACGCTATACCCCAATGCGATACTGGTCTTGCTGGACGCGCTGGTAATTAGGCAGGCGTCCGCATCGAAGAAGTCGTTAACCTCCAGAAAATCCTCGACCAGCCAGGACGTCATGAACAGGCCGCGCAGCAGGCTGTCCTGGTCTTCGCGGGCTACCTCGTAAATCGGATTCGCGGACGACCGGTCGAACTGGGCGTACACGGGTGCATATTCTGCACGGTGCGGGGAGACATCCGTGAATGTCGAGGCGCTCACCTTGCCCGCCCTTACCTTCAGGTGCGTCGAAAATGGAAACCATCCCCAGACCCGCTCACCCACCGGGATATCCGGATGCGCCGAGGCGATAACCTCGCCCCAGCCCATGGCCGGAATTCGCCCCCAGCCCTCGTCGGCCGGAAAAAATCCCCAGTAACCCAGGCTGTCGCCCGCAGCGGCATAGGAAATGTTGTTCGCCGTCAGAGCAAGGCGATCTACCCTGAACAGCAATTCGTTCTCGGCGAGTGTCCCGGCAGAGTCTTCTTCGACCACCCGGGTATCGCTCCAATTGTCCTTGCGCACCTCAATCGTGCGGATAGTGATTTTTTCTGTCATTGAATTTCCTGCATTCTTGTCATCATACACATTTGCATTTGCATCGGGACCGACGGTCAATTGCTCGTCTGCAGCATGGGGCGAGTCACAAGCGATCCATGCTTCGACTATGTCCCATCCATTTGCTCATTGATGGCACGATCAGCCGCGTCGATTGCACCGTCTAGATACGCATACGCCGATGCATCCGAGTTGGCAATCGAAATCCGGCCGATTTGTGCACAGCCCTCGATATGCGGGCCGTTATTCGGACCCCAGTCGTACGGATCAAATAGTTCGTTGTACTCATACGCATAGCCATGTGGCCAGCGATTCACGGTTATCGCAGAAATGTCTCGCTCGACATCAAAGCCACCGCCGGACAACGCACCATCCAATTGTCTGACAATGCCTTTCTCGAAGTCGTCGAAGCTCATCTCATACAGCCGTTGTTGGCCCGCTTTGTTCTGCTCTCGGCCCGTCAAACCCTGGTATGGCTTTGTCGG
This sequence comes from uncultured Woeseiaceae bacterium, assembly GCA_947258485.1. GTDB lineage: Bacteria > Pseudomonadota > Gammaproteobacteria > Steroidobacterales > Woeseiaceae > UBA1847. The sequence goes on from CAMYIS010000055.1 coordinate 8,733, forward strand.
GACAAAGGTACCGTGCAGTACCGTTGGCTCGTCCGGGTTCTGAGTAAACCTGTAACCGCCCATACTGACGGGGAAATCCATACTGAAGGAATGCATTAACTGCGTCTTGGGAACATAGATGTAGTTGAACCCGAGTTTGGAGAATGCCTGCCAGTTTCGAATTGCAATGCTCATATACACAAGCGGTGTCTTGGTCGCATAGTTGATCGCCTCGACTTGTTTCTCCGGTACTTCAACACAGATATGCGGAACCATGCTGTTATAGCAGGCCAGCACGACGTGCTTCGCCCGCGACCGGTAAGGCTTGCCTCCCTGAACGTAGGTGACGTCCACTGCCTTTTGGTCCAGCGTGTGCCTGACGTCGACGCCGGTGCTGTTGAGCCGGATGCGGACAGGGGACCAATCCTGGTCGAGGGCCCCATAGTCGACGCGAGTTGTGACTATATCTTCCATTGTCTTACCGGGCGCTGCTTCCGGTATCAACTGCCGAACGATAGACCTTGCGATACCGGCACCTCCGTCCGGGAAATGAAAAATGTAGGGCTCGTCCCGGCCCGGCGGCTCACCTTCGATCTTGCCTATCCCGAAATTCTGCGTTCCCATACTGCCAAGCCTGTAGCCCTCGAGTGCCGACAGGGCATCCCAGCCAAGACCCCAGAGTCCGAGCATCGTATTATTGACCATGTCGGCGATTTCCGGCGTCGCCCCGGTATGTTTGAGAAGGAAATCGCGATAACTGATCCGGCGTAGCAATTGTATTTTTGCGTCCCTGCTCAAATTCGGCAGGTAATCAACGTCGCCCTTCAGCAAGTCGACGAGGGCCCTTTTCGACTCGTCCGATATCGGGTAAGCATTAATTGCCTCGTTGATCGTTGCCGGGTCGGGGGTATTGAGAAAATCGCTCAATACACTCTTCGCCAGGACATCGGAACCATAAGCCTCCTTGCTAAACCAGATACCGCTGCCCAACTTGCGGCTGGTGAAATAGTCCTGATCATAATAGTCGTAAAACCGGTCTGTGATGATGCCGATGTCTTTCAATAGCTGGCTCGACACAGGCGAATAATTTCCCGGCGTATCGATCGACTGGGTGCCACCGTAACCAATGAGTTTTTTACCATCGACATTAAACTCGTTTCGAGTCGCGTGCCCGCCGAAATCGTCGTGATTGTCGAGTATCAGAATCTTTGCTTTCGGACCGACACGCTGACGATAGAAATACGCAGCGGACAGACCTGAAATGCCGCCACCAACCACGATAAGATCATAAGTGTGGTCCGTTTGTTCGGACGGACGCGGATATTCGACTCCACGCCAAGCAACGGCGTGGGCCACCTCGAACGATCCTCGATGACTGCCGCGCATACCGGTCAGAGCCGGAGGATATGGGCTTGCCGAAGAGCGATTTCTTTCCATCGCCCATATCTCCATCGGGGACAAGTAAGTACCGACGGCAAGGCTCATGGCCACACCATTCATGAAATCACGACGTGAAATACGGAGCCTGGATGACATTTGTGTTCCCCGCTTTCGGCGTATGCAGCGCCGCAGACTGCTCGATTAGGGAGCCTCCTGAGGCTATGTTAATCCAGCCGTTGGCGGGACGCACGAAAGCCGGTCGATCCGATACGAGTATTTGGGCTTTCCCAACGCTTGATCCCGCACCACCGAAAAGCTCCTCTATGGGTCTTTTTCTATTTTGGCGGTGGGGCGAGTCCTCTGGGGACAATGCTCCGCCGGACTCCGGCCGTCTACTTGAACTGTTAGCCTGAAGCACTTATTGGCCTGCCGTCCATAGCGGTCTCGGCATTGGAAAAAATCGTCGGCGCTGGGTATGGTGACCTGCAGGGCATCAAATCGGCCGTTCTTGAATCACTCTGGCCAAACCTGTTTTCAAACTGTCTTGGGAAATGCCAAGGGAGACCCAATCGATGAGCACGAGCTCCGATCCAATCACTCCAGCGCCCGTGCTGTTGCGCAGCGATCACGACGGAATTGCCACGCTGACGCTGAATCGACCGGCGCAATACAATGCATTATCCGGAGATTTGTTGACCAGCTTGCAGTACGAGCTGGATCAGATCGCTCAGGATGAAGCACTACGAGTCGTAATTATTGCCGCCGACGGCAAGGCGTTTTGTGCGGGCCATGATTTAAAAGAAATGCGGGCGAGCGAAGATCGCGCCGTGCACCAGGCGCTCTTCGACCAGTGCGGGCGCATGATGATCAGCATTAACCGCTTGCCGCAACCAGTCATCGCCCGTGTGAATGGAATCGCCACGGCCGCCGGCTGCCAGCTGGTCGCTAACTGCGACCTGGCGGTGGCAGCCGAAGACGCTCGATTTGCCGTCTCGGGGATCAACGTCGGCTTGTTTTGCTCGACTCCGGCGGTGCCTTTGAGTCGCAACCTGTTGCGTAAACAGGCCATGCAAATGCTGCTTACAGGGGATTTCATATCGGCACGAGAAGCGAAGGCATTTGGCCTGGTCAACGAGGTTGTACCGGCGGCAGAACTGGATTCGGCGACGCATGCGCTGGCTGCCAAGATTGCAGCTAAGTCCGCGCACTCGATCAGGCTCGGCAAGGACATGTTTTACAAGCAACTGCCGATGGACCTGGCCGATGCGTACGCCTACGCGAGCGAACGCATGGCCTGCAATATGGATTCGCACGACGCGCGCGAGGGCATCGATGCGTTCATTCAGAAGCGCAAGCCCGAGTGGAAGAACAAATAGCGCCGCGTCATGTCGAACTCGCAGTACTTAACCGGTCTCGACAAAAATGCGGCAAACTATTCGCCGCTTTCACCGCTGACTTTCATCGAACGGGCCGCCGCGGTTTACCCTGAGCGTTGTGCCCTCATTTACAACGAGACGCGACGCAGCTGGTCCGAAACGTATCGCCGCAGCTGCCTGCTTGCCAGTGCCTTGCGGCAGCACGGCGTGACGACGGATGACACCGTTGCACTGATGCTGCCCAACGTGCCGGCGATGTATGAGGCTCATTTCGCAATCCCAATGGCGGGCGCGATAATCCACGCGCTTAACATTCGGCTCGACCCCGATGCGATAGCTTTTCAGCTCAAACATGGCGGTGCCCGCGTCTTGCTAACGGATCCCGAGTACGCCGCGACCGTAGCAGCGGCCCTGGAGCAGCTCGACAATAAACCACTCGTGATCGATGTCGATGATCCCGCATTTAAAGACGGCGAGCTGATTGGTGACGTTGAATACGAGGACTTCCTGGCGACCGGCGATGCCGAATTCGCCTGGGAGTTACCGCACGACGAATGGCAGGCGATCGCGCTCGGCTACACATCCGGTACTACTGGCAACCCGAAGGGCGTCGTCACCCATCATCGTGGCGCGTATTTGAACGCAGTCTCAAACATACTCGCCTGGAACATGCGCGCTCACCCGGTGTACCTCTGGACCCTGCCGATGTTTCACTGCAATGGCTGGTGCTTCCCGTGGACGACCGCGGCCCTGAATGGCACTAGCGTCTGTTTGCGCGATGTACGCGACGCGGCAATTTTCGATGCCATCAGCAAATACCAGGTGACGCACCTGTGCGGCGCACCCGTCGTCCTGAACCTGATGGCGAATTCCAGTGATGAACTGACGAAGCTGGTCGATCGCCCGGTCAACGTAATGACCGCTGGTGCCGCGCCGCCGCCGGCGGTCCTCGAAGCGATGGCCCGGCTCAATTTCAACGTAACCCATACTTACGGGCTGACAGAGGTTTATGGCCCCGCCGTAGTCTGTGCCTGGCATGAGGACTGGGATCAGCTGCCGATGAGCGATCAGGCCGAACTCAAGGCGCGCCAGGGAGTGCGTTACCCTATGCTCGAAGAGCTTATCGTGACAAATCCCGAGACACTGGAGCCAGTGCCGAAGGACGGTAAGACCATCGGCGAGGTTATGTTCCGCGGCAATGTCGTGATGAAAGGATACCTCAAGAATCCCACGGCGACCGATGAGGCTTTCGCAGGCGGTTATTTCCATTCCGGTGACCTTGCGGTCTGCCATCCTGACGGCTACATCGAGATCAAGGATCGTGCCAAGGATGTGATTATCTCAGGCGGCGAAAACATTTCGAGTATTGAGGTCGAGTCGATACTCTATCGTCATCCGGCCGTGCTGGAAGCCGCTGTCACGGCGATGCCGGATGAAAAATGGGGTGAGGCCCCCTGCGCGTTCGTCGACCTCCGCGCCGACGCCGGAGCAATCGCCGAACAGGAGCTTATCAATTTTTGCCGCGATAACATGGCGCACTTCAAAGCGCCGCGTAAAGTCGTGTTCGGGCTGTTGCCGAAGACATCGACCGGTAAGATCCGTAAAGTCGAGCTACGCGAACGGGCCAAAAAATTGTGACCGAAATCGACACATTGCGAAGTATCCTGACGAATTACAAACGCGTTGCGATTGTCGGACTCTCGGCCGATCCGTCGCAACCCAGCAATTCCGTCGCCATGTACCTGCTCGACCATGGCTTCGAGGTGACCCCGGTTAATCCCAAATACGACGAGGTACTCGGGCAACGGTGCTACCCGGATCTGACCGTGATACCGACGCCAGTGGATATCGTCAATCTGTTTCAGCGATCGGAGCGCGTTCCGCCGTTTGTCGATGCTGCAATCGACATCGGCGCCAAGGTCATCTGGATGCAGCTAGGCATCGTGCACGAGGAAGCGGCAGAAAAGGCACGTGCCGCTGGGCTCGAAGTAGTCATGAACCACTGTATGAAGATCGAATACGCGCGCCTGTTTGGTGGTCTTAACCCGGCGTAAATAACGGGCTGATCCTGGCAAGGAATTCGACAGCTTCTGGTTGGAGGCGCATCGAACGCCTGACTTGTTGGCGGAGAGGGGGGGATTGTCGCTTCGCGACCGGGCATGCGGCTCTGCCGCTGCGCCCGTCGAACAGGGCCCTCATCCTCCACCACACTCGGCAAGAAAACAAAAAGGCCCCGCAAGGGGGCCTTTTCATTTTCTGGCGGAGAGGGGGGGATTCGAACCCCCGGTACGGTATAAGCGTACACTCGCTTTCCAAGCGAGCGCCTTAAGCCACTCAGCCACCTCTCCGAGAATTCTGTCTTTCGTACCCTGGACTATTTGCTAATTCCTGCCGAGGGCGGTAATTCAATGCAAAGCGAGCCCGGTGGGCGAACCGGCGCGCCCTCGGCCTTTGGAATCGGCATCTCGGCAAGCTCGTTGAGCGAATCCAGGCCTTCGGGCACTTCTACCCGCTTTCCGGCAACCACCTGTTGATATCGCTGCGGCTCGTCGCAGGTCTGCTTGATCAAGTCGTCGCCGCCGCATGCCGACAGGCATGCCGGTATCGCCAGGGCGGCTATCAGTCGAACCATGGTCATGCCCTTTTCTCCCGACCGACACCTGCGGTACGCATCGCCGATCGCATCTGTTCGTGATACTGCTCTGAGTAAGGCGTCAAAGGCAGTCTTATATGCGGCGCCATCAGTCCCAATTCACTAACCGCCCATTTTACGGGTATTGGATTCGACTCGACGAACAGCGCCTTGTTCAAAGGCTCTAGCGTCGAGTCGAGCGCGACCGCTTCGTCATGTTTTCCGGCCAGCGCCAGCTTGCACAGCCGTGATACCAGTTCCGGTGCCACATTACCGCTGACCGTTACAACGCCATGACCGCCCTGCTCTATAAACGGCAACAGCGTGAAGTCGTCACCGCTGTAGAGCATGAAACCTTCGCCAACGAGCGCCTGAATCTCCTTTAGCCGCTCGATACTGCCTGTCGCTTCCTTGATCGCAAAAATATTGTCGTGCTTCGCGAGGCGCCCGACCGTCTCAGGCAACATGTCTGCCACGGTTCGCCCCGGCACGTTGTACATCATGACGGGCTTTTCCACGGCATCCGCAACGGCCGAGAAGTGCTGATAAAGGCCTTCCTGCGTCGGCTTGTTGTAGTACGGCACGACAACGAGGTAGGCGGCTATGCCGGGATCAGCTACCGCGAGTGACAGTTCGATCGTCTGCGCCGTGGAATTCGATCCGGTGCCCGCGATGATCGGCAGGCGGCCTGCGGCAATTTCCACGGCCCTGCCAATCAGTTCAATGTGCTCGGATCGCCGCAGCGTCGCCGACTCGCCCGTTGTCCCCGCGATGACAAGTCCGTCCGTGCCGTGCTCGACATGGAAATCGATCAGGCGCTTGAGACTCGCGTAATCGACCCGATTATTGCCATCGAAGGGCGTCACAAGCGCGACCAGGCTGCCTTGGAACACAAATGTACCTCGCCACAAATGAGGCGGCGATGTTACTGTTCATGTCCGGTGCTGGCAAGGACTGTCGACCTGCA
>CAMYIS010000056.1 GCA_947258485.1 uncultured Woeseiaceae bacterium
TACTTGGATTTCTCGCGAGCCTGTCCCCGGCCTGGCGCGCGTCGCGTTACGAGCCGGTCGAAGCAATCACAAAGGTGGGATGATGGCAGCTGTACGTTGTGTTGATTTGTGCAAGACCTACCGGCAGGGCGATCAGGATATCAAGGCGCTCGATCACGTGAGTATCGAAATCGAACAGGGCGGCTTCGTATGTCTGTCCGCACCCTCTGGCGGAGGCAAGACAACGCTACTCAATGCGATTGGAGGGCTCGATATACCTGACAGCGGCGAGGTATGGATTGCGGGCCAACGTATTGATGAAATGAGCAAAGGTGAGCTCGCCGATCTCAGGCTTTCGAGTATCGGTTTCGTATTCCAGGCTTACAACCTGATCCCCGTTTTGACGGCGCAGGAAAACATCGAGTTTGTAATGCAGGTTCAGGGCGTGCCGGCGGCAGAAAGACGCGAAAAGTCACTGGCAATCCTCGAGGAAGTCGGTTTACAAGGGCTCGAGGGCCGGCGACCGGCCGAAATGTCGGGAGGCCAGCAGCAGCGCGTCGCCGTTGCGCGGGCGATCGTCTCGCGACCGGCGCTGGTGCTTGCCGATGAGCCTACTGCCAATCTGGATTCCAAAACGTCCGACGAACTGATGACACTCTTCACCGAGCTCAACGAGCATCACAATACGACGTTCGTTTTAGCGACGCACGACCAGCGAGTAATGGGGTATGCAAAGCGTCTGATCCGAATGCTGGACGGCCGCATCGTCGACGACATCGAGCAAAATGCTGCGTAAAGTTTTCCTGGCGCTTTTTTTTCTGTCGGCTGCGGCGACTGCGGATGACAACAAGGCGGAGTTTGGCGGCCACACGAAGTTTTCGTTGACGGGTCAGGCGTATCCGGATCAGAGCTTGTTCAGGGACCTGGTCGGCAGCAGTACGCTCGACGTTACCGGGGATTTGCGCCTCAATCTGCAAAGCAACGTCGGACGATGGTCCTTCGATGCTGCCTATCAATTGCTGGCATTGAATGGTGACAGTGTCGAGCTTGGTCGCGCGCTGCCGGGCGGTACCGATATTTTCTTTCCAGGATTGCCCGATGACGGGCGCCGGCTGTTCGACCTGACCGATGTCATGAGAGACAGCGGCAAGACCGTAGTGCTGCATCGACTGGATCGACTGACCCTGGGCTACACGAGCGAAAAGACCGTTTTTCGCTTCGGCCGGCAGGCCCTCTCCTGGGGGAACGGCTTGTTTTATGCGCCGATGGACCTCGTGAACCCGTTTGATCCGGCGGCCGTCGATACCGAATACAAAGGTGGGGACGACATGCTGTACGTGCAGTACTTGCGTGACAGCGGTGACGACGTGCAGGGTGCGTACGTCGCGCGTCGTGATTTTGCGAGTGGCGACGTTGAGGCGGATGAGGCCACGGCGGCGGTCAAGTACCACGGATTTTTGGGGGAGGCTGAATTCGATCTGCTGCTGGCACAACACTACGGAGATACGGTCGTGGGGCTGGGCGCCAGCAAGAGTGTTGGCGGTGCCATTCTGCGCGGGGATGTTGTCGTAACAGACTCCGACATCGACACGTACGTACAGTTTGTGACAAACCTCACGTATTCCTGGAACTGGTTCGACAGGAACATGAGCGGTGCCGTCGAGTACTTTTTCAATGGCTTCGGCCAGCGATCGGGTCGCTACGATTCAGTCAGCTTTGCCAATAATCCGGACCTCGTCAACCGCATCACGCGCGGCGAACTATTTTCGATTGGGCGCCACTACCTGGCTGCCAGCGTCATGATCGAAATGACGCCGCTCTGGGGGCTTACACCCACGGTGCTCGCAAATGTCTCCGATCCCAGCGGCCTTTTTCAGCTCGTTACGAACTACAGCGTGTCGGACAACATGACTTTTCTGGGCAGCGTTAACGTGCCACTGGGCCCGAAAGGCAGCGAATTCGGTGGCATCGAATCCGGAATTCCGGACCGTTACTTGTCGGGGGGTGCCGGGCTGTTCGCCCAGATCGCCTGGTACTTCTAGCTCGCTGGCGAATTGTCGCGCTTAAGGCTCGACAGCAGGCGCCGGAATCCAGCTTCAACTTCGAGTTCAAACACAGGGTCCTTGATGTGCTCGAATTTCGTGACGTCAAATTCCTGGGGCTCTTCGTCAAGCATCGTGTCGATACGCTTGAACAGATCACGCTCTTCCCACGCCATGTGTGATCTCAGACGATTCACGTAGCCGGACGCATCCTCGATCAGTTTGTTGCGTCGCACGGCGGCGCCGGCGTTGATGGCTTCTACGTCGTCGCGCAGGGCTGAACCAAGTGCGGCGATTTCGTCATGGTCAGCCGGAACGTCATCGAGGCCGCCCGCCAGATCCGGTCGCCTTTCGCGCAGCTCTTTATAAACTACGTCTTCCTTGGGATGATGCACGGCGTCGGGATAAACTGTCACGTAACGCATGATCTCTTCAATAAGCTCGAAGTCGGGGTCCTTTCCCGAGGACGCTTCATTTACGGCGTCATCGAGCAACTGGAGAACAATCCTCATATTGCGATGATCTTCCCGCAATTCCTTCATTAGCGTTCTGGCTTCAGACTGCATCTCGACTCCTGATCGTACTCATCGCTGTAATCGTGGCTGACCCGGTGCATTCCGGCTATTCGGATTATCACCTACGGGGACCTACCTTGCAGCAGGAAGACTGGCGAAATCTCTGGCCGCGTCCATATTCAGAAGCGCGTCGGCCAGCGCGGAAACCAGGCTCTGACTCGCCTCCCGGTTTACGTTCAGCAGCGTGGATATCTCTACCTCGCTGAGCTCCCCGCGCGAGACCTCGTCGTAAATGCGATGACGCATTCGATTATGTACTGACTCGGACGTATTCTTGATTTCGACCAGCGTCTCGAAGCGCACGGCCGGCATGTCGGATCGCCGCAAGGAATCGAGCGCCTCGTAAAACTCTCTTGCGGCTTCGCGAAACTGTCCGAAATAAGCGTTGAAGCGGTCATTCACGGAGCCGCGGAACAATTCGAGGTCCGCGTTCACATCTTTCATGCTCTTGGCGGCCTGCACGGCGTTACGGATCGATGGAATTATCTGGCTCAGGCGCTCAGACTCATCGGCTTCCAGCGGTCTGCCCTGCAGCGCGAGCGCGTGCCGAAGTATTTCACCTTCCAGCTGCTTGATTTCTGCGTAACAGCGGTCGTAATCGACTTCCGATGAAAAAACGCAGACACCCTTGCGATCCTCCCGGCTGTCGTAAAACGTATGGTCGGGCGGCAGGCCAAGCGTGACCTGGTTCAATGCAGCCGCCTGGTCGATCAGGCGCAGTGTCTCGCGCGTGATGTTTTCGAGAGCGGCCTCGGCGACAGCGGTGTCGCTGGCTTTTATATGTCGCAGCATCGGCGTGTCGTCTTCCCGGAACCGGCGGTCAAGCCATGTGCTGAGCAACGGAATCGCGGGGAGGAAGATCACTATGCCGATCAGGTTAAAGAGGCTATGGAACGCGACGAGTGCGAATAGTGGGTCTGAAATTCCAATGATCTTGGTAATGAGCTTGAGCAGTGGCACAAGACTCAGGAACGCAATCGTGTCAGCCACCACGTTGAATAAGACGACCGCTGCGGCCACGCGTTTCTTGGCAGCAGAGCCGGCGAGCGACCCTAAAAGTGCGGTGATCGTTGTGCCCAGGTCGGCGCCGATGGCAATCGCGGCTGCCGACTCCAGTGGGATGGCGCCGGCATAAAGCGCGCTCAGCGTAATCATGATGGTCGCAGAACTGGACTGAATGATAGCCGTAAGCAAGAGACCAGCCAGCAGGAAGATTATCAGCGGGTAGCCTGCCAGGGCAGTCGGGTCGAACATCGCCGTCGCAACCAGGGCACCCGACTTCATGAACTCGAGCCCCATGAGCATCAGGCCGAACCCAATGATGAAATGACTGACCCCGGCTCGCCTGGTTCCGGCGGCCGACCAGACCACACCGAATCCGCCGATCGTTATGATCGGCAGTGCGAGTGCTTCTATATCGAGTTTGAACCCGATCGTCGCAACGATCCAACCGGTCATTGTCGTTCCGAGGTTGGAACCGAACACGATACCGAGCGCGCTGGCGAGCGAAATGATGCCGGTGCCGACGAAGGCCAGGACGATCAGGCTGACGACAGAGCTGCTTTGCAGGGCTGCCGTCGATAGTGCGCCGGCGACGACACCACGCAGCGGCTTGGCGGTGTACTCGCTCAGGAATTTCTTGAATGAGCGGCCGGCAAGCTGTGTCAGCGCATGCTCCAGTTCATGCATGCCGAACAGGAACAGGCCAAGGCCGGCTGCCAGTCTCCAGAGATCGAATTCCTCGCCCATCGGCAGAGTATATCCGCACCCTCTTTCAGTAGGGCCGCTGGCCTATAAAAAATGGCCGGCGCACGGCCGACCATCTCAAGTTCACGAGAGTTCTTTAGTCGTGTCTAATCGAGCGGAATCTTGATTTTCTGTCCCGGGTAAATCTTGTTCGGGTCCGAAATGATGTCGCGATTCGCCTCGAATATTTTCATGTACTTGCCGGCACTGCCGTAATATTTCTTTGCGATGCCGCCCAGCGTGTCACCGCTGACTATCTCGTAAAACTCCGCTTTCTCTTCGGGCTCTTCAGGCTTCGGCGCTGGCGCTTTGAGGTCGTCCGCGACAACCTTCTCTACACCCTTGATGTTGCCGGCGATCAGGATCGCCTGGTCGCGAACGGCCTGGTTCTTACAGTCGCCGCAAATCGTCGCAACGCCATCGTCAAAGTCCACCGTGAGATTGCTGAGACCGCTGGTCTTGATCTCGAGGTGTTGCTTGATGTTGTCGGCCGCTTCGGCATCTGTATTGAAAACCTGGCGCCCCACGTCTTTTACAAAGTCAAACAGTCCCATTGGGTTCTCCCTGTCAATTGGTCTTATTTCCAACCGGGCGATTATAACAGGCGCTATAATCGCGGGTGAGTTTTAGTGAGGTATGAAAATGCGGAAAGTCACGATATTGCTCGCGGTCGGGGTCGCATTTCTGGCCGGTTGTGCGGTCAACCCCGTAACGGGCAAGCGCCAGTTGATGACGGTCAGTACGGCATCGGAAATCCAGATGGGACAGCAAAACTACGCTCCGATGAGGCAGTCGCAGGGTGGGGATTACGACGTTGATCCCGTGCTCACGCAGTATGTGCAGGGCGTCGGTCTGCGCCTCGCGGCTCAAAGTCCTGTCAATCTGCCGTATGAGTTTGTCGTACTGAATAACTCGGTTCCCAACGCCTGGGCTTTACCCGGCGGCAAAATCGCGATCAACCGCGGTTTGCTGACCGAACTCGAGTCCGAGGCGGAACTGGCGGCCGTGCTGGGGCACGAAGTGGTGCACGCCGCGGCGCGGCACACCGCCAGCCAGATATCACGTGGCATGCTGCTGCAGGGATTGGTCCTGGCAACCGCTGTCGCATCGAGCGACAGCGACTACGGCAACCTCGCTGTCGGCGGCGCGGGTCTGGCGGCGCAATTGGTGACGATGAAGTACGGGCGTGAGGCTGAGCTGGAGTCCGATTTCTACGGCATGCAATACATGTCCGGGGCCGGCTACGACCCAAAGGGTGCCGTTTCGCTGCAGGAGACCTTTGTGCGCCTGAGTGAGGGGCGCAGGACGGACTGGCTCAGTGGGCTGTTTGCCAGCCATCCGCCGTCGCAGGAGCGCGTAAACGCAAACATCGCGACCGCGGCGACATTACCCGCTGGCGGAAAGACCGGCGAGGCTGAATTTCAGCGTGCAATGCAAAAGACCCGGGCAGCCAAACCGGCATACGATGCTTATGACGATGGTCGCAAAGCGCTGTCGGAGAAAAGACTCGACGAAGCGCTCACGCTTTCGAACAAAGCGCTCGACCTGTATCCGCAAGAAGCACATTTTCACGCGCTGCGCGGTGACGTTCGGCTGGTTGCCGACAAATACGACATGGCCGTAACCAACTACAGCCGGGCGATAGAACGGCGTAACGGCTTCTTCTACTACCATTTACAGCGCGGTCTGGCGAAGAAGGAATTGGGCCAAACGGACGGCGCGGTCATTGACCTAGAAAACAGCATAGAGTTGCTGCCGACGGCGCCGGCGCATTACGCGCTCGGCGGTATCGCGCAGCAGCGCGGCAACCTCCCGGAAGCGATCAAACATTACAAGGTCGTCGCTGGCGCAGGTGGAGAGTACGGTACGGCTGCAACCACGGCGCTGGTAAGGCTGGAGTTACCATCAAACCCGAGCGCCTATGTCCTGCGTCGCTGTGACCCGGACGCCAGCGGTAATCTCGTCGTATCCGTCAAGAACGATACGGCCGTGCAGATCACGGGTGTTCAGGTGGTTGTTCAGTATGCGGACGCAGCCGGCCGGCAGCAGCAGGTGCGGCACGATATCCGGGGACAGATACCGCCCGGGCAAATTGCGAGCGTGAATACTGGCCTCGGACCATATACGGCGGGCTCCAATTGCCCGGCGACGGTGATCTCCGCACAGGTCGTCGAGTAGCCGCGTGCCCTGTGTGTATGAACGATGGTGGGGCTAGTTGTTCTGCTCGTCGAGTAAGCGCTCCATTTCATCCATGACGGCGTTCATCTTCTTGACGATCGCCTCGTAAGGCTCGGGCTTCGCCAGATCGACGCCAGCGTTTACGAGCAACTTGTAGGGGTAGTCGGAGCCACCCGCACGCAGCAGGTTCTTGTAGTTTTCGACGCCCGCTTCCCCTTCGTCCACGATTTTTTCGTACAGCGCCGTACCTGCGGTTTGTGAGGTCGCGTACTGGAACACGTACATGTTGAAGTAGAAATGCGGTATGAACATCCATTCGTTCGTGTACAGGTCGTCGATGACAACAATGCCTTCATCATGGCCGTGGTAACGACGCAGGATCTCGCCATACATTTCTGTAATGCGATCTCCCGAAAGCGCTTCGCCGCGTTCGGCGGCCTCATAGAGTGCGAGTTCGAATTCGGCAAACATCGTCTGGCGGAAGAACGTGCCGCGCATGCCTTCGAGCGCATGACCCAGGTAGAACAGCTTTTCGTCGATCGTTTTCGCATTCTTCGACATATAGTCCTGCAGGATTAGCTCGAGCGATGTCGACGGTATTTCAGCGATGAAGGTCGCATAGAACGCGGTTTCAAAAGGTTGCGCCTGCTTGGCGTATACCGTATGCATGGCGTGCCCCCACTCGTGTGCAAAGGTCGACAATGAGGAATAGTCGTCGTTGTGGTTGAGCAGCAGGTAAGGGTGCACGTCGTAGGCAAAGCCTGCCATGTACGCGCCGGAGCGCTTGCCGCGCTGCGGATAGACGTGCATCCAGCGATCATCCATGGCGTCTTTTTGCAGGCTTACCCAGTCATCGCCGAGGGTTCCCATGGCTTCAAGCGTGATCTTCTTGCTCGTGTCGAGGTCGAATTCGCGGTCGAGTGTTACCAGCGGTGGGTAAATGTCGTAGTAATGCATTTCCTCGAGACCGAGCATGCGCGTGCGCAGTTTGAAATAGCGATGCAGTGTCGGCAGCGCTTTGTTCACTTCCGTAACAAGAGTGCGATACACAGCGGGCGGCAGGTTGTCCTGGAACAGCTCGCGATCTAACACGCTGTCGTAGTGGCGCGCTTTTGACAGCGCGACCTGCGTTTGCAAGTGCGAATTCAGGACCATGCCTACCGAACTGCGGTACTCCGCCCACTTGTTCCAGAAAGCATCAAACACGAGTTTGCGATCGTCGCGGTTGGCGCTGCTACGAGCTTTGCCGTATCCCTGTGAGTCGACAACGATCTCTTCGCCATCCGACAAAGTGATTGTCGGCCAGGGGATATCCGAGTTCGCCAGCAGACTATAGGTCTCGTTCGGAGCGCCGAAGGTCTGTGAAAAATAGGACAACGTCTGCTCGGTTTCCGGGCTCAGGGTGTGCGCCGCATTGCGCAGGCTGTCATCGAGCTGGTACGCGAATGGTGCGAGACGCTCATCTTCCTCGACGAAAGATTCGATTGTTTCGCGGCCGACCTCGATAAGTTCCGGTTGCATCCATGCAGTAACCTCGCCAAAACGCGCAAACATGATATCGGCGAGTTGGCGGCGTTCCTGGGTTTCGGATTCACGCAGGTCCTCATCGGCGTTGAGCGATGCATAAACATAAACGCGACCAGCCTTGCGGAATGTATCGGACACGAAGCGGTAGGTCGTATAGAGCGAGTCGGCACTCTTTCCAAGCGATCCCCGCATACCGTCAATCTTCTCGAAGTCCGCCATGACCTCGTCGCGGGCTTTGCTCCACGCTTCGACGCTCGGGTACAGGTCGGTCAGATCCCAGGTCGCCTGGGAATCCGTTTCACCAGGTTGCTGTGCAACAACTAAATTTGCTGCGAACAGCACCATTACCGCGATGAGCGGCAGCAGGATCTTATGCATTGTATTTCCCTGTTATTGATTCTTTGGCAATAGACCGGCTTATCGGGCCAGAGTTTCCTCGATCCACGCGTCGATACTCATGCCGAGCATCGGCAAGGTTACGCCGCCGTTTTCGAGTATGCGATTGTGAAAAACACGGATATCGAACTTATCACCGAGCATCCTTTCAGCTTTTTGCCTGAGGCGCTGGATTTCCAGGCTACCCACCAGGTACGACGTGGCCTGACCCGGGACGGCCGCGTAACGATCGACCTCGCCCGAGACCGCGTCAAAACCCTCTGCGGTGTTTTCGAGCATATAGTCAATGGCGTTTTGCCGGGTCCAGCCCATGACATGCATGCCGGGATCAACAACCAGGCGGGCCGCGCGGAAAGCCTCGTTGGACAGCATGCCGAGGCGGGCCAGTTCGCTGGAATACAAACCGATTTCGTCGGCCAGGCGCTCCGAATACAGGGCCCAGCCCTCGCTGGTACCGGAACTCCACATGTAGCGAAGTATCGGGTGAAGCAATTGGTTGCTGGCGGCGATCGAGCTGTCGAGATGGTGGCCGGGCCAGCCTTCGTGGAACGCGGTTGATTCCGTCCCCGCTTTACTGATGCCCGTAGGGTTGTAGGTGCCCACCTTGTAGATGCCGACGCTGCCGTCCGCGGACCCCGCCGAGTAAAAGCCTCCACCCGAATCTTTTTCGAAAGCAGGCGACGGCGTGACGATCAGCCTGGACTCCGGCACGTAGGCAAACCAGTCCGGCATCGCGGTCTTGGCGCGAGCCACGGCGCTGTTTATGTAGTCGAGCATCGCCTGTTCGCTTTCGAACGTGTACCTGGGGTTCGTCCGGAGTTCCTGGAGCAATGACATCAGGTCGTCCGTGCCGAACGATTCTTTCGCGATGGCGAGCATCTCGCTTTGAATGCGCGACATGTTCGAAAGGCCGGCCCGGTGAATATCGGCAGGATCCATCGGCAGGGATGACCAGTAGCGGACCGATGCGGCGTAACATGCCTCGCCATCCGGATTGGCCGAAACGCCGATAACATCCCGGCCCTGATATTCGGTCGCCAGGAAGTCGCGATAGCGGATCAGTGCGGGGGTGATACTTTTTTCGAAAATTTCGCGGTATTGCTTCGCGAACTTGCCGTCCTTGGAACGGATTGCCGGATCCAGGAACGGTGAGTCATCGATCGGTGTGTCGATCAACACGGTCACTTGTTCAACGACGGCGTCGACGTTGGTTTGTGGTGCAAGGTATCCGGCGTCGACACCGCGACGCAGATTGCTGATCTCGGTGTCCAGGTAACGAGCAATGTCTGACGCCCGTGAGAGCGCCGCGTCTCGTTCAACCGCTGTGCCGACAGGCTGTGCACCAAGCGTCGACGTTATCATCGACGGCCATCCCGTCCACGTCGGGCTGACGTTCCAAAGCTCCATGCGACAAACACGCATTCCGATAATCGCCTCGAGCCGTTCGCGCGCGAACAGGTAGGTCACCGCATCGAACGTGCCTGACAGCGGTGTTGGATCCAGCGTGTCGAGTTCTGCCAGCCAATCGTCAACCTGTCTGTTCCAGGCCGCAATCTTGCTTTCACTATGGTCCCCAAAGCGGTCCATCGGTGCGTAGGGGTAGGCGGACTCGTAGGCTTCCTCGGGGTAAAACGAGTAATAGCCGTCGACAAACTCCGAGGCGATCGAGTTCGCGCGCTCGGCGGCGGTCGCTTCGGGTTCGTCTGAGCAGCTGCACAGGGTCGCAAAAATTACAATAATTATCAGTCGGTTAGACGTCATATTCGTGATCCTCGCCGTGTCTCCGAGGCCGCAATCAGACCATACATCGGCGACCGATGACAGGGTCTGCGATAATACGCCGAGCCCGTTTTATGCGTCGGGAGGACGCCATGTCGAGGATCATCGCCGCCATCGCGATCAGCCTGATCGCCGGGTTTGCAGCCGCTGTCTGGCTGATGCGAGACGGCCCGACGGACGATTTCGAATCGCGAACGGACCCCACGGCGGGCACGTTCGAATCAGCGGCGCCGACTGAAGAGCGTCTTCGTCGACTGGAGCAGGTCACGGCCGAAGAGCGCGAAGCGCGGCTCGTACTCGAGGATCAACTGCAGGCCCTGATCGATGAAATCGAACGCATCGATGCCACCGGTCCGCGAGTGTTTGTAGATCAAACCGCAGCGTCAGACGATGCACCGGCGAGCAGGCAACCCGAACCGCGTGCGCGGCGAGATTTCGTATCCCTGGTCAGGAACTTCCAGGAGCGGCGGCTGAATGACCTGGTCGACGGCGGGTTTTCAGAAGATGAGGCACGTCGCGTTCTGAAACAGGAGTCGGAAGCGCAGTTCAAGGCGATGCAGTCGGCACATGATGCGCAGCGTCGCGGCGAGGTGGTCGACTCTTTGTCGGCCATGAGCAGGCCCCAGTCCCTGCTGCGCGCCGAGCTCGGCGACAGTGACTACGAGCGATACCTGCAGGCTCAGGGGCAGGCGACATCCATACAGGTTACGCAAGTGCTGGATAGTTCGCCCGGAAGCCTGGCCGGTTTGCAGCCGGGCGACCAGATCGTCAGTTACGGCGGTGAGCGTGTATTTGATGTGAATGAGTTGCGCGAACTAACGCTGCAAGGCCGCGCGGGTGAGGACGTAGTTATCGAAATCGAGCGCGACGGCGTGAGAATGCAGCTGAATGTGCCGAGAGGCCCTGTTGGCATCAATGGCACAGGGGCGGGCGTGCGACGCATGAACTGGTGGGGTGGCGGTTAGTCATTTTTGCCGCGCGCCAACAAAGGATGGTGGATAATGATGGCCACGAACTGCAAAATGCCCATTCAATAAAAAAATAGAGATTTGAAAAACCCTTGACTCTCCTTCGTTACACGATCCCGAATGGCTTTACCGCGCTGAGCCTGCTGTTGGGCATTGCGTCCATTGTCACTACACAGCTGGGTGAGCTCGAGCTCGCAGCGTGGATTATCGTCTGGTGCGGATTGCTCGATGTCATGGACGGCGCATCCGCGCGACTGCTGAAAGCAACGTCGAGCTTTGGCGCCGAGTTCGACTCGATGGCCGACCTGGTTTCTTTCGGCGTTGCGCCTGCGGTTCTCATGCTTAATGCCGGGCTGCAACTGGGTGGTATCGAGTACGACACCGGGCAATTCTGGGTGCTCGTCGTCGCCGTCGCTGTTTTCGTACTGGCCGGAGCCATGCGGCTGGCACGATTCAATCTCGCATCGGATGTGCCCAGCACGGGCTGGTTTGCCGGCGTTCCCATTACGGCGGCGGGCGGCGGCCTGATCTCCTCGCTGGTGCTCGTACTGATTAACTATCCGGATGTCGCCGCATCGTTGCCGCTGCATTTGTACATGCCCGTGCTGATGTTCGTGCTGGCGCTGCTCATGATTTCAAGGCTGCGCTTCCCTAAAGCCAAACTGCGCAAGAGCAAAGCATTCAACGCGTTTCAAATACTCGTTGTGGCCGGCGTTTACTACTGCGGTATCACTCGTTCCTTTCCGGAATACCTGTTTGGCATGGGCGTGTTCCTGCTGATCGCAGGGATAATCGCAGGCCGTGTAAGCCGCGATTCCTGATGTCTAATACCTCGGGCTGCTGACCGGTGTCTACAACTGTCACCGTATTAATCGTTTATCTGGGCGTGCTGGCTGCACTTGCGATCTGGAGCCGTCGCGAAACCCACACGCTGGCTGGCTTCTACCTCGCGGACAAGAAGCTGCCTTTCTGGGTAGTCGCTTTCAGCACTAACGCCACCGGCGAAAGCGGTTGGCTGCTGCTGGGTCTTTCCGGGATGGGTTACGCAGTTGGGGCGCAAGCCTACTGGGTCGTTGTTGGCGAGATCGTCGGCATTGCCCTGTCGTGGGGTCTGCTCTCCAGGCGCCTCAAGCGTCTCGGCGATGAAACGGACTCGATAACGGTACCCGACGTGCTGGCCGCGAAGTTTGCCGACAAGTGGCACCTGGTTCGTGGCGCTGCCGTATTGATCATCGTCGTCATGGTGACGACCTATGTAACAGCCCAGATGGTGTCGTCGGGCAAGGCACTCAGCAGTTTCCTCGGGATGAAATACGAGACCGGCGTTGTCGTTGGCGCGGTCTTCATTATTGGCTACACGTTTGTTGGTGGATACAAGGCCGTGTCGTACACGGATGTGGTGCAGGGTGTTCTGATGCTGTTGGGACTCATCGCGGTGCCGGCGGCGGCTATTCTCGTGGCCGGAGGCTGGAGCGAGGTAAAAACCGCGTTGGCGGCGCAGGATCCGGCGCTGCTCGACATGTTTGCATTTTCCAGCGCGCCGACATGGATAGGCATTGCCAGCTTTCTTGCCATCGGGCTGCCGTTTCTCGGCGTGCCGCAGCTTCTTATTCGCTACATGTCGGCGCGTGATGACATGGAAATCCAGAAAGCGCGGATCATGTCGATCATCGTTCTGTTATTTTTTACTGCCGGTGCCGTAACGGCCGGCGTTGCGGGCCGGGCGTTGTTCCCGGGGCTCGAGGACAGTGAAACCATCTTCCCGGTGCTTTCAAGCGAGCTTTTCCCACCCGTTATTTCCGGCATGCTGCTGGTAGTCGTATTGTCCGCAATCATGTCTACTGTCGATTCGCTGCTATTGCTTGCATCCTCGGCCGTCGTACGCGACACCTACCAGAAAATAATGGGCAGTACGAAAAGCGATTCCGTGCTGTCGAACTACGGCAAGCTCGTCACCGTGATCATCGGCATCATCGCGCTGGTGCTCGGTATCCAGGAACCGCGCGTGATTTTTGATTTCGTGCTGGCCTCCTGGTCGGGGCTCGGTTCGGCGTTCGGGCCGACGATGGTCGGCATCCTCTATTACAAGCGAGTCACCTGGGCCGGCGTACTTTGCGGCATGCTCGGCGGGTTCCTGGTCAGTGTTGCCTGGCTGACCTGGTTCAAGGCGGATTATCACGGCTTGTACGAGGCGATCCCGGGCTTCCTTGCCGGATTTATCCTGACGTTTGGCGTCAGCTGGCTGACCAGCCACCGCAAACAGGGACATTCTTAATTTAACGTATTAATACGTTAGATTAAGAATGTCCCCATCAGTTTGTAACCAATCAGGCGTCGCGGCCCTATAACAGTGTACGAAATCACCAGATGAGGATTTTTCGATGCGTAATCTGAAGTTATTCGCCGTCATAGTGTTTTTCGGCATTCCAACGCTGGCCAATGCCGAGGTTAGCGGGATTCCGGATTCGGCCACATGGTATTTTCACGCCGATTTCGACGCCATGCGAAAGGGCAAGGCGAGCCGGGGTCTTTATGACTGGCTCGATTCCGAGTTCTTCGAAGAAATCCGGCTTGAAACTGGCGTGGATTTTGGCAAGGAAGCCGAGCGCTTTACCGCGTTTTCGCGTGCCGGCGAAGGTCCTGTAGTCCTGCTCGAAGGCAATATCAGCCAGGAGACCAAGGACAAGATCATTGCGATTGCCGCCGCTGACGGCGAACTGCAGACGTTCAAGTCGTCGGGCAAGGCTTACTACTATTTCAACAGTGACAACCCCGGTTCTGGTGTAAGCAACGTGAATATTGAGGTCGACTCCCTTGAGGATGAGGCCTATATCAGCGTCGCGCTCAAGAACAAAATCCTGGTAACCAATACGCAGGAACAGATGAAGGCACTGCTGGCCAATAACGGCAAGATCGAATCCTCGAAGAAACAAAAGAACACGCTATTCGTTTTGCGAGCGGAACGCAGCCTCATTCAGGCCGGCGTCAATGCCGACGAGATGGATGCGGGCGACGGCTGGGAATCCAATATTCTGCGAAATACTCAGCAGGTTGCAGTGCTGATAGCAGATCTCGGTGACAAGCTTGGCGTCGAAGCGCAGCTCATGGCGAATGGGCCTGAAATCGCCAACTCTTTGGGGAGTATCGTAAGAGGGCTGATCAGCCTGCAGATTTTTAATGAAGATATGGATCCGGAGATCGCATCGATTCTGCAGAGTACCAAGGTCGACGTCGCCGGTAATACGCTGAGGATTTCCCTCGCGATTGAACCAGATACCGTCGTATCTGCCCTTGAGGACTGAGACACAACTGGTAAGCGCCGCCCAGGCGGGATCCGTGGATGCGTTCACGGAACTCGTACATAGGTACCGACATCGCCTGTTACGGTTCTTGTTGACCCGCTGTGCAAGCCATGCTGACGCCGAAGACGCGCTTCAGGACACGATGATGAGTGCCTTTCGTTACATTCGCTCCTACGATTCGCGTTGGCGGTTCAGCACCTGGTTGTATCGCATCGCTATCCGCAATGCGGCAAAACTACGGGCGCCCGAGGTTGTCGAGATCGGGGACCTGAGGGACGAAGAAAGCGACCCGTTGCTGCAGTGCATTGCCGACTCGGAATCAGAAAATCTCTGGGTAAACGCCCGGCGATTGTTGACTGATGAAGTGTTTACCGCGATGTGGCTGCGATATGCCGAAGACATGTCGGTGAAAGATATTTCGAAAACGCTGGATCGCTCTGCGTCCTGGACCAAGGTCAACCTGCTGCGCGGTCGCAGGGCACTGGATGCGGATTTGAACAGCGCTGCAAAAGAGAGTGAAGCCTATGGATAAGCTAGCCCAACAACTTCGCCAGGATGCGGAAAAGATCGAGGTGACGGTTTCCGATGAACTGGACCATCGCATAGCTGCCTCTTTGCGGAACATTACGCCCGAAGCCCAATCTGTTGCAGCACCCGTGTCGCAGAGACCGGCCCTATTCTGGTGGGCGAGCAGCCTTACCGGGATCGCTGCCGCCGTAGCGGTCATCGTTATCGTCAACACGCAGCAGCCAGAGGAGCCCGCGACACCAACGCCAGCGAATATCGTGGCCGCTGTTCCGGTCATCGACTGGAAGGCTGAAACCGCAATGTTGGCGGGCCCGCTGCAACAGGAACTGGATGCCCTGCAATCGGATATCAAGAAAGCGGAAAAGAAAGTCAGGGACGATATCGGCCTCTGAATATTGTGGAAAATACCTACTGATTCCACTATCCTCGATGGCGGGGTAAGTTCGCCGGAATACATTAGAACCAGCGCAACAAAGAGATCCGGCGGCAAATAAATACAACGACCACCAAAGGATGCATGAAGTATGCCTTTCGCTGTTGTCTTGATTCTGCTCGTCGTCGGTTCTGTCGTTTTTCACATTTACAGCCAGAATTACGAATGGTGGTTCACCGACCTGGCCTCCAACTGGGGCATGGTCGATTTCACAGTAGACATTACGCTCTACGTCACGGGCTTCATTTTTGTGGCCGTCAACCTGTTCATGGCGTACTGCGTCATCAAGTTCCGTTACAAGAAAGGTGCGAGAGCGGCCTATGAGCCCGAGAACAAAAAGCTCGAAAGCTGGCTGACGGGCCTGACGGCGGTTGGCGTGGCAGCGATGCTTACGCCCGGCCTTTTTGTGTGGGCTGACTTTGTCGATGTGCCGGATGATGCACACGTGGTCGAGGCGGTTGGCCAACAATGGCACTGGACGTTCCGCATGCCGGGCGAGGACGGCAAGCTGGGCGAGGTTGATGCCGAACGCATCACCGATGACAATCCATTCGGCATGGATCCCGAGGACCCGAACGGACAGGACGATGTCCTCGTTTATAACGGGGAAGTACATCTTCCCATCGACAGGCCCGTTAAATTCCTGCTGCGCTCGAAAGACGTGCTTCATGATTTCGCCGTTGCCCAGTTTCGCGTCAAGATGGATCTCGTGCCGGGCATGAACACGTTCCTGTGGCTGACGCCGACAAAGACCGGGCGTTTCGAAATTCTTGTGCCGCGTGCCACGGCCAGCAGGGCGAGGGCATTGCTGCCATGAATGCGCCCAAGATCGCAGGGCAGAGTGCCTGGTACCTGAAGCGTCAGCTCATGAACTACAAGAAGGGCATTCGTGGCACGCAAGAAGGTGATGTCTATGGAGCGCAAATGATCGGCATGGCAGCGACGCTCGTCGACGAGCAGGCTGTTGATAACGTGGTGGCACACATTCTTACGTTCCCTGACAACGCCGTGGCCTCGACGATTGAAGGTGACGTTGCCAGCGGGCAGAAGTACTACAACGTCTGCGCCTACTGCCACGGCGGGGACGGCATGGGCATACAAGCCATGAATGCGCCACGCGCGGCCGGCATGTCCGACTGGTACATGGCACGCCAGCTGCAGAACTTCAAAGACGATATTCGGGGCGGACACCCGCAGGACTACAACGGCAAGCAGATGGGTTTCATGGCGGACAACCTGCATGACGAGCAGGCGATTCAGGATGTCATTGCCTACATCAATACACTATAGGCCGTTCGTCGCGGACGAATAGCAGACCAGACAGGTACAAGGGGAAGCGGATGGCATACGTTGCAATTGCAGATCGTGATCATGAAATTGAGCATCACGATCCGCAGACGTTTATCACCAAATATATCTGGAGTCAGGACCATAAGGTCATTGCCGTTCAATACGGCCTGACGGCGATCTTTGTCGGCCTCATTGCGCTCGGGCTGTCGGCAATGATGCGGCTTCAGCTCGGCTTCCCGGATCAGTTCTCGTACATTAACCCGGAAAACTATTACCAGTTCATCACGATGCACGGCATGATCATGGTGATCTACTTGCTGACGGCACTGTTCCTGGGCGGTTTCGGCAACTACCTGATCCCGCTCATGGTCGGTTCGCGCGACATGGTATTTCCGTACCTGAACATGCTCAGCTACTGGGTCTACCTGCTGTCGGTCATCATACTTGTCGCCAGTTTCTTTGTACCCGGCGGGTCCACGGGGGCCGGTTGGACCTTGTATCCGCCGCAGGCAATCATGGCCGGAACGCCCGGCGTCGATTGGGGCATTTTGCTGATGCTCGCATCGCTCGCCGTGTTCATCGTTGCGTTTACGATGGGTGGTCTGAACTATGTGACGACCGTGCTGCAGGCGCGCTGCAGGGGCATGACGCTCATGCGTATGCCACTGTCTGTCTGGGGTATTTTTATCGCGACGGTTCTCGGCCTGCTCGCTTTCCCGGCGCTGCTGGTAAGCGCCATCATGATGTTGTTCGACAAGATACTGCTCACGAGCTTCTTCATGCCGGCCATCAGTTCGATGGGCGTGGACCCGGGATACACGGGCGGCAGCCCGATATTGTTCCAGCACCTGTTCTGGTTCTTTGGCCATCCCGAGGTTTACATCGTGGCCCTGCCGGCGTTCGGCATTGTGTCCGATTTGCTCAGCACGCACGCGCGCAAGAATATTTTTGGCTATCGCATGATGGTGTGGGCCATCGTCGCTATCGGTGGTTTGAGTTTCATCGTATGGGCGCACCACATGTACGTCAGCGGCATGAATCCGTACTTCGGCTTCTTCTTCGCGACGACGACGCTGATCATCGCGGTACCGACGGCCATCAAGGTCTATAACTGGGTGTTGACGCTCTGGGAAGGCAACATTCATCTGCGGGTACCGATGCTGTTTGCGATCGGTTTCATATTTACATTTATCCACGGTGGCCTGACAGGATTGTTCCTCGGCAACGTCACGATTGACCTGCCGTTGTCGGATACCTATTTCGTTGTCGCACATTTCCACATGGTTATGGGCGTGTCGCCGATTCTTGTTGTATTCGGCGCTATCTATCACTGGTGGCCCAAGATCACCGGCAGGATGTACAACGAGACGCTGGGTAGATGGCATTTCTGGATGACCTTTATAGGCACGTATGCGATATATCTGCCGATGCATTACCTCGGCTTCCAGGGTGTGCCGCGCCGTTACTTCGCGATGGGTAACACCGAGTTCATGCCGGATTCCGCACAGGACCTGAACGCCTGGATTACGGTATCGGCGCTGTTCGTCGCGGCGACCCAGGTATTGTTCTTCATCAATATGATCTGGAGTCTCGCCAAAGGGCCCAAGTCTGATCCGAATCCCTGGCATGCCACGACTCTGGAATGGCAGACGCCGGATCATCCGCCAAAACACGGCAACTGGGGTCATGAGCTGCCGGTCGTGCATCGCTGGGCCTATGACTACAGCGTGCCGGGCTACGAGGACGACTTTATTCCGCAGAACGTGTCGGCCGACAATGCGCCGGCTGGTCGCGACCATGAGGGCGCGCACTAGTGAGCCGGCTATCGCGTAACCAGGAGCAGCAATGACGATCGCGCTCGGCTTCCTGGCGTTAATACTCGCGACGCTGCTCGGCTGGCTGCTGAAGCAGTCGTTCAACACGCAGCCCTGGGTGGCTGAGGTTGTTGGTGAAACGGCCCATCAGGGGCCTTTAGGAACCAACTCCAGGCTCATCGCGCTGCTTACATTGCTGGCGGTCGTTTCCTCGTTTTTCGCGCTCATTCTGAGTGCCTATGCTTTGCGCATGGAGCTCGGCGACTGGGTGCCATTAACCGAGCCGCAGCTGTTGTGGATCAATACCGTAATGCTGATATTGGCGAGTATCGTTTTTCAATGGACGCGTAATGCCGCCGTGAAGGATCAGCAATCGAGGCTTGCGCCCGGCTTGGTCCTGACAGGTCTTCTGACGACCGCTTTCGTCGTCGGCCAGCTCGTCGCCTGGCAGCAGCTGCAGTCATCGGGGCAGCTCATTACGAACAATCCCGCGAACGCATTTTTTTATTTTCTGACGGGCGCTCACGCCGTGCACATTGTCGGTGGCATGTACGTGTGGGCCAGGGCGACCGCTAAAGTCGTTCTTGGCAAGGGGGATGCGCCGTCAATCGCCCGTAGCATAGAGCTATGTACGATTTACTGGCACTTCCTGTTGCTGGTATGGCTGGTTCTTTTTGGATTGCTGTTATCGACCTGAGGGGTCCGTATGTCTGAAGCGGTATTGAGTAGTGGAGCGGCAGTAGAAGCGCCT
>CAMYIS010000057.1 GCA_947258485.1 uncultured Woeseiaceae bacterium
CAGCGCAAGGTGCGCGAAACGCTGGAGGCCTATCCGACGGTCAAGGGCATCCAGATCATGAACGACGACGGCCGCTACATGTTCCCGGACTTCGTTGCCCGATGGATTCCCGATTCGCCCGGACGCCGTCAGGCCATCGTTAACCGGATGCGTACCTGGAACGCGAGCAGCGACAGTGACCCGGTAGACGGAATCCAGGAAGCGATTACGCAATTCTGGGCCGCTGACAAGAAAGTCAGCGTGTACGTATTCGGCGA
This sequence comes from uncultured Woeseiaceae bacterium, assembly GCA_947258485.1. GTDB lineage: Bacteria > Pseudomonadota > Gammaproteobacteria > Steroidobacterales > Woeseiaceae > UBA1847. The sequence continues at coordinate 258 of CAMYIS010000057.1, forward strand.
CGACTTTCAGGGCAATTATTCGATCGACGCCGTCGTAGCTACAATCGACCGACTTAACCGCGCTGGCGCCGACGGCAAGCGACGCGTGCGATTGCACGGCGTCGGTTTTCCACGCGGTTTCCGCAAAGGTGGCCAGATACCAGCCACGGCTATTCGCTTCGCAACGCTGATGCGCATCCTCTGCGAGAGAAATGGCGGTACGTTTGTCGCGCTGACCGACGAGAACCGTTAGCTATTCGTCAGAAGTCAGGATTGGGCGAGTAGGGCAGGCGGCAAGTCCTGACCCTTACTTCGCACTCATTCTGAGCGGCTGCTTTTCCCAAAACCTGCCGCTCGAACGTCTGCTTTAGGGAAGTGGTGAGGGTCTGCAATCGGCCACAACCGGCCGTTGGACCGCAATATTCGAATGTCCGGTTTCGGGCGATGAGGTACATCGTCAGCTTCCCAATTCTCGGAGCCAAGCTGGCCATCTGCCTAACCGATTGATTTTCGTGGCTCTATGACCACCGGTTTCAACGAATTAGATCACCCGAAAGTAACGAGCTGATTCCTTCAGGCTTTCTGAGTATGCTCAGTTTTAGCCTCACTTTTCCTTTCGGCAGAGCGGAAAACTTTCCCCGGCGTCGTCAGTCTCGTTTTCTGTCAGCATATCGGGCGACCTCCGCGGCATAGCCGTTACTCGTTCTCGTCTTCTTCGGTGACTTCGCCGTCCTCGGTCCACTGCTTATACCAGGACATCATGTAAAGGAGTGTCCGCATGGCGTTGGATGGCTTCGAGCCGGTGCCGTGGTATTCGCTGTCAAACCGCATCAGTTTCGCAGGCACGCCCCGGACTTTGAGAGCCGCGTAGTATTCCTCGGATTGCGCCATCGGCGTGCGGAGATCTTCCTCGCCGGTCATCACCAACGTCGGCGTAGTGACGTTGCCCACATGCATAAGCGATGAGGTCTTGAGCCATGCATCCGGATCCTCCCAGAACGGCTTGTCGAAGAACGAGAACGAAAAGATCGGGATGTCCGTGGTTCCGGCCATGCTGATCCAGTTGACGACCGGGCAGCGTACGGCCGCTGCGGCGAAACGGTCGGTGTGGCCGATCACCCAGCTCGAGAGGACGCCGCCGCCGCTACAGCCGCCGACGTACATGCGTTTCTCGTCAATATAGCCCTGGGCTATCGCGGCATCGACGCCGCCCATCAGGTCAAGGTAGTCCACGCTTGGATAAGCCTTATTGATGCCGAGCGAAAATTCCTCGCCGTATCCCGTGCTGCCTCGTGGGTTCGTATACAGCACAACGAAGCCCTGCGCGGCGAATGCCTGGTAGCGGAAATCGAAACGGCCCTGGTACATCGCGAACGGGCCGCCGTGAATCTCGAAGACCATCGGGTATTTTTGATTCGGGTCGAAATTCGGCGGCTTGACGATCCAGCCATGGGCGCGATTGCCATCCTCGGCTTCGAACCAGATCTCCGTGTGCTCGCCGAGCGTCTTACCCTCGAGCATGTCGGCATTGACCGTCGTCAAACGCGTTGGCTCGCGTTGGCCCGAAAGCGAGAATGTGTAGACGTCGCCGGGTTCGTAGAAGCTCGATAGCACGCCGGCACCGACGCGGCGGGCGCCATTGACGGACTGGAGGCCGACAGAGTGCTTGCCACTCGTGACCGGCGTGACGCGGCCGTTGAGGTCAGAGCGGAATACGTTGATGTAGCCCTCTTCCTGGGCCGTAAACAGGATGCCGCGATTGTTGGCGTCCCAGATCAGGTTGTTCGGCGGGCGATCGAATGCGTCGGTCAGCAAGCGCTTGTCGCCGCCATCGGCATCCATGACGTAGATACGCGGCATCGCGTAGGTATTCTCGGTCGCGGGATAACCGAGGAATGCAATGCTGTTGCCGTTGGGCGAAACCGCCGGTCCCACCCAATAGCCGTCCTCACGGGTCAGCTGGATCTTCTCGCCGCTTGCTGCGTCAATCGAGTAGAGGTGCGAGCGGCGGTAGGCGAGGTCGTAATCGGGCGAGTCATAGCCGTCAAATATGATGCGCTTACTATCGGGCGTCCAGCTCAGGCCGGCACCGAAGAACAGCCCGTCGAATTGTGCACCGACGTGCCATTCGCCGTCTGTCAGCTGCCGGGCGGATCCGGAATCAGCAGGTACGACGAACAGGTGCGAATGACCGGGGTCACGAAATCCGACCCGGTCCTGTCGATAATGCAGGCGATCGAGGATTCGCGGCGGCTTCGTCCACTCTGCGCCTTCCGGCGGCGAGGGCATGTCGATATTCCACTCGGCCGTGTCCGGCACAATGGCGACGAACGCAATCGACTTGCCGTTCGGTGACCAGGTTGGTGTGCTCGGCGTAACGCTGACTCGCGTTACTTGCGAGACGGCCCCGTCAGCATCCATCCACCGGATGAATACCTGTGGCTTGTCGTGAGCGTCGGCCGCCAGGAACAGAATGCGTGTTCCGTCGGGAGACCAGCGAGCGTTGGACCCGTCGATAAGGAAGCGCTGCCGGCCGCCGTCCGCGTCCATGATCCAGAGAGAGGATTTCCACTCGTCCTTCATCTGGTCGATGTAACGACGTGTGTAAATGATTTGCCGGCCGTCTGGAGAAATTTGGGCGTCGTTGACCTGTTCGAGCTCGAGGTAGTCGGCGACCTCGATAAGACTTGCCTGGTGGTCATCTGCGTGCACGGCAGAAACACACAGCAATAGTGCGACGAAGATCGCCTGCATTGTGCGAAATGTCATTCTGGATTCCCTTTGCTCAAGTCTCCGGTTCGACCGGATGTATTTTGTTCTTGTACCCGTGTTGCAACGGGTAGAGACTGCGGTGTCGTTACAGGCCCGGGTTGCAAGTACTTATAGCCCGGGCCTCGACGTTGTCGCGGTAGTATGGCACATCACATCGATCTGAAACCGATGAATGTGTTTGCCTTGGGAGCAATGTATACGTTCTGAATACCCCTTCTATCTCTTCTGCACCCACCTCAGAATCGCTTAGAATCGCATTACTCTCACTTTCTATGCTCACCGGGCTGCAGGTGAGAGCTAACTCCCTCAAATGCGGGTGTACTTCAATGGTAGAACATCAGCCTCCCAAGCTGGCGATGCACCTCATCTCCTGAAAGCAGTCGTTCACGAGCAAGAACGTGAATGTCGCCTTTGGGTCAGTAGCAGCCGTTCATCACTTTAACACTTGACCAATTGATATCGCAGCCAAAAGCGGACGTACAAATGAGGATGATTTTCGGGATAGGGAGCCATTCTGTAATTCGTGCCAAAGAAGCGATCAGAGCGCCAAATAGATCGAGCCGAATATCAAGCTAAAATGACCTTGAAGTCTCCATGTGCGCTCAACGCATTCCTTCAAGCAAAGTAGTGAAGCGGTCGTCTGATCGCAAAGCATCGAGGTCACTGTCGGTTTCGAGCCAGGCGCGGTCGCCCCAGCCGCGTTCGACCGCCTGCGTAAGGAGTTCCAGCGCACGATCCACATCACCCCGTATCGCGTAAAAACAGGCGACGTTGTAGAGCACGACGGGTTCGCTTTCGCCCTGGCCCAATGCCCGTTCGGCGAATTCCACGCCTTTT
>CAMYIS010000058.1 GCA_947258485.1 uncultured Woeseiaceae bacterium
AGCAGGTCTGCGTCGACCCGCGCAAATTCCTGCCGCTGGTCGGGTGCCCGAAGCGGCCGCACGTCAGAGGTCGCTTTTGCAGCGCGTTCGGGCTCGGGCTCTAATACCGGTTCGAGTTCGGGCTCGGGCTCGGGCTCGGGTTCGGGCTCGGGTTCGGGTTCGGGCTCGGGTTCGGGCTCAACTTCGAGTTCCGGCTCGGGCTCGGGTTCGGGTTCCGCCTCAGCTTCGACTTCCAGCTCCGGCGCAGGCTCGGGCTCAACTTCGGGTTCGGGTTCCGCCTCAGCTTCGACTTCCAGCTCCGGCACGGGCTCGGGCTCAACTTCGGGTTCGGGTTCCGCCTCGGCTTCGAGTTCCAGTTCGGGCTCCGGCTCGGTTTCCGGCGTTAGTTCGAGCTCGGGTTCAGGCGCCAGCACCTCAATAAGCGGCGGCTCCTCTTTCTCTTGTTTGCCGATTTCCGCCAGTTCGTCCGCCAGTGGCGAATCGACGATGACCATGCTGACCGTGTCTTCCGGTTCAACCGTGAACGCCGCCGACGGTGCTTCCTGCACATTCGTGTCGTCTAACGAAACCTCGACCCCGGCATCGTCCGCGACCTCGAAACCGGCATTGGCCTGCTGAATGCGCTGCACGAGTTCGATCGCTGTCCTGACCGGCTTGCCTGCGATGACCGTGTCGCGCATTCGGTGTAGCTCATCGATGCTGCGCTGCAGCAAGTCCTCGACAGCAGGTGTCGCTTTGACGCGGCCGTCGTCAATCGACGTCAACACAGTCTCGAGCTCATGGCTCAAGTCACCCATGGCCGTTATGCCGGCCATGCGCGCTCCACCCTTGAGTGTGTGCAGGTGACGCTTGAGTTCTTCCATCGGCTGCGCTGACCGTTCCCGAACCCAGCGGATCAGCGCCTTGTCGGCCGATTCCAGTAGCTCGGCCGACTCTTCCGTGAATATCGAGGCGATCTCGGCGTCGTATTCGGGTTCAGTGGTAATGACTTCGGTAACCGGGCTCGGCTGCGCAACGAGTGTCGGCGCTGCCTCGGGCTCGCGCACTGGCGCCTTGCCAGCGAGCACCGCATCCGCGAGCGTTGCAAGGTGATCATTCAATGCCGTGTAATCAGCCCGCTCACGATCAGGATTGTTGATGTCTCCGACAATGGTCTCGATGGCACGTGCGGCTTCCTGCACAGCAGCAAGACCGTCTCTCTGAAACCCCACCTTGTGTTCGTAGACGCGTCGAACAAAACGATTCAAAGCCGACGCTACGGCAACACCACGATCGACGTTAGCCATATTGGCGCTGCCATGCAGCGTATGGCACGCGCGATGCAGTTTGTCGGTTACGTCAAACGGCGGATCGTACCCTTCGCATGCTGACAGATAATCCGTAATGACCTTCAGGTGCCCGCCTGTCTCTTTGGAGAAAATGTCGTAGAGAACCGGATCCATTTCGAGCGCGCGTTCCACCTTGGGCGGCGTCTCCACGTCGGGCTTACGTATTGTCAATACGGCCGCATTGGGATCACCCTCGGCAAAAGCACTGGCTCGCGCCATCAGCAGGCTGATGTCGACCTCGGGCTCGGTCCCCACCTCCAGTTGCTCAACCAGCTCGGGCACGGCTGCCGCGGCCTGCAATATGAAATCCACCATTGGCGGCGTTCGCACGAGCGTGCGATTTATCAGTCGATTAAGCAGGTTCTCTACCGACCAGCAGTACTCCCCGATACGCTCCGCACCAACCATGCGGCCGCTGCCTTTGAGCGTATGGAACGAGCGCCGCGCCGTGATGAGTGTTTCCATGTCATCGGGAGAACTGGCCCATTGCGGCAAATTGCGCTTGATCGATGCAATCTCTTCCTTCGCTTCCTCAATGAAGAGCTCTAGTAGCTCCGGATCCATGTGTTCGGCATCGGGCGCAACGACCGGCAACGGTATGACCTCGGTTTCCTGCATTCCCTGTCTTTCCGCTTGCATAGCCCGCTCGGCTTCCGCCCGGATTGCGGCGGCAGACATCGTCATAGTCTGGCCCGCTTGCACCTCGTCCTCAGGAATCGCCTGCAACATGCGTTGCTCGACATCGCGCAGCACAGCGAGACAGGCCTCGGCGTTGTCAAGCATGTACCAGGGCTCGCTTCGACCTGCCTTGACCGTCTCCATGTAATATTCAATGCTGACTATTGCGTCAGCCAGCCGGTCCGTTTCTCTCTGCGTCAGTTGTGCCGGCCCGCCAGTGTTCAGGATGGCCGTGACCAGGCTGCCGATACGCTCGACAACCTCCATGGCACGCGGCTTGCCCAACATCAGCAGTCCGGCTTTTATGCCCCGGATTAGCGTCGGGACGCTGTCCAGCCCTTGTGAAGGTGCTTCAGCTGCGATGCTCTGACTGATCGTTTCCTTGATACGTGCGAGATTAATAATGCACTCTCGCATGACGGACTCAGCGACCTGCCTGAATTCCTCATCGTGCTCGCCTGACTCGGCGACGAGACCCTCGCGGTCAGTATCCTGCGGTATGGTCAGTCGCAGCAGTTGCTGGTCGAGCCGGTCCTCGACTCGCAACAACGTCGAAGCGATATCCAGAATGATCTGATCGTTTGCGATACCACCGCGTTCAACGACCCCCTTGAGGCGTTCAATTTCTCCATCGATGTCGCCACGGAGTTCACCGAGCCCGAGTACGCCGAGCGTGTCGCTGATTTTCTTCAAGAGCTCGAGTTGCGGCACCAACTCGGATGACTTGTTCATGCCCGTGCGTACGAAAATATCGAGCACGTCTTTGACGCGCCCCAAATCTTCCTTGATCGCCGAACCGACGGTGTGCATGAGCCTGGCACTGGGTGCCGAGAGCGCCTCACGTGCGTTTTCGACCTGCTCATCGCCCGGCAGCAACTCAGCCAGGTTAAAAGCAGCGCGAATTTCACTGATGCGCTCGCCGGCGTTACTGGATCGTGCCACGTAATAGAGCAGGTTGTTCAGCAAATCGTCGACCGGGTGCTTGTCGTAGGCCGGCAACCCTTCGTCGATAAGATATTTGAGCTGCCTGTCCGACTGGCCCAGCAGGCGCTTGATCGAAATTGATGTTTCCAGGCCACCGTTTTGCAGGGATTCGAGTACCCCGCCGACGACCCACCAAAGCTGATACATGTCGTCGCGCGTGGCCGAATGCTGGAGAGCGGCGGCGACCTTTCCGAGCGTCTCGAGATGCCGCTGATTGTCGCCGCCTTTTATCCAGCCGAGCAGTGCAAGCTGAAATTTCGGGCGCAGCCGTTTTGCAACGATAACGGGATCCTCGCCACTGCCTTCGCGGTCCACGATCTTCTTTCCGGCACGGCTCGGCGACAAATTGAGCAACAGCAACGTCCCTTCGGACAACAGCGGCTCACCCCTCGCTGCACGCAGATCGTTGAGCATGGGCAGCAGTACAAGAGCAATGTCCCGGCCACCGCTCAGCAGCCTTTCGATGTATATGGGCAACTGCACCATCGATCGCGTCAATGCCTCGAGTCCGTCCTCGCGACCCTTGCCGGCGCGCAGGCTCGACAGGTACTTGCAGGCCAACTCCATTTCCTCAACGAGAAGTGCTGCACCGTAGGTTTCTGATATGTGCAGCGCACCGCGGGCCTGATGCAGCAACTCGCCGGCGCGGTTCAGCGCAGCCGTGCCGCCACGCCCATCGACACAGTCCTCGAGCGCGAGATGTGCGTTGCGAATTGTCTCCATGAGTTCGGTGCTAATAATCACAAGCGCACGAACGGCGCCCTGGCCGCTATCGTCGCCGATTATTTGCTCATGAATGCCCGTGTCGCCCGTCATTTAGTCGTCCCCGGCGGCGGTGTTGCGCTGGAGGTCGTCCGTGCCAACGCACTCGCGTGCATCATTTCGGCCGGAAGCGTGAATCCTTCAACCGTTTTTCTGAGCTGCGTTGCGAGTTCGGAGAGCTTCGAAATGGAATTTGCTGTCGCCGTCGTTGCTTGCCCCGTCTGGTCACCAATCTCACGAAGTCGTGTTGTCCGTCGTGTAACATCGGCCGCCGAACCCGCCTGCTGCCGTGCAGAACCGGAAATATTCTGCACGAGGCTCGCAATCTGATTAGATACCTGCTCGATCTCATCGAGCGCTGCGCCGGCATTCTCCGCCAGCAGCGCCCCGCCAACCACGTCTGTCGTACTGCGTTCCATCGAGACGACCGCCTCATTGGTATCCGACTGAATCGTGCGTACCAGTACTTCGATCTGTTTGGTCGCGTTCGTCGAACGCTCGGCAAGTCGCTGCACTTCATCGGCGACGACCGCAAAACCACGCCCTGCCTCGCCCGCCATCGAAGCCTGGATTGAGGCGTTGAGGGCGAGAATATTCGTCTGTTCCGCGATGTCGTTAATAAGCTCAACGATATTGCCAATTTCCTGCGAGCTTTCACCGAGTCGCTTGATGCGCTTCGAAGTTTCCTGAATTGTCTCGCGAATCGCATTCATGCCGTCGATCGTGCGGCGCACGGCCTCGCCACCCTTATGAGCAACTTCTACCGAGTGGCGCGCCACGTCGGATGAACGTTCCGCGTTGCCCGATACTTCTTCGATCGAGGCCGCCATCGAGACAATCGATTCCGTGGCGGCATTGATCTCCTTCGCCTGGTTGTCCGCTGCCTTGGCAAGGTGAGCCGCTGTGTTTTCCGTCTGTTTGGTGGCGGTGTCCACCATGAGTGCCGTGTCGTTCACGGTGGCTACCAGCTTGCGCAACTCTTCAATAGCAAAGTTGAATGAATCGGCAATGGTTCCGGTGATGTCCTCGGTCACCGTTGCTTCCACGGTCAGGTCACCATCAGCCAGGCTGCCCATTTCATCGAGCAGGCGAAGAATTGCCTGCTGGTTGCGTTCATTCTGCGCGGCTTGCTCTTTGGCCGCCCTCTCGAACACCGATGCCTTTGAATGCAACCAAAGAAGGCCTCCAAGGAGTAACAACGCCAGTATGACAGCACCTATAGGTAACCAGTGCAGATAGAGAAAACCGGGCCCCCGGTTATCGGCAGTCGATGAATCAAAGGCGGAACCGAGCAGCGCGGCGGCGCTCTCGGCCAGCTCCGCTTGCATTGTCGCCAGGTCCCCGACCTGGCTCACACTCGTCGCCAACGTCGCCGATTGTTCTTCGAGGCTGGTCAGGCTACTGCTGATCGGTACCAGCGCGGCTTCGCGCCCCTCGTTGTCCAGCGGGCGAATATCGAGGTCCGACTGCTCCCCGGACAGAGCGTTCGCAACGTCGCGCAGAAATGCGACGTCATCTATAATCGCGCCCGCCCCATCATCGGGCAATCCTGCGGCCGTTTCGCGAATCCGATTCGCGCGCTGCTGAAATTCCTGAATGATCGCCGTGGAACCGGAACGATCGAGAAGCTCGTTCGAGCCTTCCAGGATTGCAGTCGCGTCAAGGCCAATTTGATTGGCCGCGCTTTGCATGGCCTCAATCTCGCTGCGCTTGCCGAGTACGGCCGCGGCGCTTGATTCGAGTTGCTGCCAGTGCGATGAGGGACCAGGCGCGCCGCTGCGGCGTAAAGCGGCGATTCTACTGATGCTGCTATCGAGCTGGTCGAATGCCCCGTCGTCGCCGGCAAGGGCACGCGCTGCCTGCACCGGTATTGCCTGTGACAAGGCCGCCAGTTCCGCCGCGGACGAGCCGCCTTGGCCGGATTGCAGGTAGATTAAGGCTGCTGCCGAGATCAGAAGAAAAGCGACTAACGACGCGATTGTTCTGAACGCAGACGAGTTTTCAGTTTTGATGGCCATAGTTTCTCGGACCCTTATTCCGCAGCTGCCTGCAGAAACATTTTGCTTTCAACCAAATCGAATAGTTTAAATACCGGCCAGACGTCATCGCCCCGCCGATACGTCCCGCCCAGAAAACCATCGCAACGCACGATCGTCTTAGCCGCTTCTTCAGACAACTCATGATCAATAAAGCGCCGAAAGCCGAGTACCTCATCGACCACCAGTCCTGCCGGCACTTCACGATGATTTACGGAGATGACGCGAGTTGTGCGCCTGAGCGTCGTTCGGCCACTGCCTAACAATAGCTTCACATCAATTAGCGGCAACAAATGTCCGCGCAGGTTGGCAATTCCCAGCAGCCAACGCTTGGAACCCGGGACGCGCGTAATTGCATCGGGCAACATCAACACCTCACGAACCTGTTCACGGCTGGCCACAAACTGCTCCTCGCCGATGCGAAAGCCAACACCGACCCATTCGGTCGGAAACGAACCCGCCCCGTGACCCGCGTGTGCCGCCCGACTGCGGTTTTCCATTTCCTGCAGCAACGCGAATGGTTGCTCAACTAACGCCGCGAGATCAGCGGAACTACTCATTTAGCCTGCCATCACCGAGTTGATCGTCGCCACAAGCTCCTTGTCGGCTACAGGCTTTACGACGTACTCAACCGCGCCCTGCCGCATGCCCCAGATCTTGTCTGTTTCCTGATCTTTTGCTGTGATGATAATGATCGGGATATCCGCTGTCTTGGGGTCCCTGGTCAGTTTCCGGGTAGCCTGGAAACCATTCATGCCCGGCATTACAACGTCCATGAGGATACAGTCCGGACGCGCAGCACGGGCCGCTTTCAGGCCTTCTTCACCACTATCAGCCACGAGCGTTTCGAAACCAGCTTTCTCAAGCATGTTCTGAAACAAATGCAGTTCAGTGGGTGAATCATCAATGATGAGAACAACGGCCATACTCAGGTTTCCTAATTAATCTGGTTGGAAATAGCGCCAAGCAGTTCGTCCTTGGTGAACGGCTTGGTCAGGTACTGTTCCGAGCCGACAATACGGCCGCGTGCACGATCGAACAGCCCGTCCTTGCTTGACAGCATGATCACGGGCGTTTCCTTGAAAACCTTGTTGTGCTTGATCAGGGAACAGGTTTCATAGCCATCCAGCCGCGGCATCATAATGTCTACGAATATGAGGTCGGGCTGGTGATCGGCGATCTTGGACAATGCATCGAAGCCATCGATAGCCGTGAACACCTGGCAACCCTCTTTGGTTAACAGTGTTTCGGCCGTTCGGCGAATGGTCTTGCTATCGTCCACGACAAGAATTTTGAGTCCGCTCAGCGAGCGGGATGCGTTACTTGACACCGAATTTCCCCACGATCAAAACCGACTTTTACCATATTGACATAAGTCCCGCTACGAAGCCCGCCACGTTACG
>CAMYIS010000059.1 GCA_947258485.1 uncultured Woeseiaceae bacterium
TCGTGGAAGCACATCGCGACTGGATTCGAAAAGCGAGGGCCTCATTTGCCGCCGAGCACCCGCCTGAGCCTTTCGCTTTGCCGGAGCTTGTGACACTCAGCGGCATCGAACAGCAGTTTCCCGTGCGCTACGAGCCCTCAGTGCGCGCCAGTACTGTCAAATATCGGACTCGCGGCGGCGCCGTCGTGCTTTCCGGCCACACGGGTAATGAGAAGCTCTGCGTGCAAGCGCTGAAACGCTGGTTGACCCAGCTCGCAAAGCGCGAATACGCACCGCGTTTGCGTGCCCTGTCCGGGCTGACGGGAAATTCGTTCAAGAAAATGCACGTCCGTGGTCAGCGGACCTGCTGGGGCAGCCATTCCAGCTCCGGCACGATCTCGCTAAACTACTGCCTGCTGTTCCTTGATCCCGGACACCTGCGCTACGTCATGATTCACGAGCTGTGCCATGCAAGGCACATGAATCACTCGAGGCGATTCTGGAGCCACGTTGCCCGGTTCGAGCCGGATTATCGGCAGCTGGACAAAGACCTGAATGGCAGCTGGAAGCGGATACCGACCTGGGTCGGTATTTACTAATATTTCGGGTTTGCGCTATTGACTTCGGTGCGCGTCGCGAATCAACCTTGCGTCGCGTGATCTTCATACAGAAACAGAGGAAGACATTATGCGTGTCTCGCTTGCGCTCACCGTTTTAACGCTGCTTTTCGCTGGATTTGAAAATGCTCCGGCCCAGGAATCGGAAATTGAAATACTGCGGGCCGCCGTCGCGGAATTGCGCACGGACTATGAGGCGCGCATTGCGGAACTGGAGCGCAGGCTGGCTATAGCCGAGCAAAACGCGATGCAGGCGAAATACGCCAGTCAACAGACCGGGGCGACGCAAGCCGGCGCGTCGGCCGGCACGTCCGGCAGCGCGGCATTCAATCCCGCTATCGGCGTCATTTTCCAGGGGCAAGCCTGGAGTTTCAGCAGGAATCCGGATGACTACCTTGTACAGGCATTTCCGTTTGGCGGTGAGGCCGGGCCAGTCAATGAAGGCCTGAGCATCGGTGAAACTGAACTCATTCTCAACGCAAGCGTGGATGACAAATTTACGGCCTGGCTGACCGCGGCGCTCGCCCTGGAAGACGGCGAGGGCGTCGTGGAAATTGAGGAAGCATGGGTCGAGACGACGGCGCTACCGGCCGGCCTTGGGGCCAGGTTCGGGCGGTTTTTCTCCGGGATCGGATATCTGAACAGCCGGCATTCGCACACCTGGGACTTCGTGGACCAGCCCCTGCCGTACCAGGCGTTTCTCGGCGATCAATACCTCGATAACGGCGTGCAGGTTCGCTGGCTCGCGCCGACAGATCTGTACATGGAATTCGGAGGTGAAATCTTCCAGGGCAGTCGATATCCGTCCGGTGGTAACGCGCACTCGGGATTCGGCAGCTACAGCCTGTTCGCAAATTTTGGCGGTGATGTCGGTGCTAACAGCAGTTGGCTGGCCGGACTTTCGTATCTCGATAGCACGGCCATCGATCGCGCTTCAGGCGATGAGGACGACCCGCTCGTCTTCAATGGTGATTCCACATTAACCAGTGCCCAGTTCGTCTGGAAGTGGTCGCCAGACGGCAACTGGAAACAAAAGAACTTTGTCTTCCAGTCGGAGTTGTTCTGGCGTCGGGAAGATGGCGATTATACGTTGCCGGGTGGTGTGCCTCTGTTGTATGACGTTGATCAGACGGGCTGGTACGCGCAGGCTGTCTACCAGCCGGTGCCGCGCTGGCGTTTCGGCGGGCGAGTCGACGCTCTGTCCACGGACGACCCGGGGCCCTTTTTTGCTGGCACAGCCCTGGCGGCGCCGGTGAGTGACCCGATGCGTTACAGCGTCATGGCTGACTGGTCCAACAGCGAATTCAGCCGTTTGCGATTGCAGTTCACCCGAGATGAGGCGGGGCCGCTGGATGACACTCAGTGGGGCATCCAGTACATACACAGCATCGGCGCCCACGGCGCTCACGCATTCTAGGGATGCACGAAATGAAAAGGACGTTCTGTATATTTCTGTTCGCTCTGATGCCGGTCACGGCTACGGCAGGCATGAACATTTTCGCCTGCGAACCTGAGTGGGCCGCGCTGGCGACAGAAATAGGCGGGTCACATGTCAGCTCGTTCAGCGCAACGACAGCGCTCCAGGACCCGCATTACATCCAGGCACGACCGAGCCTGATCGCCAAGGTTCGCCGGGCAGACCTCGTGATCTGCAGTGGTGCGCAACTCGAAATTGGCTGGCTACCCGCGCTGCTGCAGAAAGCGAACAACCGCAAAGTACTGCCCGGATCGAGTGGCTACATGGAAGCGAGCAGCTACGTTTTGCGTCTCGACGCGACCGGCGACGTCGATCGCGCACAGGGGGATATTCACCCCGAAGGCAATCCGCACATTCAGACCAATCCACACAATATTGCCGCCGTGGCCAGGGCGCTTGGCGAACGTATGAAATCGCTGGATCCTGAGAACGCGGCGACCTACGAAGCAGGACTGGCCGACTTCCTGGCTCGATGGCAAGATGCGATCGCGGTCTGGGAGGCGAAAGCCGAAACGCTACGCGGTGCCAAAGCAATCACGCACCACAAGTCCTGGGTGTACCTGGAGCGATGGCTCGGTATCGAAGAGATTGCCAATTTGGAAGCTGTCCCGGGCTTGCCGCCGACCGCACCACACCTGAGCCGATTGACGAAGCAATTCGAGCACGGCGGTGCCGACTTCATCATTCGCTCACCGTACCAGGACGCGAGGCCCTCGGAATGGTTGTCGAAAAGAGTCGGTATTACGGCCATAGTCTTGCCGCTGACGCTCGGAGGTACCGAGGAGGCACAGGACCTGTTTTCGTTGTTTGACGACATTGTTGACCGCCTGCTCAAGGCGCGCAGACATGAATGAAATTATTGACTGGACAATCGTCGGACCCGCATTGCTCGCCGGATTGATTGTACTGAGTACACATGTCCCACTCGGTCAGGAAGTGCTCAAGCGCGGCATCATTTTCATCGATCTTGCCATTGCGCAGGTTGCCGGGCTCGGGGTCATTGCGGCGCACGCGATGGACTGGGACCCGGAAGGTATGCAGGTGCAGGTGGCGGCCGTTAGCGCCGCGTTGATCGTTGCAGTCGGTCTCAACTGGACGGAAAAGCGGTGGCCGAAAATCCAGGAACCGCTGATTGGAATCGTGTTCATTCTGGCAGCGACTGGCGGCATTTTGTTACTGGCCGGTAATCCTCACGGAAGCGAGCATCTCAAGGAGCTGCTGGTCGGCCAGATTCTTTGGCAAACGTGGTCGTCCTTAGTGCCGATTGCGATCCTCTACGCGGTGGTGCTGGTCCTGTGGTTCTCCTTGCAAGCTCGACTTGGTGCGTTAGTTTTCTACCTGGCTTTTGCCATCGTGGTAACAGCGTCGGTGCAGATTGTCGGCATCTATTTGGTGTTCGCAAGCCTGATCATTCCGGCGCTGGCGACGACAGGGATTCGTAAGGGCAACCGACTGGTTGCTGGCTATCTGATCGGTGGTGTCTCGTTTTTCATCGGCATCGCGGCGTCGGTATTGTTGGACCTGCCGACAGGCGCCGTGATCGTCTGGAGCATGGCAGCCGTTGCTCTGCTGGTGGGCTTTCTCATTTCTGACAAACGTGCAGCTGGCTAGCCCTGATCCAGTAGGTCGCGAAGATTGATTACGGCCGCATTGGCTCGAGCCAGGTAATTCGCCATGACCAGCGAGTGGTTGGCGAACAGGCCGTATCCGCCGCCGTTCAGTACCAGCGGTGAGCGCAACGGGTGGAGGCTTGCCTCCAGCTCCCGGATGATCTGCCGCACACTGACCTCGGCGTTCTTGTCGGCCAATACATGCGCGAAATCGAATTCGGCGGCACGGAAGAAGTGCACCAATGCCCACGCCGTACCCCGTGCTTCGAAAAAGATGTCATCCACTTCGAACCAGGACGTACGAACATTCACAGTGTCCGGCTGGGCGCCTGCGGCTTCCGCCGCCGGCTCGCCGGCAAGGTCTTCATTGATGCGATTGATGGCGACGCTGTCCCCGAGTCGTCGTGTGAGGCTGCCGAGCCGTTTTTCGACCTGCGAGAGCCATTCGCGGAGATTATCGGCACGCGCGAAAAAATGTGTATCAGGATCTCCAGCCGCCAGGCTATCGCGGTATTTTGAAAAGCCCTTGATGGCATCGCGATATTCGGATTCGCTGGCCGGAAGAATCCAGGAGTCGTTGTCGAAGAAGAATCGCGGCTCGGCCGCTGCAACATTTTCGTCTTCTTTCGATTGGGATTGGCTGCGGCTATAGTCGTTGCGGATGACACGGGCGAGGTCGCGCACCTGCTGCAAGACCCCGTATTCCCAATTCGGGATATTATCGAGAAAAACGTTGGGCAGTATTTTGTCGTTGGTAAGGTAGCCGCCGGGTTTCTCCAACAGCGTCTCAGAGACACGAATTAGCGTGTCGGTTGTCGAGAATCCTACAATAGCGGATTCCGGATCCGCCGGACGATTGACCCAGAAGACATTGGGTTCGCGCGAGAACCAGAAGCCGAAGACAAACATGATCAGCAGAAAAACGCCGAGTGACCAGCTGCCGATTCTTGTCCATTTTTGCGCCGCAAGTATGCTCTCGGCTGATCGTTTCATCGGGTGATTCTCCGGCGTGGGTCAAGGCTCAGGTGGCTATTGATTCTAACAGTTTCGGCAGGGCAACTCCGGCATTACCGGCTATTGCAAAATCGTAGGTCGCGGCGTGCTGCGTGGGATTAGGATTTATTTCGGCCACGATAGCGCGGTTTTCGCTGGCGATGTCGGCTAATCCGGCGGCCGGATATACGAACGATGATGTGCCGATCGACAGGAAAATGTCGCAGTCAGCGGCCGCTGCGAACGATTCGTTCAGTGCGTTTTCGGGGATCGCCTCACCAAACCACACGACGCCTGGGCGCAGGTTCGCTCCGCAATTCGGGCAAACCGGGACTTCAGCTTGCTGATCGTGCACGATGATGCAGCCTTCGGCATAGCATCGATCATCGAACAGGTTGCCGTGGAATTCGATGACACCGCGACTGCCGGCACGCTGGTGTAAGCCGTCAACGTTCTGCGTCACCAGCGTCAGTCGCGGCACCAGCTCGGCGAGTTGTGCGAGCGCGAGATGACCGGGGTTGGGATTGGCCTCGGCAACGAGGTCGCGGCGCCAGCGGTACCAGCGCCAGAGCAGTTCCGGGTTTTCTTCGAACGCTTCGGGTGTCGCGAGCTGATGCGGGTCGTATTTGGCCCACAAGCCCTGCTGGGCGTCGCGAAAAGTCGGCACGCCGCTCTCGGCCGAGATGCCGGCGCCCGTCAGAACGCACACATGGCGTGCATCCCGCAGCGCTGAAACAAAACCGGGGTCGAACCGAGGTTTCTCGAAAGAAACCTCGGTTCGACCCCATTTATTTGATCCCATTTTCTAGGCGGCGAGTTGTCGCAGGACGTAATGCAGGATGCCGCCATTCTCGTAGTAATCACGTTCTTTCGGCGTATCGATGCGCACCTGTGCCCTGAACGTGATTGCTTCGCCATCCTCGGGTGTTGCGATGACGGTGACGGTTTTCGCACCGGGATCGGTTTGACCCTTGATGTCGAACACTTCCTTGCCCGTGAGGCCGAGCGATTCCGCATCCTGACCGTCAAAAAACTGCAACGGCAGAACGCCCATGCCGATCAGGTTCGAGCGATGAATGCGCTCGAAACTCTTGGCTATGACGGCTTTCACGCCCAACAACACCGTGCCTTTCGCGGCCCAGTCGCGCGAAGAACCCGTGCCGTATTCGCTACCGGCGAGAACGATCAGCGGTGTACCTTCTTCCTTGTACTTGTTGGCAGCGTCGAAAATCGACATTTGCTCGCCGCTCGGCTGATGGCAGGTCCAGCCGCCTTCCGTTCCGGGCGCGAGTTGATTGCGCAGTCGAATATTCGCGAAAGTGCCGCGCATCATGACTTCGTGGTTGCCACGGCGAGACCCATAAGAATTGAAGTCGGCACGTTTGACGCCCTGCGCTTCGAGATACTTTGCCGCGGGGCTGTCGGCGGCAATTCCACCGGCCGGCGAGATGTGATCGGTCGTCACGGAATCTCCGAGCAGCGCGAGAACGCGTGCGCCTTCGATATCGCGGACTGCGTCCGGATCTTTGCGCATGCCTTCAAAGTAGGGTGGGTTCTTCACGTATGTAGACGCCTGGTCCCAGGTGTAGATTTCGCCCGTCGGAGAGTCGATGGCTTTCCAGTTTGAGTCACCTTCGAAGACGCTGCTGTAGCTGCTCTTGAACATGCCCGAATCGATATTCTTTGCGATCGTGTCGTGGACTTCCTGCTGGCTCGGCCAGATGTCTTTCATGTAAACCGGCTTGCCGTCTTTATCGTCCCCGAGCGGATCCTTGAACAGATCGACGTCCATGTTGCCGGCCAGCGCATAAGCGACGACCAGCGGCGGGGAGGCCAGGAAGTTCATGCGCACGAGGGCATGAATGCGGCCTTCGAAATTGCGGTTGCCCGAGAGCACGCTCGTGCCGACGATGTCGCCCTGTTCGACGGCCTTGGCAATCTCGGGCTTCAGCGGGCCGGAGTTGCCGATGCAAGTCGTGCAGCCGTAGCCGACGTTGAAGAAACCAATCGCGGCAAGGTCGTCGATGAGCCCGGCTTTCTCGAGATAGTCGGTGACCACACGCGAGCCCGGCGCCAGGCTGGTCTTGACCCATGGCTTGGCTTTGAGGCCCTTGGCGGCAGCGTTGCGGGCGAGCAGGCCGGCCGCCAGCATGACCGCGGGATTCGATGTATTCGTGCAGCTCGTAATCGCAGCGATGAGTATGGCGCCGTCGCGTATCTCGACGTCCTTGCCGTCGATCTTGGCCATGGCGCTGCCGCCTTTGCTGCGCTTCGCAACGGCGGCTTCGAGATGCTTGCTGTAAGTCTTTGCCGCAGCACTAAGTGCGATGCGATCTTGCGGACGCTTGGGTCCCGCAATGCTGGGTTCGACGGTGCTCAGGTCGAGCTCGAGCGTATCGCTGTAGAGTGCGTCGGGCTGTCCGTCGTTGCGCCACAGACCCTGTTCCTTGGCGTAAGCTTCGATCAGTTTGATCTGGTCAGCGTCACGGCCCGACAGCTCGAGGTAGCGAATGGTCTCGCCATCGATCGGGAAAATGGCACAGGTCGAACCAAATTCCGGGGACATGTTGCCGAGGGTTGCGCGATCGGCCAGCGGCAGCTGTCCCAGGCCGTCACCGAAGAACTCGACGAATTTACCGACGACGCCTTTCTCTCGCAGCATTTCAGTGACTGTCAATACCAGGTCGGTCGCCGTTGTACCTTCCTTGAGTTTGCCGTTTAGTTTGAAGCCGACGACATTCGGGATCAGCATCGTAATAGGTTGGCCCAGCATGGCGGCTTCGGCTTCAATTCCGCCGACACCCCAGCCCAGTACACCGAGGCCGTTGATCATCGTCGTGTGCGAATCGGTACCGACGACGGTATCCGGGTACGCCGATCGCGTACCGTTCTTTTCCGCATCGAAGACGACCCGGCTCAGGTACTCGAGGTTGACCTGGTGAACGATGCCCGTGTTGGGCGGGACAACGCGGAAATTATCGAATGCAGACTGTCCCCAGCGCAGAAACGAGTATCGCTCCTTGTTTCGCTGGAACTCGATTTTGTTGTTCAGGTCGAGCGCATTGGCGGCGCCGTAGTTGTCCACCTGCACCGAATGGTCAATCACGAGCTCGGCCGGCGACAAGGGGTTGATGCTCTTGGCCGTACCGCCAAGCTTGACGACGGCGTCGCGCATCGCCGCGAGGTCGACGACCGCTGGCACGCCCGTGAAGTCCTGCAGGATGACGCGGGCAGGCGTAAACGAAATCTCGGTGCTGGGCGCGGCTTTGGCGTCCCAGTTGGCCAGGGCAAGAATGTCCTTCTTCGTGACGTCGCGACCGTCTTCGTGGCGCAGCAAATTCTCGAGCAGGATTTTCAGGGAGTAGGGCAGTCGCTCGACGTGACCGTCCTTTACTGCGTCGAGGCTAAATATCTCGTATGTGTTTCCACCGACCTTAAGCGTTGAACGCGCGCCAAAGCTGTCCGTCATTGTCTTCTTCTCCGGGAATGTCAGGTTGTACACGGTGGCCAGGCGGCCACGGGTTGCGCATTATAACGAAACGAAAAGCCCGGTGCTTAGCCACTTTTGTCGATGACGGCACCGCCGAGGCACTGCTCGCCGTCGTAAAACACGACAAACTGGCCCGGTGCCACGGCTTTTTGGGCCGAATCGAACCGGATCTCGAGCGTCGAGTCTTCGAGCTCTGTGACGACACAGCCCTGGTCCTCCTGCCGATAGCGAATTTTGGCTTTGCACCTCAGGCCTTCGCCGAGACCGTCCGGAGGCGCCCCGATCCAACTGGCATCGGTTGCAACCAACCAGTTGCTGAACAACAGATCGTGCTCACCCTGAGCTACGATTAACGCGTTCTCCTCGATGTCCTTGGCCACGACATACCATGGCTCCTCGCCGCGATCGTTGCGACCGCCGATCCCAAGCCCCTGGCGCTGCCCCAGCGTGTAATACATCAGCCCCTGATGCGTGCCCATCTCTTCGCCATCGGGCGTTCTCATTGGACCGGGCTTCGCTGGGAGGTAGGTACTCAGGAACTCACGAAATGGCCGTTCGCCAATGAAACAAATTCCCGTGCTGTCTTTCTTGGCGTGAATCGATAAACCCGAGTCGCGTGCAATGCGACGTACGTCCGCTTTTTGCAGATCACCCAGTGGGAAAACGGTTTCGGCGAGGGCTTCCGCGCTGACGGCGTGCAGAAAATAACTCTGATCCTTGCTTTTGTCCGCGCCTTTGAACAATGCGCCGTGGCCGTTGACGATTCCTGTTCGCGCGTAGTGGCCGGTAGCCAGAAAAGCGCCGCCAAGGCGTTTCGCGTAGTCGCGGAATACCCCGAACTTGATCTCGCGATTGCAGAGTACATCGGGGTTTGGTGTGCGGCCCTTGCGGTACTCATCCAGGAAGTACTCGAACACCTGGTCGCGGTATTGCCGTGAAAAGTTCGCATGGTGCAGCGGAATATCCAGTTGCTCACAAACAGCGCGCGCATCCTGCAGGTCGTCAGCGGCGGTACAGTAGCCGTCGTCATCCTCCCAGTTGGTCATGTGCAACGCGTGCACTTCGGCGCCTGCTTCTTTCAAGAGAATTGCGGCGACCGCAGAATCTACACCACCCGACAGTCCGAGGATGACGCGCTTGTTTGCGACCTGGTTTTCGAGGGACGATGCCATAGGCGGCGCATTCTACTGCAGTACGGGGCTTCGCCGCGACCAATGGATTATGTCCGGTCAGTAGCGGTGTCTGGCTGTCGAATTGTCGCGCTCTCATAGGTAAGATCTGGCCTTTCCTGCGTTTTGGAACAGGTTGGTTATGCGCTACGGTTTGCTCCTTAATTTTCTGCTCATTTACCTGGCAGGTTGCGGTAGCGGAAGCGGCGGTAATGCAATACCGCAGATCGCCGGCCCAAATGGGCCCGCCGGTATCCAGTCGCCGGGCGGAATCTGGTTTGGCAGGGACAGCGCGAATGAGTCGGTCGTCCTCTACATTGCCGAAACCGGCATGTTGCGCGCGACGCTGCATCCGCAAGGCTCGATAATCCCATCGTTCGGTGGTGGGTCGGTCAGCGTCACGTCGAATAACGTCGTAGCCGGATCGTTCGAAGTAGAAGGTGACCGGCTGCCGTTTACGGGGCAGCCCAATGAAGACCTCGGGTGCGCGATTTCGGGAGACGTGTCGCAACGGCAATTTCTTACAGTCGACGTGACGTGTTCGGATTCTGGCGGCGTTGTCTATGAAGAGGCACTGCAATTGATGTACGACCCCAACGTCTATGAGCGCGATTCTTCGCTCGACGAATTGGCCGGGGAATACACGCTCGAATTTCAGCCCGATACCAACTCTTTGAGCATCGCGGTCGATGGCACACTGTTTGGCATGTTTGACAACCGCGCCCAATGTGCGGTCGAGGGAACTGCCACTGTCATTGACACGGAATACACGTTCATCGAAGTCACATGGACGATGTCAGGATGCACGAACCAGATCGGAAACTACGAAGGGACGCAGATGTCGGGATTCGCGCTTGCAAACCCTGCTCCTACCGGCAGGCCGGGCAGCTATTATTTCCTGCTGACCGGGCAATCGCCGGACGGCTTGTATTCGATCAGCGTGTTGTATGAGCCTGTCTGACCAATTTGAATTATGAGGGGCTGCCGAGAGCAACCCGGATCGCCTCTCCATTGATACCGCTGGATTCCTCGGAGGCGAGAAATGCGATCGCCTCCGCGACTTCTTCAGGTGTCACAACGCGGCCGGCGGGATACAGTGCCGCTCGTTCTTCCCACACCTGGTCGGTCGTGATACCACGATCCTTTGATTCCTGGAGTGCCGAACGTTCCGCCATTTCTGTCCGCACCCAACCCGGTAACACGGCATTCGAAGTAACGCCGAACGGGCCACCGTCCTGTGCGACCGAACGCATCAGCCCGAGCAGCCCGTGTTTTGAACTGGTGTACGCACTCCCGGCATGTTCTGCAACAAGGCCGGCCGTGGAACTCGTGTAAACGACCCGCCCGTAGCCGCGCTCAGTCATGCCCTGAAGCACAAGTCTCGAGAGATAAAACGGACCGTCGAGATTGACGCGTATGGTCTCGCCCCATACATCTGGATCCTGTTCCCAGATCACTCGTTCATGCGCCGAACCAATTCCGTGGTTGCACACGAGTATCTCGACAGGCCCCAGGCGTCGCTCTGTTTCTTCGACCGCAAGTGCACAGCCCTCGGGAGTTCCCAGATCTGCGATCGAAAACGAAAGGCCGACTTCTTCGAGTTCCTTTTGGCTCCGGGCGACGCACATCACCCGGGCGCCACGCGCGGCCAGAAGTTTGGCGGCGGCACGCCCGATACCGCGGCCCCCACCTGTAACGAGTGTGACGCGCCCTGCGACTCCAGCCATACTGCCGACCCTCCAAGCCTATGTCCGGCAACAGTATAACGTCGGATTTCGAGCCAGAGTATTCTCGTTACGTCACGACAACTTGTGCCATATTAGGGACATGCGACTCAAAAAGCGGCACTGGTAGACAGACGGCTGAAGCAGGGCCACCGATAATTGGTGCACGATGTCGAATCTGGAGCTAGCAATATGAAAGCGATCGCAATATCGATCGGTGTGCTTGGCATAACCGCTTTTCTTTCAGCTTGCGGCGGAGGCGGTAACAATGCGGCCGTGCCACCCGGTGCCGGTACAATGCCGCCATCGGGACTCAGCACCGGGCCCGAGATGTGTGTCGGTGGCAGTGCCGGTGATTTTTCATGCGCCGGAATATCGCTGCGCAACCGAGTATCGCTCGAATCGATGAATGGCGCAGGCGGCAATGACATTTGGGGCTGGTTTGACGCCCAATCCGGCAATGAGTATGCCCTGATGGGCATGACGAATGGCACAGCCTTTGTCGATATCTCGGATCCGGACAATCCGGTCTATCTCGGAATTTTGCCCACCCATACCGTAGCGTCGGTTTGGCGCGATATTAAAGTCTTCGAGAATTACGCGTTCATCGTCGCAGACGGAGCAGGTGCGCACGGCATGCAGGTATTTGACCTGACGCGCCTGCGGGGACTCATGGCGCCGCAGATATTTTCTCCGGATGCTATCTACAGTGATTTTGGGAACGCGCATAATCTAGCCATCAACGAAGACACCGGATTTGCCTACGCCGTAGGAACGAATACCTGCGCCGAAGGCTTACACATGATTGATATCAGCACACCGGTCAACCCGCTGTTTGTTGGCTGTCACTCAGCATTCGACACACACGACACCCAGTGCATCATTTATCAGGGATCGGATGCCGATTATTCGAACAGTGAAATATGTGTCAGCTCCGCCGAGGACCGGGTCGAGATCGCCGACGTTACATTAAAGGCGTTTCCCTTTACTATCTCGACCAGCATCTATCCTGAATTGGGTTTCGTCCATCAGGCCTGGTTGACCGAGGATCACCGGTTCTTGCTCGTAGGCGACGAACTCGACGAAAATGTTTTTAATGTGCCTACGCGAACACACGTACTCGACGTATCTGACCTCGACTCCCCGGTTTATGTCTTTGCTTATGAGGCTGCGACAGCGTCGATTGATCACAACCTCTATGTGCTGGGCAACCGAGTTTTCGAAGCGAACTATACGTCCGGTTTGAGAATTCTCGAATTCGGCGACCTGGCGAATCGTGAAATAGCGGAAATCGCCTTTTTCGACACCTATCCGCAGAGCAATGGTGCGGATTTTTCCGGAGCATGGAGCGTATACCCATTTTTGCCATCCGGGACAATAATTGTGAGCGATGTCACTAACGGGTTGTTCATTCTTTCACTTCAATAGTGATTCTGGGCAGACGCATTAACCATATACCTTTAAACAGGCTTCGAGCATGGGCTTGCCGGAAAATACTTATACGAGGTCGGCGGTCGCGATCATGCGATCGACATTGTGCTGCAGCGGCAACATGCCCGTGAGCAGTGCGTCCGATTGGCGCTTGCCGGAGACATAGTCATTTACGGAACGCAGTACCGCCGGAGAGCGTAGCCTGGATTGGCGACCGGCAATCTCTTCGAGCGTGAGCCAGTGCCGGTCAATAATGCCGTCATCCAGTTTGGCGTTTTCGTCGCAAGTCAAAAAACGAGCGGCGAAAACAATGCGAAGAAATTGCTGCCGGGTCTGCGGGTGGATCCACAAATAAACGCCGACAAGCTCTTCGCAAGATATATCGCAAGCGGTTTCTTCGCTGGTTTCGCGGATGACGGCCTGTTCAGGCGATTCGCCGGCTTCAATATGCCCTCCAGGCTGGGTGAATACTCGCCGGCCTGAGGCATATTCTTCGACCAGCAGAAATCGCCCTTCATGCTCAACAACAGCCGCAACTGTCAGATCGGTTGGTTGCATACTTTCTTAAATGCCGAGTTGGCGAAATTCCATTTCGACTTCACTGGCAAGCCAGATCTCGTCGAACATCTTGCCATACAGCTTGGCTACGGCCGGCTCGTGGGTATCGGCAATGCCTTCCCAGCGGCTGGCCTGCAGTCGGTATACGAGGGCGGTTTCGTCGGCAATGCAGAATGCCTCGGCATGCGTGCGCAGATCTTCACGTACATGACGAAACTCAATGTAGGTGTTAAGGCGCCGGCCAAGATGCACAAAATTATTGCCGTTCTTGACTGCGCGAGACGGATCCGCAATCAATACACGAAT
>CAMYIS010000060.1 GCA_947258485.1 uncultured Woeseiaceae bacterium
TGCGGCCGTGATTGAAGGGTGGAGCGGTGCGCGCCTGATGCCGCGGCCGGCCGACCGCGAGTATGAGTTTGTCGAAGAGCCCATACATATCCTCATGAAGGTGGAGACCCACAATCACCCGACCGCAATTGCCCCGTTTGCGGGCGCTGCGACCGGATCGGGCGGTGAAATTCGCGACGAAGGCGCTACAGGTCTCGGCGCGAAACCGAAGGCGGGCCTCACGGGTTTCACGGTGTCGCACCTGCGTATTCCAGGCTATGAGCAGCCCTGGGAAGACGACTTTCCGCACCCCGACCGCATGGCAACACCGCTGGAAATCATGATTGAAGGGCCCATTGGCGGGGCGGCTTTTAACAACGAATTTGGCCGGCCCAACCTGGCGGGTTACTTCCGCACGTATGAAAGCCACGTGCCGGGGTTGCCCGACAACGAGATTCGCGGTTACCACAAGCCCATCATGGTCGCCGGCGGCGTCGGCAACGTGCGCGCCGCGCATGCCAGCAAGATTGATGTGCCGGTCGGTGCCAGGGTGGTCGTACTCGGTGGGCCCGCGATGCTGATCGGGCTGGGCGGCGGCGCCGCCTCATCGCTCGCGAGCGGCAGCTCGAGCGAGGACCTGGACTTTGCCTCGGTGCAGCGTGGCAACCCCGAGATGGAGCGGCGCGCGCAGGAGGTTATCGATCGCTGCTGGGAGATGGGCGATGACAACCCGATATTGCTGATTCACGACGTCGGTGCAGGCGGGCTCTCGAACGCGGTCCCCGAGGCCGTTGACCACAGCAAGCACGGTGCCCGGATCGAGTTGCGTGACGTGGACAACGCCGAACCGGGCATGTCGCCGATGGGTATCTGGTGCAACGAAGCCCAGGAGCGCTACGTATTGCTCGTCGGCGATGATCGTATTGAGACGTTCAAGGCGATGTGCGAGCGCGAGCGCTGCCCGGTCTCGGTGATCGGTACGTTGACGGATGACGGCAACCTGGTCGTCAACGATCGTGATTTCGAAAATCGCGTCGTCGACATGCCGATGGACATGTTGCTGGGCAATCCGCCGAAGATGGAGCGAACCGTCGAACGCGTGATTTTACCCGACGATGGCCTCGATCTCTCGGGCATCGAGCTTCTCGACGCGGCGCTGCGTGTCCTAAGATTCCCGGCGGTTGCCGACAAGTCATTTCTTATCCACATCGGCGATCGCACGGTCGGCGGCCTGTGCGCTCGCGACCAGCTCATCGGGCCATGGCAGGTTCCGGTCGGCGACGTCGCCATAACGGCATCCGGTTTTGGCGGCACAAGCGGTGAGGCAATGGCGATGGGGGAGCGCACGCCGCTCGCGGCGACCAATGCGCCGGCGTCTGGTCGCATGGCCGTGGCCGAATCGCTTACAAATATTGCCGCGGCGCCGATCGCGGACATCAGCAAGGTTCGCCTGTCGGCCAACTGGATGGCCGCCGCCGGTCATCCTGGCGAGGACGCGAATCTGTTCGACACGGTGAAGGCCGTTGGCGACGAGCTCTGCCGCGAGATTGGCGTCGCGATTCCGGTCGGCAAGGACTCAATGTCGATGCGCACGCGCTGGGAGGATGAATCGGGCGAGCACCAGGTCGTGGCGCCCGTATCCCTGATCGTCTCGGCATTTGCGCCGGTCACCGATGTTACGCGTCACCTGACGCCCCAGCTTCGTCACTGCGATGAGCCGAGCTACCTGCTGTTGTTCGACCTGGGGTCGGGCAAGAATCGTCTCGGCGCTTCCTGTCTCGCGCAGGCCTACCAGCGGAGCGGCGGCGCCACGCCCGACCTCGATGACCCGCAGATGCTGAAGCGTTTTTTCGCGGCAATTCAGGAACTTAATTCGCGCGGCATGCTGCTGGCGTATCACGATCGAAGTGATGGCGGGCTGTTCGCGAGCGTTGCAGAAATGATATTTGCGGGCCGCCTCGGCGTTTCGCTGTCGCTCAGCGGGTCGCGTGTCGCATTGCTCAAGACTTTGTTCAGCGAAGAAGCAGGCGCCGTCGTACAGGTTGCCAAGAGCCAGCTGGCGCAGGTGCAAATGGTCATCGATCGCAACGGTATTTCGGCCACGGCGATCGGGCGCGTCGAGTCCGAGCCCAAACTCACGGTACGGAGCGATGACGAGGTCGTACTCGAGCTGAATCGTGCAACGATGCAGCGCGAATGGTCAGAGATGAGTTACCGCATCCAGGCTTTGCGCGACAATCCTGCGACGGCAAAAGAAGAATACGGACGCATTCTCGACGATGACGATCCCGGGCTAAACGTCACACTGACGTTCGATCCCAACGACGATATTGCGCGCGTGCATCGCAGCGGCGTCAAACCCCGTGTCGCGATCCTGCGTGAACAAGGCGTCAACAGCCAGGGTGAAATGGCTGCGGCCTTCATGCGCGCGGGCTTTGCAGCGTTCGATGTTCACATGAGCGACCTGTTGAGTGGTCGTGACTCACTCGACGGCTACCAGGGGCTCGTCGCCTGCGGTGGTTTCTCATTCGGCGACGTATTGGGTGCTGGTGGCGGCTGGGCAAAATCGGTTTTGTATCACTCGCGTACCCGTGATCAGTTCGCCGCTTTTTTCGAGCGTGGCGACACATTCGCATTGGGTGTATGCAACGGTTGCCAGATGTTGTCTCACTTGCGCGAACTGATTCCCGGCGCGGACAACTGGCCACGTTTCCTGCGCAATAAGTCGGAGCAGTTCGAAGCGCGCCTGAGTCTCATCGAAGTGGTTGAGAGTCCGTCGCTGTTCCTGCAAGACATGGCGGGTTCGCGTCTGCCCATCGCGACATCGCATGGCGAAGGTCGAGCGACGTTTCTCGATGACACGGCACGCTACGCATCGTCGTTTACTGTCGCGATGCGTTATATCGATAATTACGGTGAGGTCGCCGACAGGTACCCGGCGAATCCGAACGGCTCACACGACGGGATCTGCGGTCTTAGCAATGAAGACGGTCGGGTCACTATCATGATGCCGCATCCGGAGCGAGTGGCACTCACGCGCCAGAATTCCTGGCACCCCGATGAGTGGGGCGAGGACGGTCCCTGGTTGCGGTTGTTCCGCAACGCTCGTGTTGCGATAACTTAGGCCGACGCGAGGTTGTCGTTGCTCTCGGAGACGAAGAAACGACGCACTTTGATGGCTCGTGTCAGTTTCCCATGGCGCACGAAGCACTGGTAGAACATGTCTTTCAGTACCTCGAGCAGAATGCCCGCTTGTGCGCGATTGAGTAATGGAAGGTCCTCGTGCTGGCCGGCTCCAAAGAGCACGGCTTTGATGGGTGCGAATGACTCGTCATCGATTCCGGCGATGTCCTGGGCAACCATGACCTCCTCGAACGCACGCAGTTTGCCGCCTTCACCGAGCGCGTCAAATGCGCTGATGGACGCGCGCCTGCACATTGAGGCGAATGCATTGAAGCTGTTGCCGGAGTAGCAGGCCAGCGCTTCCCGAAAAAGTACTTCAGTGTGTTTTGGCAAATACGAAAACGCGAAGCGTTCTTTAGGCCGCTCGAGCTCTACAAAATTGCGATATAGCTCGACGCGGTTGTCTTTGTATTCACGAACCGCGAAACGCAGGAACACGGGTGCATCGCAAGCATCGCATTTGTATACGAGCCCAACGTGTTTGGGTCTGTCACGAAGCAGGGAAGCCGCATCCGGCACCGACTGCGGACTCATGTGTGCATACATGCCGCAGTAGGGACATTCGAGTCCGATTCGCTCGTCGAGCTCG
>CAMYIS010000061.1 GCA_947258485.1 uncultured Woeseiaceae bacterium
GCGTATTGCGACGCTTTCGACTCAAGTCGATGCGCCAGGTGGCCGGCACCCCAGCTAAGAGCAATGAACGCCATCAGCACGAGCATCGGGCTTTGCATCATCGGCCCGGCTATCGCCCATGCGACGCCCGACTGAAACAGATACGTCTCGATTCCGGCAAATGCGAGGATGGCACCGACTACGTGCGCATAGCACTTCCAGATAAATTCGGACCGATCGCTTACCGCAAGGCTTGCAACCGGGGCCAGTGAATTCATGTTGTTCTGCATTCGTGCAACTCCTCAAATAATTTCGTCAGCCAGTCTAGCATTAATAAAAGCGAGGTCAGGGCGCTTTGCGCCTTTTCAAGACCGGGCTACCAGGGAAGAACATAGCCTTCTGCGTGCCAGAAGCTGCCCGTGTTCTGCATGTTCAGGCCGTCTATGCGTTCAATCAGACCGCGTGCCGATTCCGAAGTTTCAATCCCGTGACCACCCGTCATCTCGGTCGCGACCAGCCCGGGATGCAGTAGCGCGACGGCGATTCCGCGTGGTTTCAGTTCGTGCATCAGGTTTTTGCCGATCATGTTCACGGCGGCTTTCGAGGCCCGGTATCCCCAGTTACCTCCCGAGCCATTGTCTTCGATGGAGCCGACACGACTTGTCACGATTGCGACCTTTGAGCCTTCGTGCAGATTGGCGCCGAGCGCTTCGGTGACCCGCAGCGGACCCAGGGCGTTCACCCGGAATTGCAGCACCATGTCGTCGTAATCGAGTTCGCCGAAAGCATCGCCGCGAAGAATTCCGGCGTTGTTGATCAGGATGTCTACAGGCAGATCTCCGAGTTCGACTACCAGTTTTTTGATGCCGCCCGCATCAGCGACGTCGATGCCGTCGATTACCCGCACACCAAGACCGTCCAGCTCGGCGCTGCTTGTTCTGCAAACGCCGACGACGTTTTCGCCGCGCTCCTGCAGCTGTTTCGCAAGTTGCAGGCCTATGCCACGGTTGCAGCCGGTTATCAGAATGTTGGACATTGCGGATTCCCTGAAAAAAAACCCCCGTTGACGGGGGTATCAAATTGGCGGAGAGGGTGGGATTTGAACCCACGAAGGGCTACTAACCCTTGCTGGTTTTCAAGACCAGTGCATTCAACCGCTCTGCCACCTCTCCAGTGTCTGAACGAACGACGGCGAATTGTGCTTGCAGTGCACGGAGGATTCAACCTGCTGACCGGAACCGCGTTGAAATATGCGAGCGCGCACCCCATATTCAGGCCTTGGCGTGTGTGACTAGTTTCGAACGTCGCGCTTCGATCGCGGTCTGATTACCCCGGGACGCCCTGGATTAAACTTAATGCGAATTATACAAAAAACAAATAAATTACTAATAATTATAGTATTTTACTTGCCTTTCGTCGCGACAGCGGAGCAGGATGCGGACAGTCTTTTCGCGGCGGGTGACTGGGCTGCCGCCGCTGATGCCTATGCGTCCCGAACGGTCGATGACCCCGAGGATGCGGTGGCCTGGTTTCAGCTGGCAGTAAGTTCAAGACAGGCTGAGCGCTACGATGCCGCATTCACTGCGCTGGCGACAGCAGAAGCGCTGGAATTCTCGCCCGTACGCGTTGGTTTTGAGCGGGCCAGGCTACACGTGCTTGCGGACGACGAGGATGCCGCCGTCGCCGAGCTGCAGGCCCTGGCATCGAGCGGGTTTACGGCGGTCAACTTCATAACGGGCGACCCGTTGCTATCTACCCTTGAAGGTCGTGCGGCATACGATGCGCTTGTCGCCACGATGTCGATCCAGGCTTTCCCCTGTGAACATGACGAGCTGTTTTCTGCATTCGATTTCTGGGTTGGCGAATGGGACGTTCATGTTGCCGCCGGGGCATTGGCCGGCAGTAACGTCATAAAGCGCGCCGAGCGCGGTTGCGTCCTGATTGAGAACTGGAGCAGCGCCAGTGGCGGCACGGGCATGAGCATCAACTATGTCGACAAGACCAGCGATGAATGGGTACAGATCTGGAACGCCGCCGGCGGCAGCCAGATCAATATTCGCGGAGGCATGACCGATGACGGTATGCTGCTGACCGGAACCATTCATTACGTCGCCAATGGCACGACAGCGCCATTTCGGGGGCTTTGGACACCGTTGGCTGACGGCCGTGTCAGGCAGTTTTTCGAGCAGTCATCCGATGATGGTAAGACATGGACGCCCTGGTTTGAGGGTTTTTACACGCGGAAACCGGCCGAGTAGGCGGGTTCGAGGAAAGCGATTTGAAATATTCGACGGCTAAGCCCGGATTTCCGGCTGGAAATCCGATTGCAAACATCTTCGTCATCATCATCGGCGCACTGGCGATCGGCGTCTCCGTGGTCCTGGGGTTCGTTGCCTTCGTCGTTTTGGGCAGTATTGTTGCAGTGCTCGCAGCTGTAATCGGTTTGCGTGTCTGGTGGTTCAGCCGAAAACTAAAGGGTCAGGCTCGTCGCAGCCAAAGCGACAGCCGGTCGACGCCGGGCGGCGTGATTGAAGGGGAATTTCACGTCATCGAAGACGACCATGATCGTGAGCGCAAAGGCTAAACGGGCATAGTCAAAGCACAGAAAACCTCGTAAAGTCCTGCTTCATGGCGAAACCGACAACACGAACAAAGGCTGAACTCGATCGCCGCCGCCGCCGCCGCAGGCGCCGACTGCAGATCATCGTCATTTATACGGCTATTGCCGTCTGCCTCGCGTGGTTTTTCGAGTCGCAGGCGACGACCACGGTAATTTTCGTCCGTCACGCTGAAAAAGCCGCATTGCCGGCCGACGATCCGGTACTCAGTGACGCGGGCCAGCGGCGCGCCGCCGAACTCGCCCGCCAGCTTGTCGACGCGGATGTGATTCCCGGGGTTGGCGTCGATGCCGTCTACTCGACGTCTTATCGGCGCGCCGTGGAAACAGCAAAGCCGGTTGCCGATGCGCTGGACCTGCCCGTGCTGATGTACGATGCGGGCGACACGGAAGTGATCATTGATGCGATAGTCAAGGAGTACAAAGGGAAGATCATCCTCGTGGTCGGCCACAGCAACACGGTGCCGGAGATGATTGCCAACATGGGCGCCAGCAAGAATGTCCCTGAAATAGCTGAAGACGAGTATGACAATATTTACCTCGTGACCATCCCGTGGTTCGGCAAGACCAAGACCATTCGCTTGAGATACGGCGAGCCCTACGTCCCTTGATAGCGCAGCACGAGATCGAAATAAGGACCCAAGGTCGCGGAACTTATGACCTCAGCGGCGATGTGCAGCGTGCCGTGCGCGATTCCGGCATCAAGTCAGGCCTTTGCCATGTCTTCATTCGGCACACAAGTGCGTCGCTGATGCTCTGTGAAAACGCCGATCCGAGTGTGATGACCGACCTCGAGACGTTTATGTCGCGGCACGTCCCTGACGGCGACCCGATGTTCTCTCATACAGCGGAAGGCCCGGACGACATGCCTGCGCATATACGTAGCATCCTGACGCAATCGGATCTGAATGTACCGGTCCGCGATGGCCGCTGCGCTCTCGGGACATGGCAGGGTATTTATCTTTGGGAGCATCGCTACGCGCCGCACACACGCCGCGTGATGTTAACCGTTCAAGGCGATTGACTATTCGCCGGAACGCAGCCCGGCGGTTTCTCTGAGGATGATGGCTTTCTCGATGAAGTCCTTGTGGCGCCCAATCATCACATCCGCAAGGATTACGTCCTGGATCGTCCTGTCCTGGTTGATCAGAAACGTCGCTCGTCGCACGCCGACGCCGAATGGCCCGTCGACGTCATACATCCGGATTGCGACCTTATCCGGGTCGCTTAACAGGACGAATGGCAGATTATGTTCGTCACGAAAACGTTTGTGGCTGTCGATATCCTGAGGACTGATACCGGCAACCTGCAGCCCGACAGACTGGATATCATTATGAATGTCGCGGATCGAGCAGGCCTCTTTGGTACAGCCAGGCGTGAAGTCTGCGGGGTAGAAATACAGGATTAGCGGACCGTTCTGCAACAAGTCGGACAACGTGGTTTCCCCGCCCCGATCATCAGCCAGAACGAACTCGGGTGCCTTTGCGCCAGGCTGTAACATGCGTATTCTCCTTTCGGCGTTTGTGCCGAGAGCACTCACTATGCACGGATTCGAATCTTTACCGCAAATACCTCGGTATTATCGTATACCAATAGGTGTCCTTTACCGTATAACGATGTGCCAATGAAGCAAATTATCACAGGATTGCTGCTGTTCGCTCTCGGTGTTCCCGGGGCTGCTCACGCCGCAGAAAAACAAGCTCTTTTCCAGGACGACTCGGTAATCAAGGCGGTTCTGACGGCGCCAATAACGCAGGCTTTTGCACAGCGTGGCCAGGATGTTCGGATTTACCTGCCAGGACAGTGGAGCTATGCGACTGCCGAAGGGGCGACCCAACGGCTCGACGTTTCAATTCGTACGCGTGGGCTTTTTCGGCGCGAGTATTGTAAATTGCCGCCGCTGCAGCTGAACTTCAAGAAAGGGCAGGTAAAGAAGACGCTGTTTGCAGGCCAGAACAAACTGAAAGTCGTTTCGCCCTGTCAGGACGGGGCGAAATCACAGCAGCATGTTGTCCTCGAATACCTGGCCTACCGTACCTTCGAGATTCTGACGGACAAAAGTTTTGGTACCCGGCTTATTCGACTGAGCTATGTCGACAGTGACGAAAAAATGCCGCCCTGGACTGACCTGGTGTTTGTCATCGAAGACGATAATGACATGGCGAAGCGCCTTGGTCTTACTCGCCTGAAGGTAGTAGCCAATCGATTTGATCAGATGGACCATCCTACAACCGCGCTGACGGAGTTGTTTCAACTGCTGATCGCGAACAATGATTATTCAGTGCTGAGATCGGAGGAAACCAGGGAGTGCTGCCATAATTCGGAGATTCTTGCGCTCAAGGACAATGCCGACGTGCGCATTCCGGTTCCATATGACTTTGATCTGTCCGGCCTCGTGGATACAAAGTACGCGGCGCCTCCGACATTCTTGAAGACGCGATTTGTAACCACGCGTTACTACCGCGGCCTTTGTCAACCACCGGGGGTTCTTGAGGATGCGATCGCGCACGTGCAGTCGAAGCGCGAAGAGATCATCGGCCTGTTTACAAACTCAAGAGAGCTCGAGCCGAAAACGAAGAAGAAAACGCTCAAGTTCATCGAGGACTACTTCGAAATTCTGGACGACCCCAAGAAAGTCAATAAGGAAATCGTCGGTCGCTGCCGGGGTCACGAGGAACTCGAAGCGATGTTGTCTAGAGATTAGACATCGGGCCACTGGAATCGGAGCGCGCCTGTTTTTCCAGTTTTTTTGCGGCTTTGGCAATCTTGCGACGTATTTCTTTCTGCACGACGTACTGGGATTCGAGACCGTCGCCGAATGCACACACGCCGATCGCCGCGTAGTTGAAGAAGACAGTCAGCACTATCGCGATTTCGATCGATCTCACACCCGCGGCGATGCCTACGCCAATCGAGGAGAGAATGAACAAGGTATCGAACGTGTCATTGAGTGCTCGGCGAAATCTTACGCCAGCGACAATTCCGGCGAGGCTGAATGCCAAAGCGAGGCTGTGCTGCACGACCGTCACGATACCGGCGACGACGGCCGGCAGAACGAGCGTTGTGGTGTCGATGGAATGGTCATAGACACTGTCGGTGTGAATAGCCTTGTAAACCCAGGAGACGGGCAGCATAAGCAACAGGGTAGCCGTCATCACGTACACCAGCGATATGGCGCCATTTAGCCACGCCGGGCCTCTTGCCAGTCGCGCCTGGGTCGTGGCCGATGCTATTTCTTCGAGTTCCTCGTCGTCGGCACTTAGCAGCGCTTCCTCGAGCTCATACACGCTGTAGCTTCCGTGATCAGCTATGTCGCCGACACCGCCAAGAGGCAATTGCTCGACCATGCCCGGGAAAATCGTAATCAGTAGTGCAACAGCCGCCCCTAATGCCGCGTAGTAAATGGTTACTTGCCCGGCCATCCTCAGAAGGATGTTGCGATGCCTCGCTAGTGTTGCGGACATTCTTTCTTGCTCATTCATGCCGCAACCTTAGAGCCAATACCGGGTAAAGGCAATCACACGCTGTTAAGATACTCTCGACCGAGGCAGGGGTTTTCGAATGAACAGTAAGAAGGTCCACCTGGCAACGAGCAGCGCCGAGCTAAAGGAGCGCGCGCGCGCAGCTGTTGAGAAATCCGGCGGGGCGATTATCCTGGTGCCCGTGGATTTCTCAGACCACTCCGAGGCTGCGCTACTCCAGGCGTCGGAATTTGCGAATTTAATGCAGGCGACGCTGGTAGTCCTGCATGTAGTACATGATCCTGGCGAGATGCCCGGCTATTACTCGAAACTTGTAAAAAAGAAACGTGCGACTCGCATGCCGGACGTCGCGGCGGAGGCGTTCGAGGAGTTTATGGCCGATACGATCAAAGAGAATCCAGATCTGGAGGCGCTACAACGGGCAACGCAGTTGATGGTAATTGGGCTACCGGTGACTCGTATTCTCGAAGTCGTTGACCACCTGGATCCGCTCATGGTGGTAATGGGCAGCCAGGGTCGTACAGGACTGAAACACCTGGTTATCGGTTCGAAAGCAGCCCAGGTCGTTCAGCTTTGCCCTATTCCAGTAACGATAGTCAAGAAGAGAAACGCGGAATAGTGAGTCATGACGTGATGTACCGCTTGTTGGTGATCACCGCCGCGGTATTCTTGTGTCTGCCCGTTCTCGCGGCGGATGGCACAAGCTCTTCGATCGCCGTCGGCCAAATGATGATGCAGCTGGTCGGCGGTCTGGCTCTGTTTCTGTTCGGCATCGATCAGATGACGAATTCCCTGAAAGCGGTCGCGGGCGAACGGATGCGAACGGTACTCGGCAGGCTGACGTCCAACCGCTACCTGGGCGCACTGACCGGCGCGTTCGTCACTTCGATCATCCAATCTTCATCTGTCACGACCGTGCTCGTGGTTGGTTTTACGACCGCCGGGCTGATGTCGTTTGCGCAGTCGATCGGCGTGATCATGGGTGCCAATATCGGCACTACAATAACGGCGCAAATCGTCGCATTCAAGGTTACGAAAGCCGCCTTCCTGATGATTGCAGTAGGCTTCGGCTTCCTGTTTTTTTCGAAAAAAGACACGTTCCGCCATTATGGCGAAATCCTGATGGGGCTCGGGCTCGTGTTTTTCGGCATGACCGTGATGAGCGATGCGATGCAGCCGCTGCGGAGCTATCAACCATTTCTGGATTTGATGATAACGATGGAGAACCCGTTCATCGCGATTCTTATTGCTGCGGCATTCACGGCGCTCGTACAATCCTCGTCGGCTACGACGGCCATCGTCATCGTCATGGCGGGCCAGGGGTTCATCACGCTCCCGGCCGGTATTGCGCTCGCGTTCGGGGCCAACATAGGTACCTGCGTCACGGCAATGCTCGCTGCTATCGGCAAGCCCCGCGAAGCGTTGCGAGCCGCGGTGACTCACGTTCTTTTCAATGTCGCAGGGGTGCTGCTGTGGCTGGGCTTCGTTGATCAGCTCGCGACCGTCGTTACGATGCTGTCACCTTCGCATGCTGAATTGTCGGGTGCGCAAAGACTGGCAGCCGAGGCGCCACGTCAGATTGCAAACGCGCATACGATTTTCAACGTGGCAAACACGCTGATCTTCATCTGGTTTACAACACTGATTGCGCGTCTCGTCGAATGGTTGATTCCTGACAAGCCTCTGGATGAGGAGAGCCTTATCAAGGCCCGGTACCTGGACGAAGGCATGCTCTCGACGCCATCTCTCGCGCTGGATTTGGTGCGCCGGGAAATCAGGCACATGGGTGAGCCGGTGCAAGAGATGTTGGCGGGGATTATGCCCGCGATCCTCCGAGGCAGCGCTTCTGAGCTGGATTCAATCGAGCGCATGGACGAACGCGTGGACGTATTACACGCCGAAATCGTGGTCTATCTCGGCCGGATCAGCCGTCGGGAGCTGACCGAGAAACAAACGGAGGTTCTCGTGCGGCTCATGGATGCAGTCAATGACCTCGAGAATATCGGCGATGTGATCGAGATGAATCTCGTCGAACAAGGCCGCCGCCGCATTGAAAAACGCGTGTCGGTAAGTCAGCCGACGCAGGTAGTACTGAGCGATTTCCACCAGGTTGTAATGGACTCGGTTGATGCCGCCATTCGTGCTGTCGCCGAAGACAACATCGACGCCGCGAAATCTGTCACTCGCATTAAGAAAGAGATCACACGCATCGCGAATTCCGCGGCTTCGCACGAAGCGCGGAGGCTGGTGGCGAATGAACCGCATCGCATAGAGGCTTATACGATCGAGATGGACATCGCCGAGAAACTGCAGCGTATTTTCTTTTTTGCAAGGCGCATGGCGCGTACAGTCAAGGCCGACGCAAGCGATGAGGAACTGGTCGTTCCAGCTGACGCAGCTACCTGACGGGCGGAACCTGCCAGTCGTCGGGCAACGCGCCCTGGTCCATGATGATCTCGCGGTGACCGCTCCAGGTGCTCACAATTGCTTCGGGCGTTCCTATACCGGCGGCCCTGGGATCACCGGAAGGACCGAACCAGTGGTTCTGGGGCGCACCTGTCGTACGAGCGCGCATGCCGCAGTAAGTCGTGCCGTTGACAGTAGATGAGAGCACCCGATTCTGGAATACGGGATCCGCGCTGACGACGGCGGCCGTGAGGTGGTGTGACATGCGTTCGAGCAGACCCAGCAAGTCCGGAATCTCGCTGTCGCTGTAGGAACTAACTATCTGGAAAGGACCGAAGAGTTCAGTCGTGAGCAAATCGAAGTGCTGCCCGCAGACGGCAGAGAGCGGTACTCGGATCGCCGTCGGCTCGTACGCACCGTAGCACTCCGGAATACCATTTCTTGCAATCGGCGATCCGCCGAACAAGAGCTCTGCGCCGGACACCTGGAGTACGGCATCGATGTGTTTCTTGATCCGGGCGTCGTTCCACGAAAGGACGGGACCAATAGATAGGTCCTCCAGGCGTCGACGTGCAGCAAGATCTTTGAGTTTCGGCAACAGGGCGTCCGACCAGTTTTCATGAACGAACAGGATGCTCTGCGCCGAGCATTTCTGGCCCGAAGCATTGTAGGCGTCTTCATCCGACTGCCACGCGACGTAGTCCAGCCAGCGCTGATCGAAGTCGGGGCCAATGATCTTCCAGTCAAAACCCGCGTCCTCGAGCCGAACCGCGCCGTTGACCTGTCGTGCGACGGCTTCCGCGACCTCGCTTGAGCCCGTGAATTGCACCATGCGCACCTGGTGCTTGACGGCGTCAAGCAAATCACCCATACGGGCACCGCGGCAATGAATGAGGTCAAGATCGTTCGGCGACAGGCCGCAGTGAATCAGGAGACGCAGGAACTGCTCGAAGACGACGCTGACTTTCGAGTCGACTTTGACCAGCGGGCGATTGCCCATGAAAAGCGCACCAAGGGTCTGCAAGGCAGGGATTTCCAGCGGGAAGTTGAACGGCGCGATTACGACAACGGGTCCGAATGGCCAGCGGTATCCGCGTGACTCCTGTCCGGTTGTGTCGCCCGGATTGGAAAAACCGCGACCGAGAAACCGGACGCCGTCTCCTGCGAAGTTTTCGAGAAATACCCGCGTTACAACGACCTCGTTGAGGCACTGTTGCCAGCTTTTCGGCATGACCCGCTGAATCAACTTCGTGAACCAGGCTTCAACATCCTCATCAGCGAGCAGGGCGGCCGCCCGGGCGCATACTCGGCCAAGATGCACGTAGCGGTCAGTGTTCTTGAGCGGATTGTGCAGTCCCGTTTTTGGACAGCTGGCGAAGCTTTTCAGAAAGGGCTCAATGTCCTCAGTATCCGGGACATCGATAAAGCGGTCGCCAGTCATTGGATCCGGAATATCCTGCCGAACTTTCTTTCCAGGGGACCAGCTACCGCCGACGAGGTTCATTGCCTGGCCCGGTGATCGCGCGGTCATGCCATCAAACGGGTCGACCGCGGCAAAAGCTGTCGTTTTCTTGCGAGTCATTGGCAGATTGCTCTTTTTTTGCATAGCGTCCTGACGATGATGCGATTGTCGGGGCGTCGAATAGGAAAAAAACCGTGTGCGGGCATGCTGAGCCGCAGTATATTCAAAACAAGGGCCGAGAACTATGGCCCAAGACATCAGGGCAGGGTATTTTCAGGAGGCGACGCAATGTACATACCGGAAGGCTTCGGGACCATATTTCCTTACATGATCATCGACGGCGCAAATGACTTTGTTGACTTCCTTAAGAACGTATTCGAGGCAAAAGAGGTCGGCCGGACAGAATTTCCCAATGGGCGGGTCGCTAACATTGAGGTTCAGATCGGAACGTCCAGGTTCATGATTGGCGAACCGGACAACGAGACGTCGAAACCCATGCCCGCTTCCTATTACCTGTATGTCGAAGATGTGGATCAAACGCTGGAAAAAGCAATCGCGCATGGAGCGACCAAATTATTCGGTGCGACAGACATGTCTTACCAGGACCGTCAGGCAGGGGTGATCGATCCATTTGGAAATGCGTGGTGGATTTCGAGAAGGCTCGTTGAAGAGCCGTACCATAGTGATTGATCGGCTTAAGTTGTGCATTGCCAGCGTATCTTTATGCCAGAGAGAACGCCTGACCCTTAGAAGCGTGCGTCCAAAACGTTACAGTTTCGTCGAAAAATGGCGCCCCGACCATGATTCGAACATGGGACCCCCAGATTAGGAATCTGGTGCTCTATCCGACTGAGCTACCGGGGCGGCGCAGCGATTCTAGCAGACCGTCGCACTGCTGCAATTCATGTCTACATGTAAGCGATTGTAACAGCTGCGTTTTGGCCATTGTTGCGGCAGGGAACCTCTGTATATTGACTGGCAACACGTTATCAGGGGCCGGCGATGAGCGGTGTCGCAGCAAAAGCAATTGGATGGACGGAATCGGGACTGGTCCCGGATACCGTTATACGTGGCGGCATGCGGCGGCTGCTCGAACGCAAACTCGCCGAGATCAAGGCCGGAGATGTCGAGTTTTCGGCCCGGGCGCTCAGCGAATTCGCCAGCATGATGCGCACGTCGCCAATAGCCCTGGTTCCGGAGCTTGCCAATGAGCAGCACTATGAAGTGCCTGCGGAGTTTTTCGTCCAGGTGCTGGGTGAGAACCGCAAATACAGCTGCTGCCACTGGTCCGCTGACGTTGGTACGCTGGGCGAGGCGGAAGAAGCAGCACTGCGTCTCACCGTAGAAAGAGCCGGCATCCGGGACGGCATGAAAGTGCTCGACTTGGGTTGTGGCTGGGGCTCATTGTCACTGTGGATGGCGGAGCACTTTCCGAACGCGTCTGTGACCGCCGTCTCCAATTCTCAGTCACAGCGTGACTTCATCGATTCAAAAGCGGCCGAGCGCGGTATTGAGAACATCTCTGTCATCGTCTGTGACATGAACTATTTTGAAGCAGGCGATACTTTCGATCGCGTCGTATCGGTCGAGATGTTCGAGCACATGCGCAACTACGAGGAGTTGTTCCGCAGAATTAGCTCATGGCTGGTTCGGGACGGCCGATTCTTCATGCATATCTTCTGTCACCGCTCGACCCCTTACGAGTACATCGACAAAGGCCCCAGCGACTGGATGAGCAGGCACTTTTTCTCCGGTGGAATCATGCCGAGCGCCGAGCTCCCGTTGCTGTTCCAGCAAGACCTGAACCTGGAGCGACGCTGGGCCTGGAATGGCAAGCATTACGCGAAGACCTGTCGTGCATGGCTCGATCGAATGGATAGCCGGCGCGGTGCCGTAATGGAGATTCTCGCCGATACTTACGGCGAGGCGGAGGCGGGTCGATGGTGGATGCGCTGGCGCATGTTTTTTATGGCTTGCGAGGAGCTCTTTCGGTTCAACAACGGAAACGAATGGTTCGTCAGCCATTTTTCCTTCAAAAAAGCGGGTACCTGATATGGCCATGCTCATCAACTTTATAGCGTTCCAGGTCGGCTGGTTTTCGTCGGTGATTGGCGCAGCAAAACAAATGCCGTGGCTGGGGCCCTTGGTGCTCCTGTTCGTACTCGCGATCCACTTCAAGCAGGCACGTCGTCCGCACTTCGAATTGGGTTTGATCATCGCGTGCGGCATGCTCGGTCTGTTTTTCGACAGCCTGCTCGTTGCTTTCGAGTGGGTATCCTATCCGTCGGGCCAGTTCAGCGCTTTGCTGGCGCCTTACTGGATCGTGACAATGTGGATGCTGTTCGGCACTACGCTCAATCTGTCCATGGGCTGGCTGAAAGGGCGACCGATACTCGCGGCCGTGTTCGGTGCGATTGGCGGACCAGCGTCATACATAGCCGGTCAAAAACTCGGCGGGATAATTTTCCTGGATTACTTCGCAGCGTTGCTTGCACTGGCCATCGGCTGGGCTATCGCGATGCCATTCCTGCTTGCACTGTCGACAAAGCTGGACGGCATGTCGGACGAGTTGGTAACACAGGAGATATCTGAGTGAATGTCTATTATCCTTTCGGAGGAGGTTCAATTGTCATGAATCGTTTACACGCATTCTGTTTGCCATTATTGGCAGTTTCCGTCCTGGCGTT
The DNA here is from genome assembly GCA_947258485.1 of uncultured Woeseiaceae bacterium. Taxonomy (GTDB): domain Bacteria; phylum Pseudomonadota; class Gammaproteobacteria; order Steroidobacterales; family Woeseiaceae; genus UBA1847. The sequence continues at coordinate 12,634 of CAMYIS010000061.1, forward strand.
TCCCGTCACTGCCGCTTCGGCAGCCACGTCGCAGAGCTGGGATTTTTCGGTGCTGCTTGATGGAGACAAGATCGGCTACCACCGTTTTGAACTGACCGATTTGGGCGATGAGCGCCGGGTAACGAGTCAGGCGAAATTTGATGTCCGATTCTTGTTCATCAACGCATTCCGGTACCGGCACGAAAACACCGAGGTCTGGTCGGATGGCTGTCTCAGGAAAATCGAAGCCAGGACACAGGCAAACGGCAAAAAACTCGCAGTTAGCGGTACCCAGGTACAGGACGAGTTCATAGTTGATGACGGCAGCGAGACGAATGCGCTCTCGGACTGCGTCATGACCTTTGCTTACTGGGACCCCGAATTCCTGCAGCAGACGAGGCTGCTTAATTCCCAGTCCGGTGAATACATCGATGTGGAGGTCGAGTCACTCGGTAGTCAGCCGATAACTGTAAGGGGTCAGGAAGTGGCGGCATCTGCGTACCGGCTGACCGCGGAAAAGATGCAGCTGAAGCTGTGGTACTCGACAGATAACGAGTGGCTGGCACTCGAGTCGGTCGCCAAAGGTGGCCGGATAATTCGCTATGAGCTCACCTATGCAGACCGTTGATTATGTGGATATCGAACGCTTTATGGGGGATTGGTACGTCATTGGGAATATCCCCACGTTTCTCGAGAAGGGGGCCCATAATGCCGTCGAATCCTATGCACTGAACGACGATGGTTCGATACAAACGACGTTTACGTTCTTGAAAGACGGGTTCGACGGTAAGAAAAAGCAGTACAACCCGAAGGGCTTTGTCACGGATACGCAGACAAACGCAACCTGGGGAATGAGGTTTATCTGGCCAATAAAGGCCGACTACCGAATCATCTACCTTGACGAAAACTATTCGCAGACGGTCATCGCGCGTCAGAAACGCGATTTTATCTGGATCATGGCGCGTACGCCGACGATCCCAGACGCAGATTATGAACGCTTGGTGGAATTGGCCGAAAATGTTGGCTACGACGTCAGCAAGATCGAGCGCGTGCCGCAATCATGGTAAGCGCTTCGTACTAGGGGCTTTTCAGGCACCCTGTATGCAGCCATAATGGGCCGATGCAGGGGTTCTTGATTCGAATGCTCATTGCGATGCTGGGTCTTTTTCTCGCATCGAAAATTCTTCCCGGTGTCACTATCGTCGGCACCGGCACGTTTATTCTGGCTGCGCTGCTTCTCGGCCTGGTCAACGGCCTGATTCGCCCGATCGCGTTCGTGCTCACTCTGCCGATTACGATAATTACGCTGGGACTTTTCTTGCTCGTGCTGAACGCCGCAATGTTCGGTCTGGTGGCGGCGCTACTGGACAATTTCACGGTTGCGGGTTTCTGGTCGGCCTTGTTTGGCGCGATCATCGTCGGTGTCACGAGTACCGTGGCGTCCTGGTACATCGGCCCGGACGGCAGATACGAAGTGTTCGTCATTCGACGCGACTAGTTATGGGCATCCAGAACCGCCCCATCGAATATCGCGACGGCAAGGTCCTACTCGAGGGTCAGCTGGCATGGGATGACAGCGTGTCCGGTCCGCGGCCCGGCATTCTTGTATCGCATGCCTGGTCTGGTCGCAGTGATTACGAAGTGGGCAAAGCCAATGCGCTTGCCGGGCTCGGATACGCAGCTTTCGCTCTCGACCTGTACGGCAGAGGCGTGCGTGGCAGCAATCCCGAAGAGAACAGCGCTCTCATGCAGCCGTTTCTCGAGGATCGCGCAATGCTGCAGAAGCGCCTGTTGTTGTCGCTGGCTACCTTGCGTGACCAAGATGAGGTCGATGGCTCGAAAATTGCCGCTATCGGTTTTTGTTTCGGCGGCCTGTGTGTCCTGGATATCGCGCGAACGGGTGAAAGTCTCGCGGGCGTTGTGAGTTTTCATGGCCTGCTCGGTGCACCGGGAAATACCGCGGGAAATACGATAAAAGCGAAAGTGCTTGCGCTGCACGGTTGGGATGATCCGATGGCCACTCCCGACAGCGTTATCGAACTATCGAAAGAGCTGACGGCGATGGGCGCCGACTGGCAGTTGCATGCCTATGGAAACACGGTTCATGCATTCACCAATCCGGCGGCAAATGACAAGACTATGGGCACTATCTATGACGCGGACGCGGATCGGCGTTCGTGGATCGCCATGCAGAATTTTTTGGACGAACTTTTCAACGCGTAACCCGCCCGGGAGAAGAACGTGAAGCAATTGACAATTCTGGCCGCCATCATCGTGGCGACGGCCCTCACTGCGTGCAGCAAGCCGGCTGCAACGCCTGACACGACGACCGATCAGCCGCCTGCAGGCGCTGCCGCTATGGCAGGCGGAAACCCGGCAGCGGAGAAGGCCGCCCAGCAGATACAGGGCGACTACATGCGCGGCATTGTCGCGGAGATTTCCGATGATCGATACGAGGGTCGTGGTCCCGGGACCCGCGGCGACGTCGCAGCACGCAAATACCTGGCCGAACAGATGGCGGCGCTTGGGCTGCAGCCAGGTGCCGAAGACGATACCTGGGAGCAACCGTTCGACCTTGTTGGAATCAATGCGTCGCAGCCCGAGACGTGGACTTTCAAAGCTAAAGACAGTTCCCTGGTGCTGAAGCAGTGGGATCAGTTCATCGTTGGCAGCGGCGTGCAGGAGGAGAGAGCCGCGATCGATGACGCCGAGCTTGTCTTTGTTGGTTACGGCATCCAGGCGCCGGAATTCGACTGGGATGACTACAAAGGGGCGGATCTGAAGGGCAAGGTCCTGCTCATGATGAACAACGATCCGGACTGGGATCCCGAGCTCTTTGGCGGCGAGACGCGGCTCTGGTACGGCCGCTGGGACTACAAGTACCTGAGCGCGGCCCATATCCGTTCCAGGTCGTCCAAACGTCCTGGACCGGCGTGCAGTTCGAGCTGCCGGCCGGCGACGAGCCGCGCATCCAGACTAACGCCTGGGTAACCGAGGACTCCGCACGCGAGCTCGTGCGCATGACTGGCTTCGATCTGGATGAGCTCCGAGAAGCTGCGTTCAACCGGGATTTCAAACCAGTGCCACTCGGCATTACGACGTCAATCGACATGAAGGTCGATCTTCAGCGCGTGCAGTCGGCCAACGTTCTCGGCTTGATACCGGGCAGTGACCCGGCGCTCAGTGACGAGGCGGTCATTTACACCGCGCATCACGATCATCTCGGCATCGGCACGCCCAATGACGACGGCGATGCGATCTACAATGGCGCCAGGGATAATGCGAGCGGTGTTGCTGTGGTCATGTCAATCGCCAGCGCAATTAAAGCGCTGCCCGAGGCGCCGCGTCGCTCGGTCTTGATCGCGCTTGTCGGTGCTGAAGAACAGGGTTTGCTTGGCTCGGAGTTCTACGCCGCGCATCCGACGTTTGCGCCGGGGAAGATCGCCGCAAATATCAATTACGACAGCGCCAATATCTGGGGCCACACTCACGATGTGACGTTTATAGGTTTGGGTAAATCCTCGATCGATCAGATCCTTTTGGCGATTGCAGCCGAGCAGGGACGCGTCGTCAAACCGGATCAATTTGCCGACAAAGGCTATTTCTACCGCTCCGATCAGTTCAATTTGGCGAAGATTGGCGTCCCGGCGATGTACTTGAAAGCGGGCACAGACTTCGTTGACCGCCCGCCTGGGTGGGGGCGGCAGCAGCAGGATCACCACACTGAAGTTGTTTATCACCAGCCTTCCGACGAATACGATCCGAGCTGGAATTTCGACGGCATGGTGGAGGATGCACTGCTCGGTTATTGGACGGGACTGGCCATTGCCAATGCCGACGAAATGCCGGCCTGGAACGCGGGAGATGAATTTGAGGCGGCGCGACTCGACGCGATCAATGCAATCGGCGACTAGTCCGGCTTAGCCCGTGCGCGGCATTCTATGAGCGGCGGAAACGGCTGAAAAAACCAGTTTTACGCTCCTCTTCGGGCTCGTCCACCGGTTCGGGAGGGACTTTAAGCGCCTTCAGAGTCTGCGTTATCGACGTATTTATCTGATCCTCGATGGGTTGAGGTGCATCGTTTTCTTTCGCTGCGGCGCCGTTTGTCGCTTCCGGTTCGCGCAATGACGGATGCAGGTCTGCATTCAACGCGCGCACTGTCTTCAAGCGCTGTGAAGCCGAAAGATCCGGTCCCGCATTGGGAACGGTTTTTTTTGTTTCCAGCGAAATTTCTTCGGCTACCTCAGGAACAGCAGGGGCAGGCGCCGCCGGTGCCTCGGGCTCGAGCTGTAGTGCCTCGGGCTCGAGCTGCGGTATGTCCGGCTCAAGCTGTGGTGCCTCGGGCTCGAGCTGCGGTACGTCCGGCTCAACCTGTATTGCATCGTTTGCCGACTCATCCTTGGGCGGATTGGCGCGTATCTGTGCAGCGATCATGCTGATTCCCGATCCAAACAACGTTTCGGCCATTTTGTCGTCGATGTCGTCGAGTGTTTTTGCGCTGCCGATTTCCTGGGCGATCTTGTCCAACTCGACGTCCGACTTCGTGCTTTCTGGCGGCAGAATATCCGAGGGTTCTTCCATCAGGTGCGCTTCGATGCCGGTTTCGATCGATTTGTCCAGGGTAATTTCGGGTATTGCTTCTTTCTCTCCGGCGTTGTCCGAGAGCCCTTTGGGTGACTCCGGCGTTTCACCGGGTTTATCAACCGGTACGCCATGTGCGAAGGCCATCGCTTTTTCAAGCGCATCCAGATCTGGTTTGAGCTCGGCAAACGTCGGGTCACGATCCCACTCCGGTACCTCGTCGGCAGCAGCATCTTGGGCGACGGGTTCGGGTGTTACTTCAGGTCCTGCATCATTTTCAGCGACGACCGGCTCTGGTTCCGGCTCGAGCTCGAGCATTTTCTCGGCGACGGGTTCCGGTTCTGGCGCGGACTCAGGCGTATGTTCAGGAACAACCTCGGCGACGGGTTCGGCTTCGAGTTCCGGGATGATCTCGGTGACCGATTCGAAGTCGCGCCCGGGGCCAGCCTCCGGCTCGGATTCGGGATCGAGTTCGGGCTCGGGCGTAAGTTCAGGAATAACCTCGGCAACGGGTTCGGCTTCGAGTTCAGGAATGATCTCGGTAACCGACTCGAAGTCAGCCCCGGGCTCCGCGGCGAGCTCCGGGATCTCCTCCGCATCTTCATCCGGAAGTGTTGCGAATTGCGGTGCCAGTGTTTTCAGATCCGGCAGCGTGTCCTGAATCAAATGCGGAATTTCGTCGTCATCCTCGGGCGGTTCTTCGGTCTCGTCGGAGAAGACGATAACGGGTTGCGTTTCTCCAGTCTTGGGCGGCTCGGGCTCGGGCTCGGGCTTGGGTTCGGGTGCAACATCGACAACGGGTTCCGGCTCGGGCTCGGGCTCGGGTGCAACATCGACAACGGGTTCCGGCTCGGGCTCGGGCTCGGGCTCGGGCTTGGGTTCGGGTGCAACATCGACAACCGGTTCTGGCTCGGGCGCTGGTTCGGGTGTGACCTCCACAACCGGTTCCGGGATGGAGAAATCGAAGTTATCAGCGCTGAGCCCGTATTCATCGGACGCGACTGTCGCCATGAGCGTCGCGGGTATCCTGTCGATGCCCTGGCCGGCAGCCGCCACCAAAGTGGACTCGACAAGGTTGTTTGCGATCCTGGGAATCCCGTTGCTGAGTTCGTGCAGTAACTCGGCTGACCTGGCGTCAAATACATGCTCGAAATCCCCGCCAGCCAATCGGAAACAATGTGTCAGGTAACCGCGTAGTTCTGCGGTACAGAGGGGCAATATTGTGTGGCGTTGCCGGACGCGTTGCTGCAACTGCGCAACTTCGGGATCCTGCATGAATTGAGGCAGGCGTTCGTCGCCCATCACAATAATGCTGGCACCGTCAGAATCGCCGGCATCTGCGGCGGTGAGCGCCTCCAGTTCAGCCAGTGTTTCGGCGCCCGTACGCAAGCCATCTTCGATGACGATGAAGACCCGGACTTCCGCTTCCTGCAGTTCCTTCAACTTCCTGCGAAGCGCGGCGAATCGCGCAATCGTTCCTGACGGTCGATCTTGAACACCGAGTACGATAAGTAGCGATTCAAGTACATCGCTGCTTTTCATTTCCATGCGGCCGACACGAATGGTCTTGTACTTGGTGCCTAGTCCTTCGAGAGCGCGGTGAACCAGCGTCGTCTTGCCAGTTCCGACAGGTCCTGAAACAGTAACGACGGCATCCTGGGCGGCCAGGGCCTTTCTGAAGCCCCCCATGGTCTTGGCAGTCTGGGGCCCGACGAAAACATCGGCACCCGTAGCCTGTGCCGGGAAGAGGCGTTTCCTGAGCCCAAAATGTTGTTCGTACATGGCGGTCCGATCACCTTGCTAAGTGGCCAAATCGTCTGTGTGGCCTTACGAGAAGCCCAGTCTGGGTTCAAATCAGCTAAATGCCTGATTTGGTGACCAAAAACGGTCAGAATACGCGCTCAGCCCAGATCGGTCCGACTCAATTGCCGAAACAAACTTCCGAAATCCGGGATGGTGTCATCGCCGGCTTGATTGCCTATGTGCTCTGGGGCTTCCTGCCGGTCTACTTCAAGGTCGTGGGGTCTGTCGATCCCCTCGAGGTCCTTTCACACCGTATCATCTGGGCTGTTCCGTTCGGTGCCGTGATCCTGTTTGCGAGGCGCCAATGGCAAGAGGTCCGCCGAGCCCTGACGCATCGCCAGATGCTCGGTTGGCTGTCGCTGTCTGCATTGTTTATCGCGCTCAACTGGCTCGTCTACATCTGGGCGATTCAGGACGAGAGGATCTTCGAAACCAGCCTCGGGTACTACATCAATCCTCTGACCAACACCCTCGGTGGCATCATCATGTTTGGGGAAAGGCTGCGACGATTGCAAAAGCTCGCGGTGGCACTTGCTGCGCTTGGTGTCCTTGTGTTGACGATCAGCGGCGGGCAGGTACCCTGGGTGGCGCTATTTCTTGCGATCAGCTTCACAATTTATGCGGTCATCAGAAAGCGAGTTGTCATCGGCGGCATGCCGGGACTGTTCATAGAAACGCTGCTGTTACTTCCTTTCGCCTTAGCCTGGTTTGCCTGGATCAAATCCAGCGGTCAGGCGGCTTTCGCCAGCGGCGATGGTGCGCTGACAGCCTGGCTGATCATGGCGGGGCCCCTGACTGCGGTACCGTTACTGTTTTTTGCGCTGGCGGCGCGGCGTTTGCCTCTGACGACAATCGGCTTCATGCAATTCCTGGCGCCGACGCTGCAGTTTTGTGTCGGCATCTATTACGGGGAGCTGCTGACGACGGCCCACCTGATCTGTTTTGGCTGTATCTGGGTGGCGGTCGCGTTCTTTAGCTTTGACGCGGTCAGGGCATCAAAAAAGCCCCCGCAGGCTGCACCTGCGGGGGCTTGATCACGTTTGACGCGTTGCTACTTCCTGGCCTTGCGTTCCTGTGCTTCCTTGATGACTTCGTCAGCAACATTCTGCGGGCACGGTGCGTAGTGCGAAAACTCCATGGAAAACTGACCACGACCTGATGTCAGCGTCCGCAGGTGACCGATGTAACCGAACATGTCGGCCAGCGGTGCTTCAGCCTTGACGCGAACGCCAGTGGCGCCTGCATCCTGTGACTTGATCATGCCGCGGCGTCGATTCAGGTCGCCAATGACGTCACCGACATTGTCATCCGGCGTAAAAACGTCCACCTTCATGATGGGCTCGAGTATCTGCGGTCCGGCTTTCGGCACCGACTGGCGATACGCGGCCTTGGTCGCGATCTCGAATGCGAGTGCCGATGAATCGACGGCATGATATGCGCCATCAAGCAGCGTGAACTTCACGTCGAGAAGCGGGTAGCCGGCCAATGTACCTTCGCCCATGCAGCTTGCAAACGCTTTCTCGATTGCGCTCCAGTATTCGCGCGGAACGTTACCGCCCGTCACTTTGGATTCGAATACGTAGCCCGCGTTCTTCTCGGCCGGCTCGATCTGGTACTCGATCTTGCCGTACTGACCCGAACCACCCGACTGCTTCTTGTGCGTGTACGTGTCTTCGATCATCTGTGTGATCGTCTCGCGGTAGGCGACCTGTGGCTTGCCCATCTCGACGTCGACCTTGTGCGTGCGACGCAAGATATCGACCTTGATGTCGAGGTGCAGCTCGCCCATGCCCTTGATCAGGGTTTCACCCGAGTCTTCATCGGTCGCAACCTGGAACGACGGGTCTTCCTGCACCATTTTGTTGAGCGCGACGCCCATCTTCTCGTTGCCGGCTTTGTCCTTCGGCGAAATGGCCACGGAGATCACGGGGTCCGGAAAAACCATCGGCTCAAGTGTCGCCGGATTATCGGCGTCTGCGAGCGTATGCCCTGTCCGCGTGTTTTTCATGCCGAGGAGGGCGACGATGTCACCCGCCTGCGCCGTGTCGAGCTCTTCGCGCGAGTCGGCGTGCATCTCGACGATACGGCCGATGCGTTCTGTTTTGCCCGTAAAAGTATTGAGTACGTTATCGCCCTTTTTGAGCGTCCCCGAGTAAATACGCGTGAAAGTCAGGGCGCCATAACGGTCATCCATGATCTTGAACGCCAGCGCGCGCAGCGGCTTCGACGGATCGACGACTGCAACGCCGCCCGTCTCGTGGCCTTCGAGGTCAATTTCGGGCTGCGGTTTGACTTCGGTCGGGTTCGGCAGATATGCAACTACTGCATTAAGAACATTCTGTATGCCTTTGTTTTTAAAAGCAGAACCACAGTAGGTCGGGAAGAAATCGAGGTTGATCGTGCCTTTACGAATACAGCGATTAAGGTCCTCAATCGACGGTTCATTGCCCTCGAGGTACTGTTCGAGCAGGTCATCGTCCTGCTCGACCGCCGTTTCAACCAGCTTCTCGCGCCATTCCTCTACAAGGTCTTTCATGTCTTCGGGAACATCGACAATTTCGTAAGACTCCGGATCGTTCGAATCGCTCCAGATCCAGGCTTTTTGCGTGAGGAGATCCACGATGCCCTTGAAGTTGTCTTCCACACCGATCGGTAGAACCATGACGAGCGGGTTAGCCGCCAGCACGTCCTTGACCTGCTTGACGACCCGATAGAAATCGGCGCCGATGCGGTCAAGCTTGTTGACGAAGATGATACGCGCGACTTCCGAATCGTTGGCGTAGCGCCAGTTCGTCTCGGACTGCGGTTCGACGCCGCCCGAGCCACAGAAGACGCCCACGCCGCCGTCGAGTACTTTCAGGGATCGATACACTTCGATCGTGAAGTCGACGTGTCCGGGGGTGTCGATAATATTCAGCCGGTGCTTGTCCCATTCGCAGCTCGTCGCAGCGGACTGAATCGTAATGCCGCGCTCCTGTTCCTGCTCCATGAAGTCCGTCGTGGCCTCGCCGTCGTGAACCTCACCCGTGCGGTGAATCTTGCCCGTGAGCTTGAGAATGCGCTCCGTCGTTGTTGTCTTGCCCGCGTCCACGTGGGCAAAAATGCCGATATTCCGGTAAGTGCTAAGGTCTTTCATCTCTTTGCTTCAGCTCTGTGTAATCCATTTCTGTCACCAACCTCGTTCGCCGCCATGCCCGCAGGTGCTCTCAGACTCCTGCCGAAGCGAGAACCCGGTCATACAAACGCGGTGGGTGCACGTAATCCATGCCGGTCCTCGAGGTGCTTTCGGGCAGCCGCTGCGGTGCTAATAATCAGCTGGGACGGGCGTTCGGGCGCGGATAATAGCAGTGCCGCAGCCCCTAAACCAGTGAAATTCAAAGAAAGCG